>DATLVC010000131.1:0-20898 GCA_035577685.1 Micropepsaceae bacterium | reverse complement strand
CCTCATCATCGCCGAAGACGTCGAAGGCGAGGCTCTGGCCACGCTCGTCGTCAACAAGCTCCGCGGCACCCTGAACGTGGCCGCCGTCAAAGCGCCAGGCTTCGGCGATCGCCGCAAGGCCATGCTCGAAGACATCGCCGTCATTACCGGCGGTCAGGTGATCAGCGAAGACCTCGGCATCAAGCTCGAGAACGTGAAGATCAACATGCTAGGCACTGCCAAGCGCGTGCGCATCACCAAAGATGACACCACGATCATCGACGGGATCGGCAAAAAAGCCGACATCCAGGCGCGCGTCGGCCAGATCAAGCAGCAGATCGAAGAGACGACCTCCGATTACGACAAAGAGAAGCTGCAAGAGCGGCTGGCGAAGCTCGCCGGCGGTGTTGCGGTGATCCGCGTCGGCGGTGCGACGGAAGTCGAAGTGAAAGAGAAGAAGGATCGCGTGGATGACGCGCTCAACGCCACCAAAGCGGCGGTCGAGGAAGGCATTCTTCCCGGCGGCGGCACGGCGCTTCTCTATGCGACGAAAGTCTTGAACGGCCTTCAGGGGCTGAACGAGGATGAGAACCAGGGCATCGCCATCGTGAAGAAGGCGATCCAATCTCCGCTGCGCCAGATCGTTGAGAATGCCGGCATGGAAGCCTCCATCGTCGTCGGCAAGCTCCTGGAGCAGAAGTCGAGCACCTATGGCTTCGACGCCCAGAACGAGCAATATGTCGATCTGATCGATGCGGGCATTGTCGATCCGACCAAGGTCGTGCGCATCGCGCTGCAGAACGCTTCGTCGGTTGCGGCGCTGCTCATCACCACCGAGGCGATGATTGCCGACCGTCCGCAGAAGCCGGCGGCTGGTGGCGGCGGCGGCCATGGACATGGCGGCGGCGGCATGGGCGACATGGACTTCTAATCCAAGCGTTCACGCGAAAAGAAAAAAGGGCCGGAAGATTTCTTCCGGCCCTTTTTGTTTTGGAACAGCGCTCCCGTCAGCCCCCGCGAAAACCGCGGCCGCCCCCGCCAGCATGCACACCGCCGACGTATCCGCCAGTGCCACTGCCAACGTGCCCGCCGCCACCGAGATGCGCGCCGGGGCCAGCGCCGTGACCGCCATGCCAGCCGCCATGGCCGCCACCCCAGTATCCGCCGTCATAGAAACCAAGGCCAAAGCCGCCGTAATAGGGGTCTGGGTAGCCGTAGTAAGGGTCATAGACCCCGCCATATCCATAATCGCCGGAATACCCGCCATACCCATAACCACCGGAATAGGCGCCGTCCGCGACGCATCCCGAGAGAAGCCCGGCCACCGCCACGGCGCCCAGCACCGCTGCCATTCGTTTCATTGTCCGTTTCCTTCTGATGTCTTCGCCAATCGCGGACGTCCCTTCTGCCGAAACTTGCGTTTGTCATTACCGATATGGGGATCGGGCCGGCGCGATTACAGAACCGGCAAGGGCCGCAGCTTCACAGCTTCGTTAGCGAAGCGCCGTTCATCCGGCGTTCATCTTTGTACGGATTGCGAGCCCTGGTGTATAATTCTGTATACGGATAGTATGGATGTTCACGATAAAGCTCAATTATGATGCCGCCGCTTCGCGCTCACGAGGATTGCGAAGCCCGCGGGGAGCGGTATATATCGTCCATGCACAGTTTCATCCGGCAGGCCGTCGTTCTTTCGCTCTTCTCGGGCTTTCTCATCGCCGGCGGCATGGCGTCCCGGGCACAGTCGCTTCGCGCCGTCGATATCGAAGCCGAGGAGCAGCAGGCCGAGACGCTGATCGAGGCCGGCATCAACACGGAGCGTGCGAGGCTGGCGCCCGGCGCCGGCCGCCTCGCCTCCGATTCGGCGCTCGAACGCATGGCGCGCGAACGGTCCTACGACATGGCGCATGGCGCGCCTTTCGCGCATGAGGACGAAAAGGGCCGCTTCGTTGCCGCGGAGATGGTGAAGAAGAACTTCGGCCCCTATGGCGCCATTGGCGAGAACATCATGATGGAGCGCGACGACGCGCGCGCCTTCGATCCGGGAGCCTTTGCCCGCCGCGCCGTCCGCGGCTGGATGAACAGCGAAGGCCACCGCGCGAACATCCTTGCGGAACGTTACAACCGCGCGGGCGTGGGCGTGGTGATCGAAGGCTCTTATGCCTATGCGACACAATTGTTTTGGGGCCCGGCCCGGCCTCCGCTCGGCGCGAGTCGCGGTCGCTAGGGCTGCCGCGGAATCGCGCTGTTATTCTTTGTCCAGATTATTCTGCGCGGGCGCGCCTGTACCGGCCCGCGGCGCCGAAGCCGAGCAGCGCGGCAGCCAGCACCGCAATGCTGGAGGGTTCGGGCACGGGGTCAGGCGCATCCTGCGTGCCGACGAAATTGGTCGGTCCATTGCCCGAATCATCCGGCAGGTCCGGAAATAGATTCGGCGGGCCGTCGCCGCCGAACAGGGGCAAATTGTCACCGCCGATGGGACCATTGGGCCAGCCATCGTTGCCGTGGGAATCCCCATTGTCGGCGAGCCCGTCATGCCATTGGTCGCCTGAGCCGCCGGAACCGCCTGCGCCGTCGGAACCGCCTCCGGACTGTCCGCCACCACCCCCGCCGCCGAAAAAGCCGGCGCCGAAACCATTGCCCATCAGGCTGCCGCCGAAACCGCTCACGCCGCCGCCATGGTTTCCAGCATCGTGATTGCCGGCATCGTGATTGTCGGCGTTCGTGGTATCCCCGCCTCCGCCGGTACCGCCCGGGTGGGGGTTCCTTTGGTCGATGGGGCTGGAATCGAACGGCTTGGGGTGAGCCAAGCTCGCGTGAGCCGCAGGCTGAAACGCGAAACACGCCGCTGCCAGAATGCTGATGCTGAGAAACCGAAACCGCACGGGGGAATGCTTTCCGATAGATGCCAGCGCGAAATTACGTACGGCGCCATCGGTCAGCTATTGGTTTCGCAAATGTTGATTAACATCGGAAAATCTTGGTCAGATTGTCCGCAAATGGGGCAATTTTGTCGCGAAATGGGACAGATTCCATACGCGCGAGGCGAGCATCAAACCAAAGTGGCCGTGACGTCGTTAAACAATTCGTCCACGCTGAAGCGGCGCGGAATCATGCCGGTGCGGAAAGCGTAGTCGATCACCACTTCGATATTGTGCCGGTTGGCCTCCAGACCGAACGGCGTGAACGCGGCCTCCTTCGGCGCTTCCTTGGCCGCGCGTTTGGATTCGGACATCAGCCGCCAGACTTCGCGCACGGCCGCGGGGTCGGAGCGGGTCAGCTCCTCCTTGACCACGACCATGTGATTGATCTGGATGGCGCCATTGTGCTTGGCCTGCCAGGCTTTTGCGGCAGCCTCCGGATCGGGGATCACCGTCTTGATGCGCGGATCGTCGATGGGATCGGCCTGAATGACATCGACCTCGCCCTTGAGCAGCATCTCCTTCAAATCCTGCTGCGGAATCATGGTGACGTTTGGCGGATCATGCCATTCGGGCACGTTGGGCTTTTGCCAAGCGAACCATTTGATCTTGCTGACATCGACGCCGTAATCGTCGGCCAGGATGCCGCGCAGCCAGGATGGCGTGGTGGCGGTGTATAGGCGAACCCCGACGCGGGCGCCTTCCAGATCCTTGGGCTTCACGACGCCGCGCGTCGAATCATACATCAGGAACGGGTGCTGGAAGCGGCTGAGATTCACCGCCGGCAGCAGCACGAGTTTGCGGCCATAGGTTTTGGCCTGCAGGAAGGTGATGAGCGACAATTCGGAAACGTCGAACTCCATGGCGACGGTGCGGGCAAAAGCCGTGGCCGGTACTTTCACCGGCGCGATGTCGAGATTGACGCAAGACGATTTCACGGTCCCCGCGTGCAGCGCATGGGTGTGGGGATAATCGCCCATCATGGTCCAGAATTTTTTAGGCCCGCACGCGGCCGGAGCCGCGCGTGCCACGCGCGCCAAGGGAAGGCTTGCACTCGCTGCTGCCAAACCTTTCAGAATCTGCCGCCGTGTTGTCATGGGAATCTGTCCTATTTCAAGCCGCGAATGGTCCAGGGGAGCGCGTGAATAAATGCGGTCGCTTGGGCGGCGCCGTCAACGCCCTCGGGATAGGTGATGCGATATTTCACCATCCATTTGCCGCCGACCATCGGAAAAACATGCAGCTGCGAACGCACGGGCTGCACGCTGCCGAAGAAATCCTCGTCGTAGCGATAGGTGCTGAAGGCGCCGGGATAGCTCACGCCATGCTGATCGAAGGATGTCTCGCCGCCATCCACGAGTTCAGCGCCGGGATGCAATTCGACGACGCCCTCCTCTTCCTCGTTGAAAAGCTGTTCGCCCAGCATGTACCAGGCACCGACCAGATCTTCTTTCGGCAGGGACTGCGCCAGAGCCGAACCGAGATCCGCAGGCACGGGATAGACGTAAACGCTGATGGCGATGATCGAGCCGTCTTTCTCGCGGATATAGGTCGCGCTCTCGTCGGTGCGTTCGGAATTGTAGCTGATCACTTCGTCGCGCTGAAAATCGCGCACTGATTCGGGGAACACCATGCCAGTCGCCGCTTGCGTGTAAGGGCCGGTGACATCGATCTCGTGCGGGTCGTCATAATAATTCGCCCATGCGAAACCGGGCGCGCCAAGAAGAAACGCACACAGCGCGATTCGAAGTGAATATTTCATGCGCATCGCCATTCAGCAGGGGTTCAGCCCATGCATCGTAACAAAATACACAGGCTGCCGTGAGGGGGCCGGAAAGCGGAACCAAGACTTTGACGGCCCGTTTCTTGTCAAGGGAACGGGTAGGCCCGACGGCATAAAGCCGCCATCGCCGCCCACGCAAAGAACAAAGAGGAGTTTTGTCATGACAAACCCCCGTCTCATGGTCCTCGCCACGGTGCTTTTATCGGGCATCGCGGTACCCGCGCTGGCGGATTGGGACCGGATCGGCTCGGTCGATGTTTCGTATCGCAACAATCACGACGTCGAATACACCAATTTCGGCGGACGCGTGGAAGCCTTGGCATTGCGCGCGCACAAATCCGATGTGACCTGCCGCAACGTCACGGCGACGTTTGGCAATGGCGACAGGCGCGACGTATTTCACGGCTTCCTGCCGATGGGGCGCATCGTCGCCGTCGACCTGCCCGGCGAAAGCCGCGTGATCCGGCGGCTCGACCTCAATTGCCGCTCCATGGACCGCGACGGCGCCGACGTGGAAATCGCCGCCGATGTCGGCCGCTACCAGGCGGAATGGCGCCGCAGCCCGGATTGGGATCGGATGTGGTCGCGCATGTTCCATTGGGATGACAATCGCTCCGGCGGCTATGTGACCGGGCAGTTGGATACGTCGGGTTGGATCACCGTCGGACGCGAAAGGTTCGAGGGCCGGGGCGATCACGAAATGACGTTTGCTGGCTGGCGCGGCCGCAATGTCGATACGATCGCGCTACGCCCCGTCAACGACGATGCGCGCTGCCGCAGCGTGATCGTGACATTCGCCAATGGCGACCGGACCAATCTCAGCATCGACAATGGCGACGTCCTGCGTCAGGACCGGCTCAAGACGTTCGACCTGCCCGGCAACCGGCGAGATGTGACGCGCGTCGACATGAATTGTCACGCCGAGCACGGCAACATGGTCACGATGGAAGTCCTGGCCAGCCGCTGAACCGGCGCTGCGTCCCAAAACGAAAGGGGCCGGGAAATGTCTCGGCCCCTTTTCATGATGCGATGCAAAAGGCTTAGTTGACCCGCGTGAACGCGCCGAGCCGGCAGACATTGCCGCTCTGGGTCTTGATAAGCTGCGAATTGGCGCAAATGAAATCCGTGTGCGCCACCTGGCTGAAGCCGCCGGAGCTGAATCCGACAAGTGTCGGACAATCGGCGACCAGCGTGTTGCGCCAGATTTTGCCGTCACGCATCTTGTAGAGAATCGTCCGCTTGTCGACGGCCTGGGTGTTCTGGATTTCCGTTACGTTGAGGCAGACATTGTCGCCGGGCGTATTCTGGGCCTGAACCGGCACGGCCCCGGAAAGCGCCAAAGTCGATGCAGCAACAATCGCCGCACCAAAAATCTTAAGGCAACCCTTCATTATTTTGTCTCCATGAGTGCCCGCTATGTCGCGGTGAATATCACCCTTCCTGTGCCGCAATGTACCACAAACCCGCGACAGCACAGGCCCCTTATGCTAGAAATGGCCTCTTCGTGGCGTTAACGCCACGCCTCCAGATTCGCGCCAAAAAGGAACGCCCATGGCTGAGAAATTTTCCCTCCGGGTTAATGGAGTCGACCACACGGTCGAAGCGGACCCGGACATGCCGCTGCTCTATGCGCTGAGAGACGATCTCGGGCTGAACAATCCCCATTTCGGCTGCGGCCTGTCGCAATGTGGCGCCTGCACCGTGCATGTCGACGGCGTGGCGACCCGGTCCTGCGTGACCGCCATCTCGAGGGCGGCTGGTCATGAAATCACCACCCTCCAAGGCCTCGGCACACCGGAAAAACCCCATCCCTTGCAGACCGCCTATGTCGAAGAACAGGTGGTGCAATGCGGCTATTGCCTGAACGGCTGGGTGATGACGGCGGCCGCCTTCCTCAACAAGAACAAGAAGCCCACGGACGATCAGATCCGCCAGGCGCTGACCGGACTGAAATGCCGCTGCGGCACGCACACGGCAATCTTACGCGCCGTGAAAAGCGCCGCCGCGAAGATGGCGTGAGGAGAAAACCCATGAACGCCAACATCCCCTCCTCCGTTTCGCGCCGCTCCGTGCTCCAGGGCACCGGCGCGCTCGTCGTGGCCTTCTCTATGGCCGATACCGGCAATGTGATGGCCGCCACTGCAGGCGCAGACGGCAGGCCGCCGCTGCTGCCGACCGAACTCGATTCGTGGCTCTCCATCGCCCCCAATGGCGGGGTGACGGTTTATTTTGGGAAGATCGACGGCGGCCAAGGCACCGACCTCGCCATGGCCATGATCGTGGCCGAAGAACTCGACGTTCCGATCAAGAACGTCACCGTCGTGCAGGGCGATACCGCGCTCACGGTGAACCAGGGCGGCGCCTCGGGCAGCACGGGCGTGCGCTTTGCGGGCGCCGCACTGCGCATTGCCGGTGCCGAAGCGCGGCGTCAGCTCGTGACGCGCGCGGCCGAAAAACTGGGCGCTGCGCCGGATCAGCTCACGGTCACGGACGGCGTCGTTTCGGTGATGGGCAATCCCGCGAAAAAGATCAGCTATGCGGAACTGATCGGCGGCGGCTATTTCCATTCGCAGATCGGCTGGAACAACCAATATGGCAACCCGCTGGCGCTGACTTCGCCTGCCAAGCCCAAATCCTACAAGGACTACAAACTGGTCGGCACCTCGCCGCCGCGTACCGATGTCGAGGGCAAAGTGTTCGGCACCAAGCCCTGGGTCCAGGACATCCGCGTCGAGGGCATGTTGCATGGCCGCATGATTCGTCCGCCGATTGCCGGCGCGTCGGTGGTGTCGGTAGACGAGAGTTCCATCGCTTCCATTCCTGGCGCGAAGGTCGTTCGCAAGGGCGACTTTATCGGCGTGGTTGCGCCGCGCGAATGGGATGCGATCAAGGCCGCGCAAGCGTTGCACGTAACCTGGTCGCAAGTGTCCGATCCGTTCGTCGATCAGGCACAGCTTTACGATTACATCCGCAAGGCGCCGGTCACCAAAGGTGACAAGCAGGAGAAGGGCGATCTCGACGCCGCTTTCGCCAAGGCCGCGAAGATCGTCGAGGCCGATTATGAGTGGCCGTTCCAGTCCCATGCCAGCATGGGTCCGGGCTGCGCGGTCGCCGATGTGCGCCCCGACGGCGTGACGGTGTGGACCGGTACGCAGAAGCCGCATTTTGCGGCGCAAGGCGTTGCCGGCTGTCTCGGCGTGCCGGTAGAAAAAGTCCATGCCATCTGGGTGACAGGTCCGGGCTCCTATGGCCGCAACGATGCGGGCGATGTGACCATGGATGCAGCAGTGATGTCGCAACTCGTGGGCAAGCCGGTGCGCGTCCAATACATGCGCTACGAAGGCCATGGCTGGGACCCGAAAGCACCGGCTTCGGTGCATAAGGGCCGCGCCGCGCTGGATGACAAGGGCAACGTGCTCGCGATCGACTTCGTTTCGAAAGGCTTCTCGCGCCTCGAAACGAATTCCACCGAAGCCGACGCGGGCGACACGCTGGCCGGCATGCTACTCGGGCACAAGGGCGCGCGCACGCCGGCGTTCAATCTGCCCGACAACGCTTACACCTTCGAAACCAAGCGCATGGCCTGGGAATGCATCCCGGCGATGCTGCCTGGACCCTCGCCGCTCCGCACGTCGCATATGCGCGATCCGCTGGGGCCGCAGATCACTTTCGCCCATGAATCCTTCATCGACGAGGTGGCCTTTGCGGCGGGCGCCGATCCGGTGGAATTCCGCTTGAAATATTTGTCCGAACCGCGCGACCGCGCGGCGCTTCAGGCGGCAGCCGACAAGGCTGGCTGGAAACCAGGCAAGGCCGGCGCACGCCGTGTCAAGCGCGGCGACATCGTCACCGGACGCGGCGTCGCCTATTCTCAGCGCACCAACACCATCGTCGCGATTATCGCCGATGTGGAAGTGAACACGAAGACCGGGGCGTTGCGGGTGCCGCGCGTGGTTGTCGCCCATGATTGCGGCCTGATCATCAATCCCGCGGCGCTGCGACGGGTGGTCGAGTGCAATGTCGTGCAGGGTCTCTCGCGTTCAATCCACGAGGAAGTGAAGTTCGACCGCAACGGTGTCAGAAGCGTCGACTGGCTGACCTACCCGATTGTCGACATCACCGAAGCGCCGCCCGTCATCGATGTGGTGCTGCTGAACCATCCCGAAGCAATGGCCACCGGCGCGGGCGAGGCGACGATGCGGCCGCTCGCGGCTGCGATCAACAACGCGATCTTCGAGGCGACCGGCACGCGTATCCGCCGCGCGCCCTTGACCCCGGAACGCATTCGGGCCTCGTCGGTCTGATTGCTATTGCAACGTGCAAAAGCGGCCCGGTCGTTCCGGGCCGCTTTTGTTTTCGGCTCACAGGAACCAGCGCATCTCGTACATCAGCGCGGCGAGCACCGCCACGAACGGAACCAGCCACACAAGGTCGGCCGGCAACCGCGCGAGCAGCCGACGCGGTACTGCAATGGCGATGGCGAGACCCGCGAGTACCGCCGTGGCGAGTCAGCCATACCAGAGGATCGGAGGACCAGCGGATGCCGGCAGAGGCACGAAATGAAAGCGCCCCTCCGCCACATAATATTGGAACAGCGACCAGTCGAAATAATAGGCGAGCGTGTAGGCCGCCGAAGCCGCCGCCGAGAAAACCATCAGCCGTCCACGCACCTTCATGGGAACAGCCCCTTGATGGCCACGAGCAATTGACCGGTCACGAAATTCCACCACACAGCCAGCGCGATGAGCCAAGTGAGCCAGAGGCGCGCAGAGTCATATTCCGGGGCGAGCGGGGATTTCCAGCACGCCCAATAGCCTGGTAACAGCATCAGGCCGAGCGCAGAGAAATGCTCCTTCAGCTCGAAGGCACCATTGGCACTGCGTAGATCGAGCGTTTGCAGCAAAGGCCGAACGAGAAAGCGATAGCGCGGATAGAGAATGGCGCCCAACAGCATCACCGCCGCATATAGGACCACCACTGGCGTGCCATAGGCGGACGCGTCGGTCGCACGAAACCGCGTGAGGAAGGACCGCGTCCGCGCTTCGCTGCGGCGGACACTGACCGCTAGCGCCTGATGCGTGACCGCACCCAGGAGCGCCACGGCGAGAAGGCCGTGCAGAATGAGAAGAGCCGTCATCATCGTCTCATCCCGTTCGCGCGGGCCAAATCGCCAAAATCAAACAGCTGCTCTACCGGTCGACCCAGTCCAAATTGGTCCAGAATTCGTGATGGCCGCTGTAGGAGATTACCCCGATGCCGATCGACACCGCGCACACGACCGCGAGCAACGCTGAAGCGGCAATTCTCGGCGCGCGCGGAACGTCGGCGGGCGCAGCGTTCGGCCGGATATGCGCCTGCGCGATTTGCAGGCCGGCCCAGACCTGTTCGAGCTCTGCCATCCCGGCTGCATTGCCAGGCACGCGCTGCCAGGCTTCGAACGCGGCCCGCTCCTCCAGCGTCATCACGCCGCGGCGGCGCTTCGCAAACCAAAGGGCCGCTTCCTCGCCGTCTGTGATGTGCGATGTTGCGCTCATGGTCGGTTCTCCGTGCCGTCCCGCAAAGCGCGCGTGATCCTGAGCATGGCTTCGGCGATATGTTTCTCGACCGTGCCGCTGCCGATTCCCATGCGGCGCGCGATGGCCGCATAGCTCAGCGCATGAAAGCGATGCAGCGTGAAGGCTTCCCGGCAGCGCGGCGGCAATGAATCGATTACGGCGAGCACGCGTTGAAGCTCCTGCTTGCCGGCGAGGATGCGTTCGGGATCGGCGGCGTCGCGCACATGCGGCTCGGCGCCGTCGAGAGTCTGGAAAATGGCAGCTTCGCGCGAACGCCGCCGCTGCCGGTCCACGAACAGATTGCGCGCAATGCGCATGAGATAGCGCATCGGCTCGCGCACCGCGCCCGGTTCGGTAAGAGCGAGCGCGCGGGTGCAGGCATCCTGTGCGACATCCTGCGCATCGGCCGAGTTGCTGGCGCGCGACTGCTGACGCTGAACAAGCGTGGCACAGGCTTCCGCCAAGGTCTGCTCTTCGGTTGCGCTTTGCCGGTTGCTCATGCCGTGCCCTCGTCTCATCCGGACTATCCCATTATTCGGGGGATTGCTGGCAAGGAAAATATTAGCGCATCCCGCTGGGGGTGGAGGCCGCTGAGAACGTCTCATAGGCAGTAGGACATTCTTGGTTACCGGGGGCCCATGCCGTTCATTCCAGGAGCGCGCGTTCCAAGCGCAGCTCGTTCCACGCCGAAGATGCTCGCGCGGCGT
Organism: Micropepsaceae bacterium; assembly: GCA_035577685.1. Taxonomy (GTDB): domain Bacteria; phylum Pseudomonadota; class Alphaproteobacteria; order Micropepsales; family Micropepsaceae; genus CAIYRG01. The sequence continues at coordinate 9,953 of DATLVC010000131.1, read as the reverse complement.
TTTCTGTCGGGCTCCGCCCTCAGCCTTATCTGCGCCTTTCCCGCGGCGGCCCAGAATGTTGCTGCGGCGGCTCCGGCAGAGCCCGAACGGGTTCTGATCGAGGGCCAGCGGCCGGACGGTTACCGGATCGTGGCACCCGCGCTTTCCAAGCTCACCGAACCGTTACTGGATACGCCGCAGTCGATCGATGTGGTGCCGCAACAGGTGCTACAGGACCGCGCGGTCACCAATCTGAACGACGCCCTGCGCAACGTCCCTGGCATCAGTCTGGGCGCGGGCGAATTCTCCTGGCAGGGCAACAATCCGACCATTCGCGGCTTTCTTGCCCGCAACGACATGTTCCTGGACGGGTTGCGCGATTTCGGCAGCTATTCGCGCGATCCCTTCAATCTGCAGCAGATCGAAGTGCTGGAAGGACCGGCCTCTGTGCTGTTCGGCCGCGGCTCGACCGGCGGCGTGATCAATCAGGCGAGCAAGATGCCGACTCTTTCCGGTTTCGTCGACGGCGCGATCACCGGCGGCACCGATATGACGCGCCGCGCGACCGTGGATATCGATGAACCCCTGCCCGACCTTGGCCCCGGCGCGGCGTTTCGCTTCAATGCCATGGTCCATGCGCAAAGTGTCGCCGGACGCAATGCCGCCCAGCAGAACCGCTTCGGTCTGGCGCCCAGTCTGGCACTTGGCATCGGTACGCCGACGCGATTGTCGCTCTCTTATTTCGACCAGACCGCGAACGATGTGCCCGATTATGGCGTGCCCTGGTTCGGAACGGTGCCCGCGCCAGTGCCGCGGCAGAATTTCTATGGCGTCAAAAGCGATTCCCTGAAGACCGGCACCGATGTCGGAACATTCAAGGTCGAGCACGATCTCACGGCCGACATCATGCTGCGCAATACCGTGCGCTATGCCAATTACACGCGCGATTTCCGCCTCAGAGAACCCATCATCAGCGCGCCGGTGGGCACGCCGCTTTCGAACGTGAATGTCGGCTTCAACATCTGGAGCGGCAAGAGCACCGAGACCATGGCCTGGGATCAGGCCGAGGCGCAGTCGCATTTCGACACCGGCCCCATTCACCATACGCTGGTGACGGGCATCGAAGGCGGGCGCGAAAGCTCCGCCCCTGAATTCGACAACAGTTCGGGTGTTCCCACCGTGCCGCTGTTGAACCCCAATCCGGACCGGCCCTTCATCGCCGCCAGTACGTTTCCGCGGCTGATCGCCAACACCATCGCCTGGAGTTTCGCCGCCTACGCGCTCGACACGGTGAAATTGGGAGAGCAATGGGAGATCAGCGCCGGCCTGAGGTGGGATTATTTCGGCTCGCATTATCGCGCCGTGCGCTATTCCACCACGACGCCAGGTGCGATCACCGGCAATGACGATGTGACGCGCATCGATAAGGTGCCGAGCTATCGGGGCGCGCTCGTCTATAAGCCGGTCACGAATGGCAGCATCTATTTCGATTACGGTACCTCGTTCAATCCGTCAGCGGAAACGCTGTCCCAGATTACCAGTGGGCGCGGCCTTGGCATCGCCAATGCCGATCTCGCGCCGGAGAGAAATCAGACCTTCGAATTCGGCAGCAAATGGGATGTACTCGACGAACGCGTGTCCTTGACTGGGGCCGTGTTCCGGCTGGAAAAGGAAAATGCCCGCGTCCCCGATCCCAACAATGCCGGCTTCAACATGCTGGCCGGCACGCAGCGCGTCGACGGTTTCGATGTCGGTGTTCAGGGCCGCATCACCGACGATTGGCAGATCACCGCGGGCTATACCTATCTCGACGGCGAGGTGACGAAATCGGCAGCAGGCGCAGCGCCGGTGGGTTCGCCGCTCGCAAATACGCCGAAGAATTCGCTCAGCTTCTTCTCGGAATATCGTTTGGGCGGCGGCTTCGAGATCGGCGCCGGCGGGCAATATGTGTCGAGCCGCCTGGCGCAGAACACCGCGCCCTTGCGCGCCGTGCCCGGCTATTGGACCTTCGATGCCATGGCCAAATATGATCTCAGCGAGACGCTGAGTTTGCAGCTCAACGTGAACAACATCTTCGACAAATATTATTATGACGCGATTCACCCGTTCCATGTCGTGCCGGGCGCGGGGCGCACGGCGCTGCTGACGCTGAATTTCCGCTATTGAGGAACCGCTCTTTCTGATCCGATCCCACAAAAATCGGCCAAATCCCGCTTGATCTCATCGTGATATTCGTTCAGATATCACCAATACCATCGAAGTATTGGGGAGTTGTCGAACATGAATTTCTCGTTGCGCCGCTGCATCGGCGTGCCGCTTCGCGCGAGTCTTCTGGCCGGTTCAGGATTGGGTCTGCTCTATGCTTTTCCCGCAGCCGCCCAGACCCAAACCGCCGCCGCCAGCCCACAGCAAACCGAACAGGTGCTGATCGAAGGCCAGCGCCCAATGGATTACGCCGTCCAGACACCCAGCGTGCCCAAGCTCACCGAGCCACTCGTCGACACGCCGCAATCGATCGACACGATTTCCGAACAATTGCTCAAGGACCGCGCCGTCACCAATCTCAACGACGCGTTTCGCAGCGTACCCAGCATCACGATCGGAGCCGGCGAGTTCAAATCCCTGGGCAATTCCCCGACGATCCGGGGCTTCGTCGCTCGCACCGACATGTTCATCGACGGCCAGCGCGACATCGGGGATTATTTCCGCGATCCCTTCAATATGGAGGAAATTCAGGTTCTGGAAGGTCCGGCCTCCATTCTGTTCGGACGCGGCTCCACCGGCGGTGTCATCAATCAGGTGAGCAAACTGCCGAGCCTGAACAGTTTTATATCCGGAACGTTGACGGCCGGCACGGACCTCACCCGCCGCGCGACGGTGGACATCAACGAACCGCTGCCCGACCTCGGACCCGGCGCGGCCTTTCGCATCACAGCGATGGGCCATGATGCGAAAGTCGCAGGCCGCAATGTCGCCGAAGCCAGCCGCTATGGTTTTGCGCCGAGCCTAGCGCTGGGATTGGGCACCCCCACGCGGCTGACATTGTCTTATTTCCATCAGTCGGCGGACGACGTGCCCGATTACGGGCTGCCCTATTTCGGTACCCAACCGGCCCATGTTCCGCGGCAAAATTTCTACGGCTTCACCAGCGACTATATGAAGACCGGAACCGACATCGTGACGGCCAAGGTCGAACATGATTTTCTCGACGGCATCACGGTCCGCAACCAGCTGCGCTACGCCTATTACTCGGAGAATTTCCGCTTCACCGAGCCGCTGATCGCTACGAGCGTCCCGCTGACCACGCCCCTGTCGGCGGTGATGGTCACGCGCAACGTCAATTCCGGCAATGGCGTGCAGACGATGTTATGGGACCAGGCGGACGCCACCGTCCATTTCGATACCGGCTTTGTCGAACATACGCTGGTTGCCGGCATCGAGGGCGGCCACGAAACCACCAAGCCCGAATTCGACAACAGTACCGGAGTTCCGTCGGTTCCCCTGTTGGCGCCCGATCCGCATGTGCCCTTCACTGCGACGAGCACCTTTCCGCGCTTCAAGACCGACACGGGCGCGGACAGTTTTGCAGCCTATGCGCTCGATACGCTCAAATTCGGCCCGCAATGGGAGCTTTCCGGCGGCGTGCGCTGGGATTATTTCGGCCTGGACTACAAGGATCAGAATTTTTCCACGACAACGCCGGGATTGGTGACGCGGACCGACCATATTCCCCAAGTCGACCGCATGTTCAGCTATCGCGGGGCGCTGGTTTACAAGCTCGAGACCAATGCGAACGTCTATTTCTCCTATGGCACGTCGTTCAACCCATCCGGTGAGGAGCTTTCCTTCGTCGCCAGTTCCCGCTCCTTCAATCTCAGCAACGTTGATCTCAGCCCGGAGAAGAACCAGAACTTCGAGGCGGGCACCAAATGGGATTTGTTCAACAATCATCTGGCACTCACGGGCGCGATTTTTCGTTCGGAAAAGCAAAACGCACGCATCCCCGATCCAACCAATTCGATCCTGAACGTGCTCGGCGGCGACTTCCGCGTCGATGGGTTCGAACTGGGCGCGACGGGGCGAATAACGGAGAACTGGCAGATCCAGGCGGGCTATTCCTATCTCGACGGGCATGTCGTGAAATCGGGCCCTGGCGCCGCCCCGGTCGGTTCGCCGCTGATGAACACACCGAAAGACACGTTCACGGTCTGGACGACCTATGTCCTGGGCGAAGGATTCGAAATCGGGGGTGGCGGCCGCTATGTTTCGTCGCAATACACTCAGAATGTCCCGCCGACTAAGACGGTCCCCAGCTACTGGACCTTCGACGTCATGGGCAAATATGCACTGAGCGAAAAAATGTCCTTGCAGCTTAACGTCAACAATGTCTTCGACAAATATTACTACGATCAGCTACATTTCTTTCACGTCGTGCCCGGACCTGGGCGCACCGCATTGCTGTCGGTGAATTTCAACTATTGAGGCGGCATGCTGCTGCATATTCCGGATGTGTTGAGCGCCGAGCAGGTCGCGCAAATACGCGAGGCGCTCGAAGGTGCAGAATGGACCGACGGCAAAACGACGGCCGGCTATCTGTCCAGCCGCGTCAAGGACAATGTGCAATTGCCCGAAAGCAGTCCCGTCGCGCGCAAGCTGGGCGACCTGATCCTGGATGTGCTCGACCGGAACCAATTGTTCATTTCGGCAGCACTGCCGTTGAAAGTGGTGCCGCCTTTGTTCAACCGCTATTCCGGCGGGCAATCCTATGGCGGCCACATCGACGGCGCGATTCGTCCGGTCTTCGGCACGCCGCACCGCGTGCGCACCGATCTTTCCGCGACATTGTTTCTCTCGGCCCCGGAAGATTATGACGGCGGCGAATTGGTGACCGAAGATCGCGGCGGCTCGCGCCGCGTCAAGCTGCCTGCCGGCCACATGGTGCTGTATCCCGGCACCACCGTGCACCATGTCGAGCCGGTAACGCGCGGGGCACGGCTGGCCGCGTTCTTCTGGATTCAAAGCATGGTCCGGGAGGAAGCCAAACGCGACATCCTGTTCGAGCTCGACACCGCGTTGCAGCAGCTTGGCCGCGACACGCCGGGCCATGCGTCACTCGTGCAAATCGCGGGCTGCTATCACAATCTGCTCAGGCTCTGGTCGGATACGTGACGCTAACGCTTCAGCGCCGTGCGCAGGCGCTGCATCAGCGGATTGACCTCGTCGAAGACATAATCGACCGGCTCCGCCGCGACCGCGCTTTTTACGCCGGATTCACGCAGCGCGTTCAGCACATCCGACAGGATTTCACGCCGGCAGAGAATGACGTGATTGCCCGCGCCCTGATCGCTGCGCGATAGGAACGTCGCGCCGACCTTCGTCAGCGCCGCCTCGATCTTGGCGCGGCCGCGGCCGATCTCGGCGCGGAGGAGATAGGAATTGCGGGCCAACTCGCGCGCGGCGATGCGCAGCGTCAGGCGCTCGGCAGCGGCCAGCGCATCTTTGCTCCACGCCGCCGAGAGAGATGCGCCAAGCTGCGCCTGGCTTTTCAGAATGACGCCATCCTCCAACACCTTCAGATCGTTGGCGCTGAGCGTCGCCCCCGTCGTCGTGATGTCGACAATGGCTTCCGCCAATCCCGCAGCCGGCGCGCCTTCGGTCGCACCCAGGCTCTCCACGATGCGATAATCGGCAATGCCGTGGGCCGCGAAGAAATTGCGCGTCAGCGAAAGATATTTGGTCGCTACGCGTAAGCGCCGGTGATGGCGCGCGTGAAACGCCGTGCAGACATCGTCGAGATCGGCCATGCTGGCAACGTCGATCCAGGCGCGCGGCACGGCCACCACGACATCGGCGAAGCCCAGGCGCAGCGGCTGAAGCAGCGCGACCTTGGCATCAGCGTCGGGAATGGTTTCGCGGATGAGGTCTTCGCCGGTGATGCCGAAATGGATTTCGCCCGCGCCCAACGCGCCGGCAATCTCGGCCGAAGACATCAGCTTCACATCGACGCCGGGCTCGCCCACGATGGCGGCGCGGTAATCGCGCGCGCCGGTTACCTGCTTCAGCGTGAGGCCCGCATCGCCCAGATAATGCGTCACCTGTTCCTGGAGACGGCCCTTCGACGGGATGGCTAGGATCAGAGCAGGGCTGGCCATGTCAGCGCGCTCCCGTGGCGCTGCGTGCGGCGAGCACGCGCTCGCTGCGAATGGCGCAGCCGATGGCCGGAATATCGCCGGGTGTGCCCAGCGTCTTCAGCAGCGTGTCGTAGCGTCCACCACCGGCCACCTGAACGGCGCCTTCGGAATCGCGCGACCACAGCTCGAACACGAAGCCGGTGTAATATTCCATGTTGCGGCCGAAACGCGCGGCGAAGCTGACGCGTTTGTCGGCGAGGCCGAGTTTCGCCAGCGCTGCGATGCGCGATTGCATCCGTTCGAGAGGCTCGTCCAGCGCGATACCCTGCTTCTTGAGAAGGCCTGCGATTTCGGCAACGCTTTTAGACGCCGGACCCGACACCGACAGCACACGCTCGATCAGCGCCACCGCCCGCTTATCGAGGCGCAGCGCTGCGGCTTCCGCAGCCTGCTCCATAAGACGGTCGACGATCTCCTCGCGCGTGCGGCCGCCAAGCGGCGTGCCACCGAGATAATCCATCAGCCCTTCCAGCGCTTCCCGCGCTTCGCCCGCGTCCGCGGTGCCGAGATGGGCAAGATAGCGTTCGCCCGGAACGCTGCCGCCATTGGAAAGCCGCGCCAGAAGCTCGCGGAAATAATCGGGCCGCCAGAAATGCCGCTTCAGCCGCCCGCGCCATTGCGCCGGAATGTCGAGCGCATCCACGAGGCCGGCGAACAGGGCAAGATCGCCGATCTGGATCGAGAATTGCTCCAGACCGGCCGCGCGCACGCCTTCGACGGCGAGCGTCAGCACTTCGATATCGGCGGCTTCACGGTTCGGCACGCCCAGACATTCGACGCCGGTTTGCAGGAATTGGCTCGGCCGCTCCGGCGCGTTGAGCTGAAAGCGAAAGGCCGGCCCATGATAAGACAGCCGCGCGGGAAATTTGCCGCCGCTTTCGAGATGCATGCGGCAAACCGGAATGGTGAGATCTGGCCTCAGACACAGCTCGCGGCCTGCGGGATCGGTGAGGACAAAGGTGCGGCGGCGGATTTCCTCCCCCGAACGGTCGAGGAAAACATCCGCCGGCTGAAGAATGGGCGGCTCCGCGCGGGCATAGGATTTCGCGGCGAACACGCCGAGGATCGAAGCGGTCTGTGCGTCGAGCTGTTCCAGCAACGGCGCGTCGTAACTGGGAAAGGGCGGCATGGTCAGCACTTTCCGCGCGCGGCCAGGATGGCGCGAATGGCCGGAACGAGCTGTTCGCGTTTCACCGATTGCTGTGCCGGACGATCCGCTACCCAGGCCGCGCGATTTTCGGTCGATTTGGCGAGCTCGGCGCCGAGCGCGAGATCCTTCAGCGTGACCTCGCCGCGGGCGCGTTCATCGCTGCCCTCGATGATGGCGATAGCGGCGCTTCGCCGGTCGGCATATTTGAGCTGGGCTTTCATACCGGCCTCACCGACATAGGTTTCGGCACGAAAACCCGCATCGCGCAATTCACGCGCCAGACGGAAACTTTCGGCGATCGCGGGTTTGTCCAGCACCAGCACGACGATGAGCGGCTCGACCGCGAATGCTTCCGCACCGGCGCGCGCGCGAAGCGCCGACAGCAGCCGGCTGACGCCGATGGAGATGCCCGAGGCCGGAACCGTCTGGCCTGTGAAGCGCGCGATCAGATCGTCATAACGCCCACCGCCGCCGACCGAACCGAAGACGACGTTCTCGCCCGCTTCATTGGTGACAGGAAAAGTAAGCTGCGCTTCGAACACGGCGCCGGTGTAATAATCGAGCCCACGAACAACTGTTTGATCAACGACAATGCGCTCGGCATAGCCTTCTGCCTCTACCAAATTCGTTATGCTCCTGAGATCGGCAAGGCCTTGAATGCCAGTGGGCCCAAAAGCAACGCTTTGGTCGAGACGCGCCAGGCGACTCTCGCTATTGCCATTTAACGCGAACAGCGCATCTCTTTCGTAGTCTACGTGCGTTGCTGATTTTGCTACCGCTCTGTATCCGAGAAAACGCATAACATTGTCGGCTTGCGCAGGCGTAAGATCCGCCCCCTTCGTGAAGTCACCGCTTTCGTCTTTGCGACCTTTTGTAAGGAGTCGAAACACTCCCTCGGAATCGATCCGATCAAGCTTATCGACAGCTCGCAGAATGGTCATACGCTGATTGCCGCTTACCGGGGCATCAACGCTTATTGATTCCAGTAAACCATCTAGCAATTTTCGGCTGTTCAACTTGATGACATACTCGCCGCGCTTCAGACCGAGTGCTTCCAGCGAATCCGCGAACATCATCAGCAGCTCGGCGTCGGCGGCCGGCGATGCCGACCCCACCGTATCCGCATCGAATTGCGTGAATTCGCGAAACCGCCCCGGCCCCGGCTTCTCATTGCGCCAGACGGTGCCGACCTGATAGCGGCGGAACGGCTTGGGCAGATTCTGGAAATTCTCTGCCACATAGCGCGCGAGCGGCGCGGTCAGATCGTAGCGCAGCGACAGCCACTGGCCGTCATCGTCCTTGAAGGAAAAAACGCCCTCGTTCGGCCGGTCGGAATCGGGCAGGAATTTGCCCAGCGCATCGGCATATTCGAGCGAGGAGGTCTCCAGCGCCTGAAACCCATAGGAGCTGTAGACGCGTCGGATCGTTTCGAGCATACGCCGCTCGGCGGCAAGCTCCGCCTCGTCGCGGTCTCTGAAACCGCGAGGCAGCCGCGCCTTCGGACGAAATGGCGTTTGCTCGTTCATGAACCGAAAAACCCTGGGCCGAATTGGGCCACTCCCATAGCCGCTGAGCGGGAGAGCCGCAACACATCCCAACCGGCGGGCAGATAGGCGCCCGGCTTATGTCCCGGCGACAGACGGTAACCTCTTCTGTCTAAACGAAATTCCGGCCGGTTATCCGCTCGCGCCCGCTCAGAATCGGGCGCTCATGCTGAGCCCCGCGGTCTGGGAAAGCGCCGACGAGCTGATGGTCGCGTTGTAATTGAGTCCGATGGACCAATTGCTCGCCACGAAATCAAAGCCGCCGCCGGCAATCAGACGCGACCGCGCCGCCCCCGGTCCGGAGACTTCAAATGTCGAATCCGGATTGGAGGCGAACGCGGCGTTGACCGTCGGCGCCCCGCCGATGAGCTCCTGGCTCCATCCTGTCAGGACCTGGGGCACGAGACGCATGCCCAGAAGTTGATAGGAGCCGTCCGCTGCAAAGCCGACAAAGCTGCGCAGCGAACTCTGGTGATGCGAGTTGATAGTCAGGTCGACCCCCGCCCCGCCGCCGGATTCGGTGTAATTGTGATCGAACATTTCGATCCCGTTGATATTGATCTGGGGAATCAGCCGAATGAATCCGATATCCCAAATATAGCCGCTGGAAATTCCGCCCGCGGCGAGCATCTCGTTCGCCTTGCCCGTGGCAACGCGCGTGATGGACTCGACATTCACCGTCCGGGTGGTGTCGAGATTGGATTCCCCGGCATTCAATTGCGCATCGAGAAAGAAGTTTTGGATCCTGAATCCGACATAGGGCGAGATCAGGTAAGATTTCGCGTCCGTCTTGGCGATCAGCGGGCTCTTCTCATCGAGCGTGGCGTTGTAGATCGTCAGCGCCAAGCCAAAATGTCCTTTTTCCGCCTGGCTGAAATCGAAACCGACCACGCCGCCTGCGCCATGGCCGGAATAGCTGTCCTCGTCGGAGCCGTGGAACTGGCTGTAGAGCCCTTGTCCCCAAATGCTGAACCCGCCCGTCTGGCTGGACGTAATCTGCAGCATACGCTGACGCGCACCGACAGCGTCCGTGTTCGAATCGGTGATGGTTTCGACGGCAGCAAGGCTCGCATTGCTGGTAATGGGAAG
>DATLVC010000130.1:0-4472 GCA_035577685.1 Micropepsaceae bacterium | reverse complement strand
GACTCACGTTTAGCTAAGATGATGCCACGGCAAGCGGCGGCAGCGCCATCGCCACTGCCGCCGAGGACCCTCGAGAAGTCAACCGAAGACCGCGTCACTGTACAGTGATCTGTTTGGGCTTCTGCTTGACGTTCTCCGTCTTCGGGATGTGCACTGTGAGGATGCCATCCTTGCTCTCGCAGCGGATCGTCTCTGCATTCGCATTCTCGGGCAGCGAGAAACTCCGCTCGAAACTGCCGTAGAAACTTTCCACACGATGATATTTTTCGGTCTTCTCATCCTTCTGCTGCTTGCGCTCGCCTTTGATGGTGATCACGCCCTCATCATAAGTGACCTGGACATCTTCCTTCTTTACGGCGGGCAACTCCGCTCGTATGACGTATTCCTTGTCGGTTTCACTAATATCTGCGGACGGTGACCAATCGAGCTTCCTGCCGTTTCCTGGCAGCGCTACACGCGTGAAGCTGGCCGGCATCAGCCGGTTGAATAATGTATCGACATCGCCAAATGGCTCCCAACGTACCAGGCTCATGACCTTCTCCTGATTTTGAAGTGATAAAAGAAATTCCTGCATGAGGAATTCTGAACTTGCCCTGCCCATTGCACGATCCGTAGATGTACGTATTCTGCGATGGTCAGTGCCCATTGACGCTAGAGCCCCTGAAATCGAGTCACGACGTCGCTTGTCGCTCGACTGTCCGTTCTTGGTATCGACTTCCAGCGTATCCGGATAAGCTATCCCCATGCAAAACCCTTATCAGCAATCTGCGAAGTGGCTTTTCCTGGCGATGCTGGCCTTGGCGTTTTTCGGCGTGGCCCGAGCGGGACCTGCCCTGTCCGAAGGCAGCCGTCTCTACGCTCCGTGCGGAGTCTGTCATGCACCGAAAGCATGGGGCTCGATGGATGGCGCCATCCCGAACATCGCCGGCCAACAGAGGCGCTACCTGGAACGGCAGCTGGACCTGTTCCGATCGGGAGCACGCGTGGATCCGGCGATGCAGATCGTCGCGGTGCACCCGACCTTCAACAATCAACATGATATCGTCGCACTGGCGAGCTATCTGTCGGGTCTGGAGTTTAATCCGAATCCGGTGAAAGGTTCGGGAGAGCAATTGCGGGTGGGACAGGAAATATACTCGCATATCTGCGCAGCCTGTCACGGTGCCGATGGCCGGGGCGAAACGGCCAATCGGGTGCCGCGTATCGCCGGACAGCATTATCCGTATCTGCGGCGGCAGATCGACGCCGCGGCCGCTTTACACAGGGACCTCGCGCCGCCTGAAATGACGGCCGCGCTGCGGGGCATGCGTCCGCAGGAAGAGGATGCGCTCGCCGATTACATTTCGCGGCTCGGCACCTCGGAGGCATTGCTCGATTCGAATGGTCCCCCTGCAGCGGGAGGCTCGACAAATAAATAGCTGCTGGGAGAAACCACGTCGCGGGAACCATCCCCCCGCATAGGTATATTTCCCAGCTGCGCAATCCCATTTTGCGTCCCATCATAGCCTCTGATCCAACGGGAAAGGCTCGATGGACGCAGCAAGAAATACTTGGGCCATCGTACTGGCTGGAGGCGAAGGCAGCCGATTGCGCAGCGTGACGACGACTGCGTTGGGCGTCGCCATACCAAAACAGTTCTGCTCCTTGCACGGCGGCGACTCTTTGCTGCACGACGCCCTCAAGCGCGCCGAATCGATCGCATCGCCTGATCACATTTGTGCCGTCGTCTCGCAGCGGCACCAGCGTTGGTGGGAGTCAGCGCTGGCGGGAATGGCAACCGTCAACATCATCGTTCAGCCTCGCAACTGGGGCACGGCGAACGGAATTCTGCTGCCGCTGCTCTGCATCCTGGAGCGCGATCCTGACGCACATGTCGTGATATTGCCCTCGGATCATCACGTGAGAAAGGAGGCAGTACTGGCGGCAGCTCTCCAGCGCAGCGTGCGAGAATTATCGACGCGGTTCGACCAAGTGTTGCTCATGGGAATTCTTCCCGAAGAACCCGATCCGGATCTCGGCTATATCGTGCCGGGTTCCCACGACGGTGCCGTATCGACAGTCGATCGGTTCGTGGAAAAACCGGACGCGGCGCTCGCCCATACCCTGGTGGCCGACGGTGCGCTGTGGAACGCCTTCATTGTGGCCGCGAAAGGCACCGCAATCCTGCAGCTGTTCATTCAGCGATTCCCGCACGTCGTGAACAGAATGCGGCAAATAGTGGCGCGGAAACAATTCACTCCAGGTCTTTCGGCCGCAGCGCTGGATCTTTACCGCGGTGTGCCGGAGATTGATTTCTCCCGCCAGATTCTGCAAGGCGCCGAGCCGGTGCTGCGGGTCATGCAGGTGCCACGCTGCGGCTGGAGCGATCTCGGCACGCCGAAGCGGCTCGCAAAGACGCTGCAAACCCTGCCATGCTTGTATTCGCCGAGGGAGGCTTCCAATCGCGCCGGCGTTTTTCTGAACCTAGCGTTGCAGCAATCTCGGCTGCAGCCTGCGGTCGATCATTCGACGAGCCTTCATACCTAGTGCCGCCGCGTCCCCCGGCTTCATCTAATAATCTCGGTCAGCATCACTTCGGTTCCGGACTGCAAGCCCGCGGCGTTGCCCTCGTCGGTATCCAGATGCAACTCAATTCTGTATGCGGGCGACACTCGTACCACAATGTCGCCGAAGACCATCCTGCGATCCCCCGCGACGACGACGGCCGCGATCTTGTCCCGATTCTTCAACCCGAGCACGTCGGCGTCGGCCGGGCTCATGTGGATGTGCCGCAAGGCACATATGACTCCGCGTCGCAGTGTGACGCGGCCCGCCGGTCCTTCGATGTCGATGCCCGGGGTGCCCGACAGATCGCCCGACTCACGCAGCGGGGCGTTGATTCCGAGCTCGATCTCATCCGTGCGCGACAGTTCCACCTGATCCTCGAATCGCGGCGGACCCACGATTCGAACGTAATTCAATCGGCCCTGCGGACCCACCAGCGTTACGGTCTCCTCTGCCGCGTATTGGCCGGGTTGTGAGAGCGGTGAACGAATCTGCAACAGATGGCCCGGTCCAAACAATTGTTCGATTGTCGGCTGCGTCAGGTGCACGTGCCGGACGGAAATCGCCATGGGAATCATCGCCGCCACCGGGCGGGCGCGTCGTGGGCTCCGCGATACGCTTTTCAGGTTCAATGAGATGGAATCGATGCCGGTCTCGACCATTGGGGTCTCCCGCGAGTGTGAATGCGGGAAAGTATGTGACGCTGTAAGGCAGGAAAGAATCGGGAAATGTACGTAGCCGGCGCGGCCCGCATCAGTTGCGCGACCACGGTGGCTCGGCGAGGCCGACACCTAGGTAGCTTCGGCGATGACCTTCAGCACGGCCTGCGCCACCCGCTCATCGACTTCCGCCGCTTTGCCCACATGCATCGGGTAACGGAGCAAGCCTTCCATGCGGCCATTGACCAGGCGCATTTGCACCTGCGGGGTGGGCTGGTTGGCGTCCCCATACTCCGCGACGACCGAGCGTATTGCTGCCAGTAATTTGTCCTTGAGCGCCGCGTAATCGGCGACCGCGGGCAGGGTCAGGGTGGTTTCGCGCCAAGAAGTATCTCCGGCCGGGATTTGCTTGAACAGACCGCCCGAGGCCTGGAACACAACCAAATTGGGAAATGCGACCACTCGCCCGGTCGGCCCCAACGGGCCCTGCTGATTGAGTTCCATGAGATGCATTCGCACCAGCCCCAAGTCGACCACTTCGCCCACCACGGCGCCGATCTGGATTCGATCTCCGACCCGAATGCCGTACTTGCCGATCAGCAAGAAATATCCGACGACGGATGCCAGGAGGCTTTGCATCGCGACGGCGAGGCCGGCCGTGAGCAGGCCTGCAAAGGTGGCGAAGGTGCTGATCTCGGTGATGAAGCTCAGGCCAACAATGCCGATCACGATGGGCCATAGCAATATGGAGCGAATCAGCAGGAATTTATGTCGGCGGCGGGGCTCGTGCACGTAGCGAAGCACCGAGCGCCGCCAGATTTCGGCCAGCGCGAATATGGCGGCCAATATGCCGGCGAGAGTTAACGCACGAACGGCGAGAGCCCGCAGGGCCTCATGGTATTGCCGCTGCGAGGCTTCGCGCCAGTTGGCCAGGTTATGCCGATACTGCTGCAGCAATACCTGTTCCTTGCTCAGCGGAATCAGAATCTCCGAGGTCTGTTTGAACAGCCACGCCAAGGTGTCGAACTCACTACGCAGATCTTTGAGCGCGCTGCCTTCGGCGTGATCCGCCTGCGCGGCGAGAGCATCGCTGCGCGCCGAATAGGCATTGAGCTGTTTGAGTGGCGGCCCGCTGATGTCCTGGAAGGTATGCGCAAGCGCTGCCGTATGCTGGTCGACGAGCTCGATGCTCGCGATCTTATTGCGGTGTTTGAGCACGCCGGTGGCCATCTGCCAGAGACCAGAACGCGTCGGAGCCGGCTTGCCGCC
>DATLVC010000129.1:0-2355 GCA_035577685.1 Micropepsaceae bacterium | reverse complement strand
ATGCGCGTTGGCGCGTATGAGGCGGTGCTGAAACCCGGAAGCCGTGTGGCGGAGATCTATGGCTCAACCAATATCAGCGAGCGCCACCGTCACCGTTACGAGGTGAATATCGGCTATCGCCGGCAATTGGAGGAGCATGGGCTCGTGTTCTCCGGGCTTTCGCCGGATGGAATCCTGCCCGAGATTGTCGAGATTCCCGACCATCCGTGGTTCATCGGTGTGCAATTCCATCCCGAGCTGAAATCCAAACCGCTCGATCCGCACCCGCTATTTGCGTCTTTCATCGGCGCTGCCGTGCAGCAAAGCCGCCTCGTTTAGCCAGACGTCGGGTTTCGGAAAACGCCGCGCGGCTGGACGGTTTCATGCGGGTCCGCTAAGTCCTGCGGCATACCAAATGGAAAATTGGGCCATGGCGACCGACGAAACGATGCTCTTCAACAATCTGCGGCGGATTTCGACCGACTCCGTCGCCGGGGTGCTTTTGAAACGGGGCCTGCGCAATCAATGGGTGCGTGGCCCCATGCCGCTCAGGATGGATTTTCCGCGCCTGGTCGGGCGTGCGTTTACCATGCGCTTCATCCCCGCGCGCGAAAACGTCGAGGGCGCGTTCGCGAAGAAGCTTCCCGTCAACCGCGATGCGGTCGAGATGATGCCGCCCGGCTGTGTTGCCATTGCGGACGCACGCGGCACCCGTGACGCGGCGACCTTTGGCGACATTGTAGTGGAGCGGATGGTCAAGCGGGGCGTTGCCGGCATCGTCACCGACGGCGCCGTGCGCGACCGTCTTGGTTTGATCGCCAGCAAGATGCCAATCTGGATGAGCGGCATCACCGCGCCGCCGCCGGCTGCCAGCCTGATGCTCGCCGAGTGGCAACAGCCCATCGGCTGCGGCGGGGTTGCGGTGTTTCCGGACGATGTCATCGTTGCCGATGCTGATGGCGTGATGGTGATCCCGCAAGGATTGCTGGAAGATGTGGTGAACGAGGGCATGGACCAGGAGCACCTCGACAAATGGCAGATGGACCAGATCAAGCGCGGCGTCGCGCTGCCCGATCTCGCTCCTATGCCGCGCAATGACGGCAAATCGTCGAAGAATTGAGCGAAATGACCAACCCACCCAACGCAATTGTCCGCATCGGTTCCCTCGAAGTCGGCAACGCAAAACCGCTTTCGATCATTGCGGGACCTTGCGCGCTGGAATCGCGCGATCATGCGTTCGAGATGGCGGCGGCGTTGAAGGAGATTGCGGCGAAGGCCGGCGTCGGACTCATCTACAAGACGAGCTTCGACAAGGCCAACCGCACCAGTTCCAATTCCTCCCGCGGCATGGGCCTCGAACTCGCGCTGCCGATTCTCGCCGATATCCGCGAACGCTTCGGTATTCCGGTCCTCACCGATGTGCATGAACGCGAGCAATGCGCGCCGGTCGCGGAAGCGGTGGATGTGCTTCAGATACCCGCGTTCCTGTGCCGCCAGACCGATCTGCTGGTGGCGGCCGCGGCAACCGGGCGCGTCGTGAACGTAAAGAAGGGACAGTTCCTCGCGCCTTGGGACATGAAGAACGTGATCGCCAAGATCACGGATGCGGGCAATCCCAATGTGCTGGTCACCGAACGCGGCGCATCGTTTGGCTATAACACCTTGGTGGTCGATATGTGCGGGCTGCCCGAAATGGCGAAGTTCGGCGCGCCCGTGGTAATGGATGCGACCCATGCGGTGCAGAAGCCCGGCGGGCAGGGCACCAGTTCCGGCGGCAATCGGGAGATGGCGCCCTATATTGCGCGCGCGGCCGTCGCCATTGGTGTCGCTGCTGTGTTCATGGAGACGCACCAGGACCCGGACAGCGCGCCGTCGGACGGTCCCAATATGCTGAAGCTCAAAGATGTTCCGGCGTTGCTTTCGGAACTCGTCGAACTGGATCGCATCGCCAAAAAGCGCATGGCAAACGTATGAGTATTGAACTCTGGCTCCTTGCGGCGAGCATCGTGCTGGGGTTCATCCATATTTTTGCGCAGGGCCAGAGCATGACCGTCCAGCGCGGCCTTCGCTACAATGCCGGTCCACGCGATGAACCGATGCCGCCGCTCACCGGCGTCGCCGGACGGCTCGAGCGGGCGCTGCGCAATTTCCTCGAAAGTTTTGCGTTCTTTGCGGCAGCCGTTTTGATGGCGCAAACTACAAACATCCACAATGGACTGACGGTATGGGGTGCTTGGCTCTATGTCGCCGGACGCGTGGCCTATCTGCCGCTTTATGGGTTCGGCGTGCCCTACATCCGCTCTTTGGCGTGGAATGTCGCGACCGTCGGTATTTTACTTGTTCTCGGTGGCGTCGTTTACACCGCAGCTCTCAGGT
>DATLVC010000128.1:0-2599 GCA_035577685.1 Micropepsaceae bacterium | reverse complement strand
CGCCAACCAGGCCGGCGAGGACAACCGAAATGTCGCACGCATGGCGCTGCTGCTCGCCGGGCTGCCGGCGCATGTCCCCGGGGTGACGATCAATCGATTGTGCGCGTCCGGACTGGATGCCGTGGCCGCCGCGGCCCGCGCCATTCGTGCCGGCGAAATCGACCTTGCCGTGGCCGGCGGCGTCGAGTCGATGACGCGCGCGCCCTTCGTCATGGGAAAGGCGGAGCGCGCCTTTCAGCGCACCGCGGAAATCTATGACACGACCATCGGCTGGCGATTCGTCAACGCCCGGATGAAAGCCATTTACGGCGCCGATTCGATGCCGGAGACCGGTGAGAACGTGGCTGTGGATTTCAATGTATCGCGCGAGGACCAGGATGCGTTCGCGCTGCGTTCGCAGCAACGCGCGGCGCGCGCCCAGGGCGCCGGCGTGTTTGCCGCGCAGATCGTGCCGGTGACCATTCCCCAGGCCAAGGGAGCTGCAGATCAAGTCATCGAACGCGACGAACAGCTTCGCCCGGAGACCACGCTCGAAGGGCTTGCAAAACTCAAACCCGTGGTGCGTGCCGGCGGCACCGTCACCGCCGGAAACGCATCGACCATCAACGATGGCGCCGCCGCGCTGCTCCTGGCATCCGCAGCGGCCGTCGAGAAGTACGGGTTACAGCCGCGCGCGCGAGTCATCGGGTTTGCGTCCGCCGGAGTCGCGCCGCGCATCATGGGAATCGGTCCGATCCCGGCGGTCGAGAAGCTCATGAATCGGCTGCGTTTGCAGATTTCCGATTTCGATGTGATCGAATTGAACGAAGCATTCGCGTCGCAGGCGCTGGCTTGCGTGCGGGCCTTCGGCCTTGCCGATGATGCCGAGCATGTCAACAGCAACGGCGGCGCCATTGCGCTGGGTCATCCCCTGGGAATGTCCGGAGCGCGCATTGCAGGGGCGGCGGTTCAAGAGTTGCTGCGCCGTTCAGGCCGCTATGGATTGGCCGCGATGTGCGTGGGCGTCGGCCAGGGTGCGGCGCTGGCGTTCGAGCGCGCTTGAAACGGCCAACAAGGATGCGCCGCTGGGCGGGCGCTGCTACATTAAGCGGATAGGACGGAACTCAATTCCGCACAGTGGAATTACATGGTGGAAGCTGCACAGGCATGAATAAGCTGAGCCTCGAGGTCAGCGGCGCAGTCGCCGTTCTGACTCTCGAAAATCCCCCGGTCAATAGTCTTGGTCATGAGTTGCGTGAGGCCTTGGTCGCTGCGCTTCGGCGCGCCAATGCCGATCGCGGCATCGATGCGATCATGCTGATCGGGGCGGGCGCGGGGTTCTCCGGCGGTGCCGACATCCGTGAATTCGGCACCCCCAAGGCGGTGGCCTATCCCAATCTGCGCAGCGTAATCAGCGAGATCGAAGACAGTGCCAAACCTGTCGTGGCTGCCATCGGCGGCGTGTGCATGGGGGGAGGTTTGGAATTGGCCCTGGCCTGTCATTTTCGGGTCGGCGTTCCGGGGGCGCGGATTGCGCTGCCGGAAGTCAAATTAGGTCTGTTGCCGGGCGCGGGCGGTACTCAGCGCCTGCCGCGTTTGCTCGGTGTCGAGGCGGCGCTCAATCTGATTGTTTCCGGCTCGACCGTGGCCTCGGAAAAACTGGCCGGCACACCCTTGTTCGACGATTTCGGCGCGGGCGACTTGCGGGAGAGGGCGCTCGCCTTCGCGCGCCGCGCGCTTGCGGAACAGTTGCCACGCAGACGCGTGCGCGACCTGAAGCTGGAAATGCCGAATGCGGAAAGCTTTTTTCAGTTCGCGCGAAATATGGTCAAAGGCGCGGCCGGCCCATACCCTGCACCCCTGGCCTGTGTCGAGGCGGTCGCGGCGGCGGTCGAGCTGCCATTCGAGGCCGGACTCAAGCGCGAACGGGAATTGTTCACGACTTTGATGCTATCGCCCGAATCGGCGGCGCTGCGCCACGTTTTCCAGGCCGAGCGCGCCGCCTCGCGCGTGGACGGCGTGCCCGAAGACACGGCGGTGAGACCAATCTCCACGGTCGGGGTCATCGGCGCCGGCACCATGGGGGGCGGCATTACCATGAGCTTCATCAACGCCGGGCTGCCGGTCGTGATGCTGGAGACCAAACAAGACGCGCTCGATCGCGGTCTCGCCACCATCCGCCGCAATTACCAGGGCGCGCTGCGCAAGGGCACGCTCACGGAGGCGAGCCTCGCGCAACGACTGGCACTGATCACCCCGACTTTGGATTTCGCCTCGTTGCGGGATGTCGATCTGGTCATTGAAGCGGTGTTCGAGAACATGGACGTGAAGCGCCAGGTTTTCGAAACCCTGGACGGGGTGGTGCAACAGGGGGCGATTCTCGCCTCCAACACCTCGGCGCTGAATCTCGACGACATCGCAAAATTCACGCGCCGTCCGCAGGATGTGGTGGGTTTGCATTTCTTCAGTCCGGCGAACGTGATGCGGTTGCTCGAAGTGGTGCGCGGCGCCAGGACGGCAAAGGACGTATTGGCCACCGTCATGCGTTTGTCGAAGACCATTGGCAAGGTGGCGGTGGTCTCCGGGGTGTGCGATGGCTTCATCGGCAACCGCATGCTGG
>DATLVC010000127.1:0-32811 GCA_035577685.1 Micropepsaceae bacterium | reverse complement strand
CTGGCCGCCGAACTCGTGGTCATCGCTGTGTCGTCGCCGAGGCGGTGAACCACCGCACGCAACACGCGCACGAGATTTTCGGCGCGTTCCGCATAGCGGCCCAGCCAGAACAGATTGTCCATGGCGCGGCTCGGCGCCTCATCGCCCACGCGACGAATGGGAAGCGGGACATCGGTTCTTTGCAGCAGCGTGAAATTGTCTACCGGAGCGCTGGAAAGGATCCACGTGTCCTTGCTGGCCGCGCCCGATTGCATCGACAGCGCCCGCACCGTTTCGTCCTGGGCGACTCGCGTCAACGCGCCGGGCATCACGCGATATCCGTCCGGCGTCCACGCGGCGAACACACGCAGCGATGCCGGTTTCACGCTGAGGCCCGGGCCTTCGTAAACCGGCGCCAAACCCAAGGGTGCGATGTCCTGCACGACAAAGGTCGAGCCGCGGCGTTCCATGCGGAGGGCGAGATTGACCGTTTCGGCCGGTCTCATTTCCGATCCCAACCGCGCTGAAGAACCGCGCCAGAACAATTGCCGCGCATCGAACGTGTTGCGGACCACAACGTCGCGAAGGCGCGCCAGCGCCTCTTCCCGGCCCCAAGCGGTGCCGCACCACACGGTCGGAATATCGGGGATCGCCAAGTCTTCGCCCATCAGCGCGCGCGCGGCGTTGGGAAGATAGGCATTCATGCCGGGCGATTCGATAACGCCGCCGCCCAGCGCATTGGCCAGGACCACGCGACCGGCACGCGCTGCCTCCGCAAGACCGGGGACCCCGAGCCGCGAGTCCGCGCGAAATTCGAGCGGATCGCAGAAATCCGAATCCAACCGGCGGAAGATGACCGTAACAGGCTCGAGCCCCGCCAGCGTCTTCAGGAACACCAGGCCATCGCGCACCGCCAGATCCTGGCCTTCCACCAGCGAAAGACCGAGATAATGTGCGAGGTAAGCGTGTTCGAAATAGGCTTCGTTGTATGGGCCGGGCGTAAGGAACACGGCACGGCCTTTTCCCGCTTCCGCCAGGCTCAAAACATGTTCGCGATAGGCATGAAAGAACGACGCCAGGCGTTCGACCTGAAGATCGCGGAAGAGGTCCGGAAATGTCTGGCTAATGACGATGCGATTTTCGAGTGCATAGCCGATGCCGCTCGGAGCATCGGCACGTGTCGATAACACCACCCACGAGCCGTCGGGCGTGCGCGCCAAATCGGCGGAGTATAGGTGCACATGCACGCCGCCGGCCGGTTCGACTCCCATCAAGGGCCGCAGGAATTGCGGATGGCCGAGCACCAGATGCGGCGGGATGTGGCCATCGGCGAGCAATTTCTGCGGGCCATAAATATCGCGCAGCAGCAAATCCGCAAGCCGGGCGCGCTGCGCGATACCGGCTTCGATAATGGCCCAATCCTCCGCCCCGATGACGAAGGGGACGATATCGAGCTGCCACGGCCGCGCCTGCCCGTCAGCCTCGTCATACACATTATAGGTGACGCCATTGTCCCGCATCATGTCGTGCGTAGAAGCCAGACGGCTGGCATATTCCTCGGGCGTCATCTGATTGAAGGTGCGCGCCACCTGCTGCCATTGCGGCCGCAAGCTGCCCGCGCGATCCAACATTTCATCGTAACGCGGGACCGCCTGCGCCTTTGGCACGCGCGATTTCGGCGAACGAGGATAGTTGGTTTCAGACACCGTTACGCTCGATTCGTTCATCTAAGAATAGCGTCTCAAATCCAGCGTGTACGGGAAGTCAGCGTTTATCTTTGCGGGTTCAGGCTCAAACATCCCTCCGGTAAAGCCGAATGGTTCGAAACGCGCAAGCCTTCGCCCTTCCGCCTCATAGGCGTTAACCGGAAAAACCGAGTAATTGCGCCCGCCCGGGTGAGCAACGTGATAGGCGCAGCCGCCCAGCGAACGTTTGCGCCATCCGTCCCAGACCTCAAACGACAGCGGTACGTGCGGTGCGATGGTCGGGTGCAACGTGTGCGGCGGCTGCCAGGCGCGAAAGCGCACACCGGCCACACCCTCACCGATAGAAGTGGCGCTTAGTGGCACTCTACGGCCGTTGACCAGGATGGCGTGGCGGCCCTCCGTCAGACCCGATGCCTTCACCTGCAGACGTTCGACCGAACTATCGACATAGCGCACCGTGCCGCCGATAGACCCTTCCTCGCCCATCACGTTCCACGGCTCCAATGCGTGCCGCAGCTCCAAGCGCACGCCGTCATATTGGACCGCGCCATGCTGGGGGAAGCGAAATGCCCAATGCGGAAGAAACCAGCCGATATCGAACGCGAAACCATTCGCGTTCATGTCTGCGATAATATCGGCGAAATCGGTCCAGACGAAATGGGGCAGCATGAATTTGTCGTGCAATTGGGTACCCCAGCGCACCAAACCGTTGCGATAAGGCGCATTCCAAAACCGTGCGATCAGCGCGCGCAGCAACAGCGCCTGCGCCAAGCTCATCTGCGCGTGCGGCGGCATTTCGAATCCGCGAAATTCGACAAGTCCAAGCCGGCCGGTTGGGCCATCGGGCGAATAGAGCTTGTCGATGCAGATTTCCGTGCGGTGCGTGTTGCCGGTCACATCGATCAGCAGATTGCGAAAAATTCTGTCGACCAGCCACGGGGGTGTGTCGCCACTGCCAAAATCGGGCACTTCGCGGAAGGCGATCTCCAATTCGTACAGGCTGTCGAGTCGCGCTTCGTCGATGCGAGGTGCCTGGCTGGTGGGACCGATGAACAGGCCGGAAAACAGATAAGACAGCGATGGGTGATTCTGCCAATAAGCCACTAAGCTCTTCAACAGATCGGGCCGGCGCAGGAACGGTGAATCGATCGGATGAGACGCACCGACGACAATGTGATTGCCGCCGCCGGTGCCGGTGTGGCGGCCGTCGAGCATGAATTTTTCCGTGCCGAGGCGAGAGGCGTGTGCTTCCTCATACAACGCGGTGGTGATCGCGACTTGATCGCGCCAGCTTTTCGCCGGATGAATGTTCACTTCGATTACGCCGGGATCGGGCGTCACTTTGATGAGATTGAGACGCGGATCGTAGGGCGGCGGATAGCCTTCAATGTGCACGCTATAGCCGCGTTCGGACGCGGCGTCCTCGACGCTGGCTAAGAGATCGATGTAATCGGCGGCGGTTTCCGTCGGCGGCAGAAACACGCAGAGGCGCCCTTCGCGGGGTTCGACGGTGAGCGCGGTGCGGATATCGGCGCCTTCGAAGGGCGGCGCCTGTTCGACCTGGCGGCGGCGCGCTTCCCAGGTCGGATCACGCAATGCGCCCGACAGATAGGGCTGACGATAGGAATTTGCGTCGGGAAGCGGGGGCAGATCCCCGAACATATCCTGCGGTTGAACGAAATCGCGGTGGACCGGCGATATCCACGACAGCGATCCCAGCGGCAGACGAAATCCGACCGGCGAATCCCCGGGAAGGAGCAGCAATTTTCCGCTGCGTGTCGCCCAGCGGTCGGAGCGCCAGCGGCGGCGGTCCGGCGCATTCCAGCGCTGCACCGGCAGCACAAAACCTGTGGGCTTCCGCAGGCCCCGCTCGAACACCGTCGCAAGCCGCGTGCGTTCTTCGGGGTCTTCGATCTTGGAATCGAACGGGTCGACATTGGCCGGAAGCGCTCGTTCCTTGGCAAGGTAGTGCCATGGATCTTCATGTGCGGGCATCACGTAACCCGGATTGATGTCCAGGCGGCGCGCAATCTCGCGCGCAAGAGCGAGGGCGTCTTCCGCGCTCGGCGCATGATCGGCGTTCTCCGCCGCGATGCGGTCCGTATCGCGCCACAGCGGTAGGCCATCGCCCCGCCAATACAGCGAAAACGCCCAGCGCGGTAGACTCTCGCCCGGATACCATTTGCCCTGTCCGTAATGCAGCAAGCCACCCGGTGCGAACCGCGCCTGCAACCGGCGGATCAGCGTATCCGCGAAAGCCCGCTTGGTGGGACCGACCGCCGCCGTCGTCCATTCCGCACCTTCCATATCGTCGATCGAGACGAATGTCGGCTCTCCACCCATGGTAAGACGGACGTCGCCTTTGGTGAGCAGATCATCGACCTTATCGCCCAATCGCTCGATCGCATGCCACTGATCGTCAGTATACGGCTTTGTGACACGGGGCGGCTCGGCCACCCGCACGATGCTCATATCAAAGTCGAATTCGACTTCGCATTCCTCGAGTTCCCCGCTGATCGGCGCGGCGGCCGTCGGGTTGGCAGCGCAGGCAAGCGGAATGTGGCCTTCGCCGGCGAACAGGCCCGAAGTCGGATCAAGCCCGACCCAACCCGCACCCGGCAGATAGACTTCGCACCAGGCGTGCAGGTCGGTGAAATCCTGTTCGGCTCCGGATGGTCCGTCGAGCGATTTCTGATCGGGCTTCAATTGAATGAGATAGCCCGACGCGAAGCGGGCGGCGAGGCCGAGATGACGCAGGAGCTGAACCAGAAGCCATGCGGAATCCCGGCAGGAGCCCGAACGCTTTTCGAGCGTCACGTCCGGTTTCTGAATTCCCGGCTCCATGCGAATGAGATAGCCAATGTGCTTTTGTAACGCGGCGTTCAGTTGGAACAGGAATGCGGTCGTCTGTTGCTCGGCACGCGAAATGTGACCGAGATAGGCATGGAACCGCGGTCCGCATTCGAGCGTACGAAGATAGGGGCGGAGATCGGCAGCCAAATCCGGGTCATACGCGAAGGGAAATTTCTCCGCGTAGGGTTCGAGGAAGAAATCAAACGGGTTGATCACTTCCATCTCGGCCGTAAGATCGATGGTAACCTTGAAGCCGTCCGTCTTCTCCGGAAAGACGGCGCGCGCCAGCCAATTCGATTGCGGGTCCTGCTGCCAATTCAGAAAGTGTTCGGGCGGATCGACCTTCAAACTGTAGGCCAGGATCGGCGTGCGACAATGCGGAGCCGGGCGCAGACGGATGGCCTGCGGCCCCAAACTCACTGGACGGTCATAGCGATAGCCTGTGACGTGATGCAGGGCGACACGAATGCTCATTGCGGAAACTATGCCGCAACTGCGAGATAACCGCTACTGCGGTTGCACAGCCGTATTGGCGCAGGGGAAAACTAGCACGAATGGCTCACTATCCTATTGAAAGGATATCTTATTTTGCCTTCTGATATTGGCGACCCGCATCTCTGGCCGGACACTCGGAGCAAGTGGAACCATTGTCTGACCGTCGCATATTTACCCCGCCCCCGCTTCGGAGCGACCTGATGAGAGTGTTTACGTGCCAAGCCTGCGGCCAACTTCTGTATTTCGAGAATGTGCGCTGTGAAAATTGCGGCCATGCCCTGGGCTATTTGCCGGACTGGGCACTGATTTCGGCCATCGAACCGTCCCAGAACGGGCAGTGGGACGCCCTTGGCGCCAACAATCATGAGTACCGCTTCTGCAAGAATCGCGAATCTGGCGTCTGCAATTGGATGGTGCCGGCGGAAAGTTCAGAGGCCTTCTGCGCCGCCTGCCGCTATAACCAGACCATTCCCGATCTTTCGGTGCCGGAAAATGCCGAGCGGTGGCGAAGGCTGGAAGCCGCCAAGCATCGCCTCCTGTACACGCTGATGCGCCTGCACTTGCCCTTGGCCAACCGGCAGGAGGACCCAAAACACGGTTTGGCCTTCAACTTTCTCAACGACGCGCCTGATCCGCACGGGCAGCGCGTCATGACCGGCCACGACAATGGCATCATCACGCTGGCGGTCAAAGAAGCCGACGATGCCGAACGGGAAAGCATTCGCACCCGGATGGGTGAACCTTACCGCACTCTGCTCGGCCATTTTCGTCACGAAAGCGGCCATCATTTTTGGGATCTGCTGGTGCGCAACACAGGCAAGCTCGATTCTTTCCGCGCGGCATTCGGAGACGAACGACAGGATTATGCAGCGGCGCTAAAGGCGCACTACAACAGCCCTCCGCCGGTGGATTGGCAGCAGCGTTTCGTCAGCGCTTATGCCAGTGCTCACCCCTGGGAGGACTTTGCCGAAACCTGGGCACATTATCTTCACATCATCGACACGCTTGAAACGGCGCAATCCTTCGGTATCAAGGTGCAGCCGCGCCCATGGCGCGTCACCGAGCAAACCGCAACAATCGATTTCGATCCACATGATGCGGCCGACATCGATCAGCTAATCGGGGCATGGCTTCCGCTGTCTTTCGCCGTGAACAGCTTGAATCGCAGCATGGGACAAGCCGATTTCTATCCTTTCCTTCTTTCGCAACTTGCCATCGGGAAGCTGGGCTATGTCCATGATCTGGTACATTCATAAAGAACATGCACCCGAGCACACGGGCTTACCGAAGAATTCCTTGCATGCGTTGGATCGGATGTAACGGCAGACAAGCGCGCGACCGCGTGAGTCAATGCTGCGGTGTTCGCATGGTCAAGCGCCTCTCCGAACCGTTCGCCGTGCATGCGCCCGAGATCCTGCGACCAGGTGGTACCCGCAGCGATGCCGATGGCGCCGCCGAGATTGCGCATGAGAGCCGTCGAACGTTTGCGGCCTGGCTTGTCAGCGGAAGCGACGGTGGATTTGACGCAGAAATAATTTGGGCTTCTCGTGCGCGGCGCCTGAACCGCGAGCGCGCTATTTCGTTAAGTGACGCAGTCGCGAATCCAGCAAAGCGTTTGCCATTTTGGTGAACCGGCTTCCCGGCCCGCAGCGTCCCTGACTCTGAACGTTGACGCAGGCGCCTTCGAACAGCAGGAACAATTCTTCTCCCAATTGCTCGGGGTCTTCATAACCGGCCTCGCGGCACATCCGCACCAGCCGCTCACATTGTTGCTTCTTGGAGTCTTCGATCACTTCGCGCGCGGGATGACCGCTTTCCGGAAATTCCACGGCGGCATTCGCCATAGGGCAGCCGCGTAGCTCCGCGGCGCAGAGATCGTTTCCCACGCGCGCGATCAGTTCGCGAAGTTGCGCGTAAGCATCACCGGGATGAGCGCGCTGAGCTTCCTCATCTCTCGCGATGGCATAGGCGTTCAGCGATTTCAAATATTCCGCCACCAGCCGATCCTTCGACTCGAAATGGCGGTAGAGAGTCATCTTGTTGGTCTGGGCTGCGGCGGCGATATCGTCCACGCTCACGCATCGGATACCGCGGGTATAAAAAAGTTCCCGCGCAGCATCGAGAATCCGCTCGCGCGGCGGCATATCCTCCTTTTTTGTGACCGTCTTCAAAATTTCCTCGTCACCGCTTGACATGGTACTTACTAGTCAGTACCTATTGCGATGTTACTAATGAGTAACACGTTAAATCGGTGTTGTCACGCGACTTTTAAAGACCCCAACGGTGGCTGCGGCCACTGTGCGCCAGGCCGGGGCGGTAGAGCCCTCCTCCCCCCAACCGTCCCGGCCGGCGCAGGTTTTTCAAGACGCTGGCGTTGAATGAGGGGTCACAAGATGTCGAACATTTCTCTGCCGGTGATTGCTGTCTGGGCAAACGTCGCGTTGCTGTCGCTCGCGGGCGTCGTCAACCTGTTTGGCTTCCGGCCGGTGAGGGAGATCTACGCGGATTGGGATATCCCCGGGGTGTTCTATCGCGCGGTCGGCCTTTTGGAGATTGTCGCGGCGCTGTTCCTGGCGACGCCCGACATGCGCATCTGGGGCATTGCTCTGGCGGCCCCGATCCTATTCGGCTCGGTCGTCATGCTGCTGAACTACCGGCATTATGCCGTCGCCGCACCGGTTGCGGCCATGATGGCGGCTCTTGTCGTCGCGATCCTGACGGTTCCGCCGAGCCACGCCCGCCCCTACACGATCGAACCGGCCACGTCCGCTGTCATGACCGCGGATGGCGGGCCCAATGCCGACGACATCCAATTCTGAATTTGAAAAAACACCTGTGTAAAGAAGGGGTTCGTTATGTCGAGTCTTGCAAAAATCATCACAACGCGTCCGCTACTGTTGAGCGGCGCGGCCGCCCTTGCTGTCCTCGTCGGCGGCATTGCGATTCATCAATTTCCCAATGCGAGTGCGCAGACGGCAACCGCCGCTATCGGGACGCCGGCTGTGCCCGTGAACGTTGAAACCGTCAATGCGGGGGATGTCCGCGTCTGGTCGGAATTCTCCGGCCGGCTGAACGCCGTCGATTTCGCGGAGATCCGCCCCGAGGTCAGCGGGCGCATTACCGAAGTCCGATTCAAGGACGGCCAGACCGTGCAGGCTGGTGAAATCCTCTACGTCATCGATCCGCGCCCCTTCGAGGCCGCCTTGGCCAAGGCGGAAGCCAATCTCGCCTCCGCCCAGACCAATGCCGGATTCGCGCAGACCGAATTCGACCGCGCCGCGACCTTGGTCAAATCCCAGGCAATTGCCCAGCGCCTCTATGACCAGAGCGCCAACGCGAAGCGTGTCGCGGATGCCGCCGTGCAGGCCGCGCAAGCCGAATTGCTGCAGGCCAAGGTCGATATCGACCGTGCCTATGTCAAAGCCCCGATCACGGGCCGCATCAGCCGCCCCGAGATCACGCTCGGCAATCTGGTGCAGGCGGGGCCGAATGCGCCGGTTCTCACTTCGATTGTGTCCAATGACGGAATCTACGCCGATTTCGACGTTGACGAGCAGACCTATATCCAAAGCATCCGTGCCGAGGCCGACACAGAGCTCAAGGAGCGTCGTATCCCCGTCGTGATGACGGTACAGGGCGACACCGGGAATTCCTACAAAGGCGCGATCTACAGCTTCGACAATCGCATCAGCACGGCATCGGGCACGATTCGCGCCCGCGCCCGATTCGACAACAAGGATGCGAAACTCGTGCCCGGTATGTTCGTGACGGTCAAGATCGGCAGCGCTATGAAAAGCCAGGCGATCCTCGTTCCCGAACGCGCCATCGCCAACGACCAGAACAAGAAATTCATTTACGTCGTGGGCAACGACAACAAGGCGGCCTATCGCGAGGTTGCGCTCGGCCAGGAGGTCGCAGGCAAACGTATCGTTCTGTCCGGGTTGCATTCCGGCGAGCGTGTGATCGTCGATGGGTTGCAGCATATCGCGCCCGAAACGACCGTGCAGGCGACCGAGGAACCCGAATCCACCGCCGCGGTGCCCGCCACGTCGCAGTGACCGCGGTTACGGCCTCCCCCTCCATCGTACCCGAAAGAACAGCAGATGAATCTCTCCCGATTCTTCATCGATCGTCCCATTTTCGCCGGTGTGATCTCGGCGGTAATCTTCCTCGCCGGCCTGATTGCGATGTTCCAATTGCCGATTTCGGAATATCCCGAAGTCGTGCCGCCGTCGGTCATCGTGAAAGCGCAATTTCCCGGCGCCAATCCAAAAGTGATCGCCGAAACCGTCGCGACTCCGTTGGAAGAACAGATCAATGGCACCGAGAACATGTTGTATATGTTTTCGCAGGCCGCTTCCGACGGAACGCTGACCCTCACCGTCACCTTTAAGCTCGGCACCGATCCGGACCTCGCGCAGCAGATGGTGCAGAACCGGGTTAATCAGGCCCTGCCGCGCCTGCCCGACGTCACGCGGCAGCTTGGAGTCACCACAGTTAAGAGCTCGCCCGACCTGACCATGGTGGTGCATTTGCGCTCGCCGAACGAGCGCTACAACATGCTTTACTTGCGCAATTACGCGGTGCTGAACGTGAAGGATCAGCTCGCGAAGATTCCCGGCGTCGGCAGCGTTCAGCTCTTCGGTTCCGGCGACTATGCCATGCGTATCTGGCTCAACCCCCAGAAAATCGCCGAGCGCGGGATGACC
The DNA here is from genome assembly GCA_035577685.1 of Micropepsaceae bacterium. GTDB lineage: Bacteria > Pseudomonadota > Alphaproteobacteria > Micropepsales > Micropepsaceae > CAIYRG01. The sequence goes on along the minus strand of DATLVC010000127.1, from coordinate 23,069 downwards.
GCAGATGAGGTCGTCAGCGCCGTTCGCCGGCAAAATGTACAAGTGTCCGCTGGCGCGATTGGCGGACCGCCCTATGACGAAGGCGTGGAAGTGCAACTGCCGATCAATGCCCAGGGACGCCTGGCCGATGCCGATGAGTTCGCGGAGATCATCGTCAAACGCGACAATGGCGTGGTAACGCGGCTGAAAGACGTGGCACGGATCGAGGTTGATGCTGCGGAGTATGGCTTGCGTTCATTGCTCGACAACAAGCCGGCCGTGGCCATTCCGATCTTTCAGTCGCCCGGCTCGAACGCCATCGATATCTCCAACCGCGTGCGCAGCACGATGGAGGAATTGAAAAAGAATTTCCCCGAAGGGCTGGAATACAGCATCGTCTATGACCCGACCGTATTCGTACGCGGATCGATCGAGGCCGTGGTCCACACTTTGCTGGTGGCCGTGGCACTCGTGGTGCTTGTGGTCATTCTGTTCCTTCAGACCTGGCGGGCCTCGATCATTCCGCTTCTGTCGGTTCCGGTTTCGATCATCGGAACTTTCGCGGTCATGTATGCGGCGGGGTTTTCGATCAACGCTCTTTCGCTGTTCGGCCTGGTGCTCGCTATCGGCATTGTCGTGGACGATGCCATCGTCGTTGTCGAGAATGTCGAGCGCAGCATCGAAAACGGCCTCAGCCCGCGCGATGCAACATTGAAAGCGATGCGCGAGGTCACCGGCCCGATCATCGCGATTGCGCTCGTACTGTGTGCCGTGTTCGTTCCGATTGCCTTCATCAGTGGCCTGACCGGGCAATTTTACCGGCAGTTCGCGCTCACCATCGCCTTTTCGACGATCATTTCCGCCTTCAATTCGCTGACCCTTTCGCCTGCGCTATCTGCGACACTCCTGAAAGCGAATGGCGCGCCGAAAGACGGGTTGACGCGGGCCATGGATGTGGTCTTCGGCGCCTTCTTCCGGGGCTTCAACCGCTTCTTTCACGCAAGCTCTGCCGGTTATGGCCGCGGTGTGTCCGGTATTCTTTCGCGCAAATCGATCATCGTTGTGATCTATGCGCTGTTGCTGGGTGGAACCTATTTCGCTTACACCGCAGTGCCACCGGGATTTGTCCCCACCCAGGACAAGCAATATCTAGTGAGCTTCGCGCAATTGCCGGATGGTGCCACGCTCGACCGTACCGAGCACGTCATCCGCGAAATGTCTGCGATTGCCCTGAAAGAGCCCGGCGTCGAAGGCGCCGTCGCATTTCCAGGCCTCTCCATCAATGGCTTCATCAACAGTTCTTCGGCCGGCATCGTCTTCGTGACGCTGAAACCGTTTGCCGAACGTACCTCGCCCGATCTGTCAGGCTTCGCGATTTCGCAGAAGCTGCAACAGAAATACACCGGCGTGAGAGACGCGTTCATCGCCATCTTCCCGCCTCCACCTGTGCAAGGACTCGGCACCATTGGCGGCTTCAAGCTGCAAGTGGAGGACCGCACCGATCAGGGCTATGAGGCGCTCGATGCCGCGATGAAGGCCGTGCTCGCCAAGGCGTATAAGACGCCCGAACTTGTGGGCATCTTCTCCAGCTACAAGATCGGCGTGCCGCAGCTTTATGCCGACCTCGACCGCACGAAAGCGATGCAGCTTGGCGTCGATGTGCAGGATGTCTTCGACACAATGCAAATCTACCTCGGCTCGCTTTACGTGAATGACTTCAACAAATTCGGCCGCACCTATGAGGTGGTGGCACAGGCGGACAAGGAATTCCGCTCCAAGCCCGACGACATTCTGAAACTGCAGACCAAGAATTACCAAGGCCAGATGGTGCCGCTTGGCTCCATCGTGAACGTGTCGGAAACAACCGGCCCGGACAGCGCCATGCGTTACAATGCCTTCCGCGCCGCCGATCTGAACGGCGGTCCAGCGCCTGGCTATTCGACCGGTCAGGCACAGGCGGCCATCACGAAAATCCTAGACGAGACGTTACCCAAAGGCATGGGTTTCGAATGGACGGAGCTCACCTATCAGCAGATTCTTTCCGGCAATACTGCGCTGTTGGTGTTTCCAATCTGCGTGCTGCTGGTGTATCTCGCGCTTGCCGCCCAATATGAAAGCCTGTTCCTGCCATTGGCGATTCTGCTGATCCTGCCGATGTCCATTCTGTCGGCAATGACCGGCGTATGGCTGACTGGCGGCGACAACAACATCTTCACCCAGATCGGACTGTTCGTGTTGATCGGACTTGCCTGCAAGAACGCGATTCTGATCGTCGAATTCGCCCGCGATCTGGAGGCGCAGGGAAAGGCGACGCTGGCCGCGGCCATCGAAGCGGCGCGGCTGCGGCTGCGGCCGATTCTGATGACGTCTTTCGCCTTCATCATGGGCGTGGTGCCGCTCGTGTTTTCCACCGGCGCCGGAGCGGAGATGCGCCACGCGATGGGTGTCGCCGTGTTTTCGGGGATGCTGGGCGTGACCTTCTTCGGCCTGTTCCTCACGCCTGTCTTCTATGTATTGGTGCGCGCTGTGGAAAAGCGTATTGCCGGAACGAAGAAAGTGCCTAGCCATGCGTAATATCTTGCGAGTTTTCGCGCTGCTTGCGACGGTCGCTCTTGCGGCGTGCATGGGCAGCCTCGAGCCACAAACATCGGGCATCGACGCGCCGTTGGGCTGGACGCGATTGCGGTCCAAGGCACCGCCCGCGGACACGCCGCTTGTTGTCGATGAATCCATGCAGGTGGAGCACGATTGGTGGAAGCATTTCGGCGATCCGACCCTCGATGCCCTCATCAAGGAGGCCTTGGACAACAACAAATCGCTGCAGATCGCCAAGGCGCGCGTGGAAGAAGCCCGCGCCGACCGGATGCTGGCCCGCTCCAGCCTGTTTCCGCAAATCAATGCGGCGGCCAGCGCCCAGCGCGGCAATCAAGGCTTTCTGACGAGCGACAAGACGGTCAATATTGGCGACGCCGAACTGGATGCGTCGTGGGAAATCGATCTCTTCGGCCGCAATCGGGCGCACGCGGCAGAAGCAACGGCAATCCTGGAATCCGAAGAGGCGGGAAGCCAGGCCGTGAGAATTGGCTTGCTGGCCGAGCTGGCGCGCAATTATTTCGACATGCGCAATTATGAGCGCCAGATCGCGCTGACCCGGCAAAACCTCGAAACGCAAAAGAAAACGCTGGATTTGACCAGGGTGCAGTTGCAGGGCGGCTATGCCAGCGATTTCGACGTACAGCGCGCAGCCGCCCAGGTTTCAACAACGGATGCAGAAATTCCGGCGCTGGAGGCGGCCTATGATGCCGCGCTCGTCCGTCTCAACATTCTCTTGGGTTTGCCGCCCGGCAGCAGGGATGAGGTGCTGAAGATCGAACAGGGGATGAAACCTCTCGATCAACGCGTTCTTATCGCGGCGCCGGCGACCGTGCTCGCGGAAAGGCCGGACATCCGGGTTGCGGAACGCCGTTTCGCCGCCAGCATCTCCGCGAAAAGCGCCGCCACCGCCGAGCTCTTTCCCGACATTTCGCTGACCGCGTTCTTCGGTGCGCAATCGGCGACGGGACTTTCCTCTACGCCTTGGGGTGTTGGGTTGAATCTGGTGCAGCCCATCCTCAACTTCGGCCGGATCGAATCGCAGATTGATGCCGCGGATGCGCGACAAAAGCAGGCTTTTCTCAACTATCAGCAAACCATGCTCGAAGCGCTTGAAAACATGGAAGATGCGCTGTCGCAATATCTGCGCGAGACGACCCGCAATGCGTCGTTGACGGCAGCCGTTACCCAGAATCGCAATGCCGAAGAGCTTGCACGCCAGCAATACGGCAATGGCTTTACCAGCCTGCTCGATCTGCTCGTGGCCCAGCGCAATCTGCTCGATGCCGAAGCGGGCCAAGCGGCATCCGACACGAATTTGCGAAACGATCTTGTGGCGATCTACACCGCGGCCGGAGGCGGGTGGCGGGATTGAGCGCTACGCCCAACTCAGATCATGCTTGCGCAGCGGAAGCGAACGGATGCGCTTGCCGGTCGCCGCATGAATGGCGTTCAGGACCGCGGGGGCGACGAGGGGGACGACTTCTTCTCCAATGCCGGAAATCCAGCGATTCGTCTTGATGTAATGGATGTCGATGTTCTTCGGAAACTCCGCCATCCGGATGGGCGCGTAGTCGTGATAATTCGACTGCTCGACGGCACCGTTGCGGAACGTGATCTCCTGGTTGAACACGGGGCCTAAGCTCCAGGCCATCATGCCGCGGATTTGGCGGTCTGCCGCTTCCGGATTGATGATCGCGTGGCCCTGATCGTGCACAATATCCATGCGTTCGATGGTGACCGCACCGGCTTTGCTCACCGACACCGTGACACCGATAGCGACCAGCGCGATGCCGCGCGGTGCAACCGATTTGCGGTCGTCTATCGCAAAGCCTATGCCGGTACCGGGCGGCAGCGCTTTGCCCCAGCCCGATTTCTCCGCAACCGTGTCCAACGCCTTTAGCCAATCCGGTTTGGCGTTGTCTTCGAAGGAATCGGGACGTCGCGCCGCGATCAAAGCGCGGCGGTATTCGATGGGATCGCGCCCCGCGGCGCGCGCCATCTCTTCGACGAAGCTTTCGAGATAGAACACGTTGGCATAGGTACCGGTCGAGCGCCACGTCGCACTCGGAACCCAGGTCTTCATGGTGTTCACTTCGACGCGCAAATTCGGCGTGCCATAGGGGAAAAGATGGAATCCGCGCAGCAGCTGGTGCGCGAGTTTCGCCTTGTGCGGCCCATATTCGATCAAAGGCGTGCCTTCAAGCGCATCATTGCCGGCGAGCTTGACCCAGATGGCCGTCGGCATTCCGTCTGGTCCGAGCGCAGCCGTCATCTTCGCCACGCCCATGGGATGAAAACCGTTGACGTGGGCGATGTCCTCCTCGCGCGTCCACTGCACCTTCACTGGCCGCCCTTGCAGCGCCTTTGCGAGCACCACGGCCTGCTGCAACTCACCATGGGTTCCGCCCATGCCAAAGCCGCCGCCTTCGAAACAATTGTGCACGAACACATTGGCTGCCGGCAGGCCACTGAGTTTCGCCGCGATTGCGGTCGCATAATCCGGACTTTGCGTACCAAACCAGATTTCCGCTTTGTCGCCGGTGATGTGGGCGGTGCAATTGGGCGGCTCCAGCTGCGCATGGGCCTGGTGTGAAAGCTGATACTCGGCCTCGACGATCTTTGTGGCACCCTGAAGTGCCTTCTCGACATCGCCTTCATCGACAGGCGTGGGGCCTTGCCGATCGAGCATCGCGCGATATTGTTGAAACAGATCGGCCGAGCCCCGGTTGGCGTTGGGGCCCGGATTCCAAGTCACGGGCATTTTGTCGAGCGCAGTCTTGGCCCGCCACCAACTGTCAGCGACGACGGCAATTCCGCTGTAATGGCCGATGCCTTCCATCGGCACCGCCGCGATGACGCCTGGCAGGTTACGGATGGCATTAAAATTGTAGCTCTTCAGCGATCCGCCATAGGACGGCGATTGTTTGGTCGCGGCGTAGACCATCCCAGGCACACGTATGTCGATGCCATACACGGCCTCGGCCCGCGACTTGACCTCGACGTCGAAGCGCCGGACGCGCGAGCCGATCAGCGTGTATTGGTCGGGCGTCTTGATGGCCGGTTCCTTGTCCAGTTTGATCGCCGCGGCTTTCGCCGCGACTTGACCATAGCGCAGCGTGCGGGACGTCGGTTTGTGCGTCAGCACGCCGTTCTTGGTCTCGATTTCCGTGACCGGCACGCTCCATTCCTGGGCCGCCGCCGTTTTCAGCCGTTCGCGTGCACTGGCGCCTGCCTGCTGATAGAGCGCGCGGCCCAACCTCACCGAACTCGATGCTTCGGTGTGCAGATGATCATAGAGAGCGTGCTCGCGCATGTGCCGGTTCGGTTCGGCATAAACCGACTGGACCTTCGACCAATCGCATTCCAATTCTTCGCAGATCATCATCGGATTGGACGTCATCACGCCCTGACCCAGTTCCGACTGATTGACGCGAATGAGGACGCGGTCGTCGGGGCCAATGACGATCCAGGGATTGACCTCGACCCCGCCTTCGGATGGCGGCAGCCAGGGCCGAGCATTCACGCGCGCGTCGGCGGATTCAGCTGCCTCTGCGTCAGGCAGATAGAGTGACAACGCCATGCCACCGCCGACAAGCGCGGTGGTGACCAGGAATTCCCTGCGGTCGAGCTCCGTTGCCATGGGTGTCACCCTTTGGCCATGAGGGTCGAAGCCTTGCGGATGCCGGCACGGATTTCCGCATAGGTGCCGCAGCGGCAGATATTTGTCATTTCTCGATCGATATCTGCGTCCGTCGGTTTGGGGTTCTTCTTCAGCAAGGCGGTGGCGACCATGATCTGTCCGGCCTGGCAATAGCCGCATTGCGGCACCTGCTCTTCGATCCAGACGGCGACCACCGGATGGTTCTTGTCCGCGACGATGCTTTCGATGGTGGTGATCGTACGCCCCACCAGCCGGCCTGCCGGAAGTGAGCACGACCGCATCGGCTGTCCGTCGATGTGGACGGTGCACGCCCCGCAGAGGCCCGCGCCGCAGCCAAATTTTGTACCCGTCATTCCCAGAGTGTCGCGCAAAACCCAGAGGAGCGGGGTTTCGGGCTCGGCATCCACATTGACGCTTTTGCCGTTGATTGTGAGCGCAAACATCGGGCGTTCGCCTCCGTGACGGACCGCTATCGCAGATATTAGCTTAATCGATGAGGGGCAAACAGGCTACAGGCATCGCGAAGGAAGGAGAGCTGCTTCTTGAGCCAGATCAAGCTCGCGCGGCTTATATGGGCTAAAATACCTTTATTAAACTAGAGGAGGCTGTCCCGATGAAACGCATATTGGTGGCAACCGACGGATCCATCGGCGCTGGCCGGGCGCTTGATGCTGCGTCCGAGCTGGCAAAGGACACCGGAGCAGAACTTATGATTGTGAATGTCGAACAGGGTTATCTCAACGAAGACCTTGAACAATTGCGGAAGTCGGAAAAGGCAAGCGCCGACGAGATTCTATATGCCGTCTCGACGGAAATTCTGACTCGCGCGCAAGCACACGCCGCATCTCGTGGGGTTTCCAAAATCCGCACCTTTTCGGGACTCGGCGATGCCGTCGGATACATCCTGGAACTCACCCACAAGGAACAGCCGGACCTGATCGTCGCAGGCAAACGCGGCCGTGGCCGCCTGGCCGGTCTTCTGATCGGGAGCGTATCGCAGAAACTGGTAAGCCTGGCGCCCTGCAAGGTGATGGTTGTGCCTTGACGGTGCTAATGCTGCTCTGAAACCCGCACCGACGGCTGAAACTGCACAGTCGCTTGTCCGAGGCGCCGGTAGAGATTGCGCCGGCGTACCAGGGGCCACCAATCGTAGAGGAAAATCTCGATCGGTTTCCAATTGGCCACCCAGCCGAGAATAATCAAACTCTCCTGCAGAAAACCGCCAAACGCGCCGTCGAACAGGTTCGTGGTGACGCGCGCCGCCGTTAGACAGAGCGCGAGCACGACGAGCCCGATAAGGAGCGCAGTTCGCCCCACCCGGAACAGCTCGTTCAAATCGCGAACCACGATCCCGGCCCGATAGTCGAAAAACCGTCTGAACGCGCTAGCAAGTACGTTTGGATCGCCATGTTTCGATAATTCGTCAGGCGGGAGATGAATATAAATCACGATCGGCTGATCGCGCGGCAGCTCGCGGGCCCAGCCGACGATGTAATCCTCGGCATCCTTGTCGAGATCGCGCTCGGGGAAGGGAAAGGGGTCCAGCGTATCGAAGAGCTGGGAGATATTCTCGACCCGGACTTCGATCGGCGTGATGGAATTTGCGTTGGCCATTTCTTATTGTGGTGCGCGCCGCATTCCGTGACCAGACGATTTCACGCATTCACGAAGATCGAACCGGCGCTTGACTTTCCTACTCGAATCGCAACGCCGACAGCGGATTGAGACGCGATGCCCGGCGCGCGGGAAATACACCGAAGATCACGCCCACCAGCACGGAGACCGCAAAAGCAATCGGCATCGCGACACCTGGTACGACATAAGGAACGTTGATCACCTTCGCAACGGCGTAAGCGCCCGCGGCTCCCAATCCAAGACCCGCAAGGCCCCCCAGCGATGATATCACCACGGCTTCGACCAGAAACTGCGCCAGAATATCGTTCGCGCGGGCGCCTACCGCCAACCGGATTCCGATTTCACGCGTGCGTTCCGTTACCGACACCAGCATGATGTTCATGATCCCGATGCCGCCGACAACCAGCGATATCGCGGCCACGCCTGCGAGCACGAGGGTGAGGATGCTCGTCACGCTCTCCAGCAGGCTTTGAATCTCCCGCGGATCGCGTACGGCAAAATCGTCATCTTCGCCCGCCAAAATATGGCGCCGCACATGCAGAATCGCGGTGACGTCACGTTTGACACTGTCCAACCGGTCCGCAGCGACAGGCGAGAACATGATCATCGCGACCCGATCCGTGCCCATGATCCGGCGGGAAAACGTCGTAAAGGGCAAGAATACGACATCGTCCTGATCGATACCAAAGGTTGACGTTCCTTTTGACTCCAGCACGCCCACCACCCTGCACGAGATATCATGAACGCGCATTTCCAAACCGATTGGATCCTGGGTGCCGAACAGCTTGTCGCGCACGGTCTCTCCGATGACGCAGATTTGCGCCGTCCGGCGATTGTCCTCCGCGCTCGGCAAGCGGCCCGCCACCACGTTCCATTGCCTGATGACGAAATAATCGGTGGTGACGCCGCCCGCGTTCACATTCCGGTTGTTCGCGCCATAAACCACGCGCAGGCTGCGCGTGTTGATCGGAACAAGGCGGGCCACATCGTGCGCCTGACGCCGGATGGCCTCAACATCGGCCATTGTAAACATGGGAATGCCGGAACTGTGCGGATTGAAATTCCGGGGGCTACCCGGCTCCGCGACGAGCATATTGCTTCCGAGACCCGAGATCGCTTCGCCGACATAGGCCGTCGCGCCCTGTCCCATCGCCTGCATGATAACGACAGCAGCGACGCCGATCACCACACCGAGCGCGGTCAGGAATGAGCGCATCTTGTTGCGCAGCAAGGCTCCGAGCGCGGTGGACAGTGTGGCGCCGAACGTCATGCGTCAGCCCTTCTGTCATCGCTCAGGATATGCCCGTCCTTGAAGACGACCTGGCGCGGCGCATAGGCAGCCCAATTGGGGTCATGCGTCACCATCAGGATGGTAATGCCGCGTTCCCGGTTCAATCCGATAAGCAATTGCATAATTTCCGCGCCCATGCGGGAGTCGAGGTTGCCCGTAGGTTCGTCTGCCAGGATGATTTCTGGCTCGTTTACAATCGCGCGTGCGATGGCGACACGCTGCTGCTGCCCGCCGGAAAGCTGATTGGACCGCGCGTCTTCGCGTCCCGTCAAGCCTACCAAGGCGAGCGCTTCGGCAGCACGCTTCGTGCGCTCGCGTGACCCGACGCCGGCATACGCAAGGGGCAGCGCAACATTTTCAAGAGCCGATGTGCGCGGCAACAAATTAAAGGTTTGGAAGACAAAGCCAAACCGCTCGTTGCGAAGGGCGGCAAGGACATCCGGAGCAAGATTCTGTACCGGATAGCCTTCGATACAGTATTCACCGTCGCTCGGAAGTTCCAGACAGCCAAGAATGCTCATTGCCGTCGATTTTCCCGAACCGGATGCGCCGGTAATCGCCACGAATTCGCCAGGTTCAACGTCCATATCGACGCCGTCGAGCGCGCAGACTGCGGACAATTGCTGGCCGTAAATCTTGGTCACATTGCGAAGCGACAGAAGGGGCTGCCGCAGCGTTACTTTCGGGGACGGGAGCTCAGGCGCCGAGCCCATAGGCTTTCCGTCCTTCCGGCGTGAAATCTACAATGACTTTGTCACCGGCTTGCAGCGCGCCAGACTTGATTTCTGTCGATTCGCCGTCGGACAAGCCGGGCGTCGCCAATACGCGCACCAGCTTGTTGTCCGGAGAAAGCGTCCAAACGCCGGGCGCACCACCCGCTTTCTCACCCGGCGGAGTGAATTGGAACGCTGACGCCGGGATCTTCAGCACGTCCCTGACCTCGCCGATGCGCACATGAACCGACGTTGTCATGCCGGGTTTCAGGGCGAGGTCGAGATTGTCGACATCGATCTGCGTCCCGTAAGTAACGACGTCTTGCACCACAACGGGGGAATTCCGAACTTCCGTGACGGTCCCTTCAAAGATGCGATCGGGATAAGCATCGACGGTAAATGTCGCGTGCTGATTCTTGATCACCTGCCCGACATCGGCTTCATCGACGGCTGCGATCACGCGCATTTTGCGCAGATCCTGCGCCACCGTGAAAAGCACGGGCGTCTGTAACGCCGAGGCCACAGTCTGACCGGGATCGATGTTTCTCGTGATAACGATGCCGTTGATGGGCGCAACGATGGTTGCGTGATCGAGGTTGGTCCGCACAAGCTTGGCGGCTCCGCGCTTGGCCGCGAGCTGCGATTGGGCTGCCGTCACCCGCTGCGCCGCAAGCCTTGCATTCGCGACGACCGCTTCGTAATCGGCCTCCGAGATCAATTGGTTCTTGTGAAGACGTTCCGCCCGATCCAGGCTTAACAAAGCATGATCCTGATCGGTCTTTGTTTGCTGAAGAGCGGCATCGGCCGCTTCAACCTCGCCCGTCGCCTGGGCAAGCTGGGATTCAAGGGCCGCGCGATCAAATCGCGCCATCACCTGGCCGGCCTTGACCGGAGAATTGTAGTCTACCTCCACTGTGGCAATGCGGCCGGAGATCTCCGCGCCAACCTGAACCGTGGTCACGGCATTGACGTTCCCGGTCGCCAGCACCTCATGCACGAGATCACCGCGCGTAACCGCGACGGTCCGGAACCGCTCGCTAAAAAGTACGGGCTTAGGCTGAAGCATTGACCAGGCCGCGAACGCAACAAGTGGAATGAGAGCGAGGAGGCCCCAGAGGAGAAGATAGCGCCGTCTCTTGCGTGCCGTTTCATGCTCAATGATTTCCGCGAGTGGCCGCCTGGGAGCGCGGGCGGGAGCCAAGGGTAGCGATACTTGCCCATAGACACGCGGCGCCTCTCGAATCTCGTTTTCGGGAAGCTTGTTCGTCGCCACCTCCGTGGAGGGCTTAAGGACGATTTCGTTCGTCATCGGAACCTGCGCACAGCCATTGCAATTTTCTAGCTCCCCGGCCTTCGGAGCACATTGATGCAGGTCAAGGGGGGCCCATCCAAGATAATGGTTTTCGCCGTTGATCCACATCAAACTGTGCCGTCGCCCATAGCGGTATGCAGGATATGCAATCCCTTATGGAGGTCGCGATGACCGAGCCATTGACGAAACTGCCCGTGAAGAAGGTCGGGCAGAACAGACAGGCCGTGCGTTCGCCGTTGCGGGCATGGCATCCCTTCGAACAATTGCATCAGCAAATCGACCGGCTGTTCAATGATTATGACGGCGATGTTTGGTCGAACTGGCCTCGCGGATCGGTATTCGAGCAACCCACGTGGCGCGACGACTTGGCGGCAAATGTTCCCGCCGTGGACGTGGTGGAAAAGGAACAATCTTACGAAATCTCCGCGGAGCTTCCCGGCTTGGCGCAGAAGGACGTCGAAGTCTCGCTCGCCAATAGTACGCTGACCATCAAAGGCGAAAAGAAGGAAGAAAAGGAGGAAAAAGCCAGGGGCTATTACGTCTCCGAACGCCACTACGGCTCCTTTACGCGCAGCTTCCGCGTGCCGGAGGGAATCGATGCCGACAAGATCGAGGCGCATTTCAGGAACGGCGTGCTCACGATTGCGCTGCCCAAGACCGCGGAAGCACAGGCTCAGGAAAAGAAGATCACGATCAAGGCGGCCTGACGATATACGGGCGCCACGCACAAGGATGGCGCCCGCTTCTTTTCTTTATACCGCTGCGATTCTTCCTTCATCGGACCCGGAGAAATCTTATGAGCAGACACGGAATCGAAATATTCGATACCACGCTTCAGGAGACCCACCACTGGCTCAAAGTCGTGATGGGAAACCTCGATATAGACAATCGCCGGATCGCCTTCACGGCGCTGCGGGCAACGCTGCATGTCTTGCGCGACCGCATCGGTTCAACGAACGCCGTGCATCTGGGCGCACAATTGCCCATGCTGCTGCGCGGCGCCTATTATGAGGGGTGGCGGCCCACGGGCACGCCCACCCATGAACGCCATCTGGAAGATTTCCTTTTTCATATCGATGCAAACCTGCCACGCAATACTGAAATCAGCGCCGAACGGGCAGCACGCGCCAGCTTTGGTGCGATGATGGAATGTCTGGACGCATGCGAGGTGGAAAAGCTCATCCAGCTGCTGCCAAAGGAAATACGTTTGCTTTGGCCGAACTATCAGGACGAGTTCGAACTCGCCCCTGCGCTATAGCGAGGCAAAAATGCACAAGCATTTACGAATCTGGGTGTTGGTCATGGATGGCGGCCGGGCGCAACTTTTCGTGCCGGACGAAGATTTGACGGGTCTGCATACGGCCGTTCTTCCCGAGTTGCCAGTTGCGGACCCGAGCACCCATGCGCGCGATCTGAAAAGCGATCGGCCCGGCCGCAGCTTCGGGTCCGCACGAACGGGAACCCGCCACAGCATCGAGCCGCGCCATGACTACCACAAGCTGAAAAAGCATGATTTTGCGGCGGGTATTTCCGATGTTCTTGAGCGGGCCTTCGCCGCGCGGGAGTTTGAGCGTCTGGTGCTTGTGGCGCCGCCACGGACGGTGGGTGAAATGCGCACTCTGTTACCCGCACGCCTGTCTGCCGACATGTATGTAATTGCGAAAGATCTGACCAAAGCCACAGCCGCGGAAATGTGGCACGAAGTGGCCGCTATTGTTCCGCGCCCTTGGCTGATGCGCGCAAGCTAAAAGGAGAATTTCAATGGCACATGAGACGATCGCGCAGGAAGTTGCGACCAACGCATTTGAACTCGGAATCGATTCGGAAAAACTGGCCGGCATCATCGAGAAAGCACGGATGTTCGACGCAAAAGAGGAGGTCAGTGATCCCGATTCCGGATCGAACGCAAGTGATGACGACATGCGGGATATATTGGAAGATCTCGCGGACGACTCCACGCGTCAGGAGCTGATTCACCTGATCCGTGACCTTCAATGTCGACGGGCAGTCCAATCTCGTCGCCCTAGCCTGGCTCGGCCGCGGAACCTATGACAAACGCGAATGGAACGAGGCTCTTCAGGAGGCCCGCGCCGCGCACAACAATCATACGGCCGAATATCTTCTTGGACTGCCTTTGCTGGCGGATTATCTGGAGGAAGGGCTTGCCGCCTTGGGAGAAGACGGCGACCAGGTTGAGATTCGGCACCGCAAACGGCGAATTTGACAGGGTAATTCGACCAGACTTTACTTTTCTGCCGGAGCAACGCGGCCCTGAGTTCCACTCCTACAATTCCGAGATTTCGATCTCGCGCAAGAGCCGGTCGACATCGGCGCGGCGGCAAAGCTCGGTTCCAGGGGACAGCAACGCCGCTGTGCCCCCTGCGATCCCGTAACGCAGAGCCTCTTCCAGATCGTCATTTTGATTCAGCCGCCAGAGCATAGAACCGAGAAAACTATCCCCAGCCCCCACCGTGCTTACGGGCTGGAGCTTCGGTGCACGCCCTCGCCATGCGCGATTGCGTGTTACCACCATCGCGCCTCCTTCTCCCATTGTGAGCGCGATGATCGTCACACCTCGCTCGCGAATGAGATGCCGGGCCGCGTTCAAGCACGCATTCTCCGACTCGAGCGGTCTTTTCATCAATTCGCCAAATTCTCTCATATTGGGCTTTATGAGATACAAAGGCTGGGATAGAGCTTCGGCAAAGGCGGGACCTGACGAATCGAGGACTATCTTTGCTCCTTTTGAACGACCGATCCGGGCGACCTCGGTAAAGAAATTTGCGGGCACGCCCGCGGGCACACTGCCGCTTGCCACGATATAGCTTGGTGCTGGCTTATGATTTTCGAGCGCGTCGAGCAGGGCCTGGCATTCGTGTGCCATAAGGGCGGGCCCCGGCAGCACGAAACGGAATTGCCGGCCGCTGTCATTCTCGGTGACCGTGAAATCTTCTCTGGTATCGTTGCAAATGGGAACGGAAACGATTTCAACGCCGGCTTGCATCACGAGCTGACGCAGCAGTTCGCCCGTGGAGCCGCCGGCCGGAAAGATCGCCGTGGCGGCCGCGCCGAAACGGACGATCACCCGCGCGACATTGATTCCGCCGCCGCCGGGATCACGTTTCGGTTCCGCACAGCGAAGCTTGTGAAACGGTCCAATGTGCGGGACCGAGGTCGAAATATCGATTGACGGATTGACCGTCAACGTGACGATGCCGCGGCCAATGTCTTCCGGGACGTTCATGACCATGGGGGGTTTCGCTAATGACGTCTCAATAAAGCGTTGCTGCCAACCCTGAGGACGCACCCAAAGCGGCAGCCCGCTCCGCTTCGGCAACATTGGCCTTTACGCCGATAAAGCTGTCCGGGGTGACGGAAATGGAATCGATTCCGGCTTCGACCAGAAAACGAGCGAAAGCGGGACGGTCGCTCGGGGCCTGACCGCAAAGTCCGACATGGGCGCCCTTGCGATGCGCCCCTTCGATCACCTGGCGGATCAGCGCCTTTACGGCAGGGTCCTCTTCGTTGAAGAGATGCGACAACGTCCGCGAGTCACGATCGACGCCGAGCGTGAGCTGAGTCAAATCATTGCTGCCGATCGAAAAGCCGTCGAACCGTTCCGCAAATTGCTCCGCGAGAATGACATTCGATGGGATTTCGCACATGACATAGACTTCGAGACCGCTCTTGCCTTTCTCGAGCCCGTTTCGTTTCATCTCCTTCAACACGAGATCGGCCTCTTCCAGCGTCCGGCAGAACGGAATCATGACCACGACGTTTTTCAGTCCTATCGAATCGCGGACACGTTTGATCGCGCGGCATTCCAAAGCGAAACCTTCGCGGTAGCCTTTGTCGTAATACCGGCTGGCGCCGCGCCACCCGATCATGGGGTTGGGCTCGTCGGGCTCAAATTCCGCACCGCCGATCAACGTGGCATATTCATTGGTCTTGAAATCGCTCATCCGCACGATGACGGGCCGCGGATATTGACTGGCCGCGATCCGCGAAACCCCCTGGGCCAAGCGGTCGATGAAATAGGCCTCTTTGTTGGGATATCCTTGAGTCAAGGCCGCGATGTCGCGCTTTGCCTTCGCATCCCGCAGCGTATCGAAGCGGACCAGCGCCATGGGATGAATCTTCACATGGTTGCTGACGATGAACTCCATGCGGGCAAGACCAATTCCATCCGCGGGCAAACGCCACCATCGCAGCGCGCCGGCGGGATCGCCAACGTTCAGCATGACATGCGTGCGGGTCTTCGGAATGGTGTCCAGCGGGAGGTCAGTTTCTTCGAATTTCAGCCGGCCCGCATAGACAAAACCTTCATCGCCTTCGGCGCAGGAGACTGTTACCACATTGCCGCTTTTCAGAATGTGCGTAGCGCCTGCCGCGCCTACGACGGCCGGCAGCCCCATTTCCCGGCTGACAATCGCCGCATGCGAGGTGCGGCCGCCATGCGCCGTTACGATAGCGGAAGCACGTTTCATAATGGGTCCCCAATCGGGGTCCGTCATTTCGGCAACCAGAATTGCGCCGTCCGGAAAACGGTCCGCTTCGCGCGCGCTCTTGAGGTGGCAGACCACACCTGCTGCTATCGACGAGCCGATGGCGAGGCCTTTGAGGAGCGGCTTCTTGCTTGCCTTCAACCGATACGTCTTGAAAGCGCCTGCAACGTGGCACGATTGCACGGTTTCGGGCCGCGCCTGCACGATGAATAGCTTCCCGGTAAGGCCATCCTTAGCCCATTCGATATCCATCGGACGGCCGTAATGGCTTTCAATGGAGCGGGCCCATTGCGCGAGTTTGAGGATCTCGCGATCCTCAAGGACAAAGGAACGCCGCTCCCGTTCCGAGGTCGCTTGCGCGATTGTCGGTTTGGTGGCGTTCCGGGCATACACCAACTTCTGCCGTTTCGCGCCCAGCCTCTTTTCCAGGATGGGCGTCAGTCGCGGCGTGCCGAGCAACGGCTTGAACACCACATATTCGTCGGGGTCCGCTATGCCTTTGACGACAAATTCGCCCAGGCCCCACGCGGCGTTGATCACGACCACATCAGGGAATCCGGTTTCGGTATCGATGCTGAACATCACGCCGGAACCGGCTTTGTCCGATCGAACCATGCGTTGCACGCCAACGGACACCGCAACCTTCAAGTGGTCAAAGCCCTGGGCCTCGCGATAAGAGATCGCCCGATCGGTGAAAAGCGAAGCAAAGCAGGAACGGACTGCGTTCAGCACAGCCTCCTCGCCGCGAATGTTCAGGAAGCTTTCCAATTGCCCGGCAAAACTTGCCGTCGGAAGATCCTCGGCCGTTGCACTGCTGCGTACTGCCACGTCGGCACTCTTGAGGCCCGCCGTTTCGCATAATTTCCCGTAGAAGCCAGTGATCTCATCCTGCAATTCCGAAGGCATCCGACCGTGCAGAATGAGCTTGCGAATGGCGGCACCGCCAGCCTTCAGACTCAGTGATCCGGTCTGAATGCCTTCGATGCAGGATTTGATCTTCTCCTGCAGCGCATTTGCCTGAATGAAACTCCAATAGGCGGCGGCAGTGGTCGCAAATCCTTCCGGCACTTCGATGTGCAGGCTGGCCAAATTGCGAGAGAGTTCGCCCAGGGATGCGTTCTTACCCCCGACGATCCCAACATCGGTCATGTCGACATCGACAAGATTGACCACAAGGGCGCTGTGCGTACCGGTATCGGTCATCGTCCCCCCTGGTGCGCCCGGTTCACGCAAATTCATGGCCAGTCTCCAGCATCATCGGGCGGCGCTTGGAAGAGTAACGGTCCAGACCAAACCAACGCTGACCTAAATCAATTGCGAGCCCGTTTTCTTGCCAATGTCCCAACTTTGGGATGGCCTCCCGCAACGGGTTCGGCTCAATCGTCGCCGTCCGCTATTGCACGCAGGGTTTCAATGTCTTTGACCACGAATTGATGCAGATTGAGAATACCGATTAATCCCTCTCTCTTCATCGCCGAAAGGACGCGGCAGACAGTTTCGATCGTCAGACCCAGATAATCAGCGATGTCCTGCCGGTTCATGGCCACATTGAGGATGCTATCACGTTCCCAAGCATCGTGGTCCGAAAGGAAAACCAGGAAGGCTGCAACCTTTTCCCGGGCCGTCTGGCGTCCCAGCGTAACAAGATGATTTTGAATATCCCGCACGCGACGGGTAAGGACCGCGGTGAAGCTTTTTCGCATGGTGCGCCGCTCTTCCGCCAAACGTTCGATTTGATGGTGTGGATAGCAGAAAACCACAACATCATTGACTGCTTCGGCGCTGAATGTGTGCTCGGCCAGATCCAGGAAGCTGAAGAAATCGCCGGGCATCATGAATTGCGCGATCTGCCGGCGGCCATCCGACATGTGCTTGCAGAGACGGACAACGCCGCTCACCACCTGATACGCATGCTCGGCAGGATCGCCATCATTGAAGATCGTTTCACCGCGGCCGAAACTGAGCTTTGCTCCGACTCGCTGCAGCAACTTCATGTCTTCGTCGGGACGGCCGATCGGCCCCTTCGCGATGCCGGGCCAAATCGCGGGATTGAAGGCATGCACTGCTGGCCGGACGGCTTCTGCGATGGACATTTTTGAATTCCTTGCGCCTTGTTTCGACGCAGAAAACTTGCCCGATTTGCCCTAGGCGAAACACTTAGGAATTCTACCTAGGGGAGATTTCGCATCGCAATCGGATGGCCGAAAATCACGCATTCGAGAGCGAAAAGAACGCTTTCGCTGAGGCCCATGCCAAATTGTGACATTTGCTCGTCAGTAGAGACGGTACTTTTCCCGCAACGCTTCGAAGTTACGAAGCTGCGTCGCCCAATCGGCGGCAATGGCCTTTGGGTCTTGGCCGCTTTCCAGCGCCGATATCACGCTTCGGGACCCTATCGCCCCAAGGATCGGGGCTATTTGGAACGCAGCCGGGTACAGCCCATGAAGCGCGGACGCAATCTCGAGTCCCAATTCCGGCGCATCGAGATCGCTTCGCGTGATCAATTCGATCCGCACGCCACCGCAGCGCTGTCCCGCAAAGCGATCCTGATCCGGTGTAAATTCCGCGGCTTCGAAGCGCACGCCGGGAATTGCGCGCTTGTTCAGGGCAGCCGCCAATTTCGCGCTATCGATCCAAGGCGCGCCAACAAGCTCAAACGGCGTATCAGTCCCTCGGCCGACGCTCACATTGGTCCCTTCGACAAGGCCGATCGCGGGATAGAGAATCGCCTCCTTTACCGACCGCAGATTCGGCGAAGGATTGATCCACGAAAGACCCGTTTCATCGTACCAAGACAGCGGCCGATATCCGCGCATTGGGATGGTGGTCAGATCGGCGCCGATTTTCTTTTCGGCATTGAACATGAAGGCAAGCTCGCCAAGGGTCATACCGTGCTCGACGGGAAGCGGAAAATATCCCGTGAAGGATTCCAACTCCGGATCGAGAACCGGTCCTTTGATACCGGCCGCGCCGATCGGATTGGGCCGGTCGAGAATGACGATCTTGATTTTGTTCTTGGCCGCCTCTTCCATCACATAGGCGATCGTGGTCGCATAAGTGTAGAACCGCACGCCGGCATCCTGAATATCCACCACGATCGCATCCAGACCCGCCATCATCTCGGGCGTCGGGCGCCGGACTGCGCCATAGAGGCTGTAGACCGGAAGCCCCGTGGCCTCGTCCGTGCCGGATTCCACCTTGCTGTTCTGGTCGCCATTCAGCCCATGTTCCGGGCTGAAGATCGCCGCCAAATGCACATCCGGCGCGTGGGCCAGCACATCGACGGTCCGGCCGCCTTCGCTATCGCGGCCCGTCTGATTTGTCAGAAGACCAACACGCAGACCCTTCAGGGGCGCAAATTCTTGTTCCTCCAGGACATCGATCCCGGTCGCGAGTTTTTGCGCACGGTAGGCATCGGCAACGGCCACCGCGACATCCTGCCGGAGATATTTCACATCGCCCCGGTCGTCCGGATAAAGCCGGCTCGTCAAAACGATGAGATAGGTCTTGGTTTCAGGTTCTATCCACAGCGACGTGCCCGTATAGCCGGTATGGCCATAGGATGCTGGACCGAAAGCCATCGCCATTCCGGCATCGTAGTCGGATGCGACATCCCAGCCCAAACCGCGCTTGATGCCGCCTGGCAGATCGACCGGCGAAGTCATCAGCCTGACGCTGGCAGGCGAGAGAATATGCGCGCCGGCGCGCGAACCACCGCCCAGCATCATTTCGGCGAAGCGCGATAGATCGTCAGCCGTGGAAAACAGACCGGCGTGCCCGGCCACGCCGCCCATGCGATAGGCCGTCGGGTCCTGGACCTCTCCCCAGCGTAGCATACCATCCTGACGGTCGGTCGGCACGATGCGCGCCGCGTTGTGGTTGGGTTTGAAACCCGTATCCGTCATTCTGAGCGGGCGGAAGATTTTCTCTTTGCTGTAGACATCCAGTGGCTTACCGCTGACGCGCCGGACAAGTTCGCCCAGCACGATGAAATTGATGTCGCTATAGCGAAACTCGGCGCCGGGAGAAGAGACCGGTCGCTCTTCGACAATCCGCGCAAGTGCTGCACCTCTGCCTTGCCATTGAGTGCGCAGATCGAGATCGGGCCGCAAACCGGAGGTATGGGTCAGAAGCTGAGAAATGGTGATGGCGTCTTTCCCATTGGCGCCGAAAGCGGGCCAGTACCGGGTCACATGCGCGTCGAGCGATAGCTTGCCCGCTTCCGCCAATTGCATGATCGCTGTCGTGGTGGCCACGACCTTGGTGAGAGAGGCAAGATCGAAGATCGCGTCGGGTGCCAGTTGCTCGTGTTGAGGCGCGACTATCCGATCGCCAAAGGCCTGGCGATAAATCACACCCCCGGAACCGCCAACGATGATGACGGCGCCAGGAATGTGCCCGGCGGCGATTTCGCGCTGCACGATCTCCGGAACCGCCCCAAATCGTTCGGGGATCAGCGTGCCCGCATCCGCCCACGCGCCTGTCGTGAAAGTCAGTGCGGACGCAACGCCGAACAGGAGCCCGCAACAACGCCGGGCCAATCCACCATAATTTCCAATCATGGTGGGATTTTACAGCTAGAAGCCTATTCCCGCATAGTCGTTTCGTGGATTCCACAGCATCCAGCCAGCCGTGCCGGAAGCCTCCGCCGCCTCGATTTGGGCCCTTACTTCGTCGCTAGCGAAATTGCGGCGATCGAACGCGTAGTCCCTGAACGCTTGCAGCCAGGGCCGAAAACGAAGCGGGGAAACATGGGTTCGTGAGAGCGCCCGCGCCAGCGAAAGCTGCACGATCTCGCGAGAGTGCTCGACCGGATAGGGATAACCAGGGATTCCAAAGGAAAAACCCGAGGGATAGAGCATCGGCGAGATGTAATCCACCAGCGGGACGATGTCCTCCAGGCGCTGGCCAATGCCCGTATCGTCCGGATTCCAGCAGACATAGCCGAACACATCGACTGCGAGGAAGACATTATAGGGCGCAAGCTTCCGGCGTGCTTCCTCCAGAAACCCGGTAATGGCGGCAACGCGTGAGGTCAGGGTGGTCGCTTCCGCGAAGCGCAGATTCTTGGTATCCGGGAAACGAACATAATCGAACTGAATTTCATCAAAACCCGCACGTGCTGCTTCCACCGCCAGCGACACATTGTAGTCCCATACTTCCCGACGGAAGGGATCGGTCCATGCCAGCCCCTCGCGGTCGTGGAACAGCTCATCATTAGCCGTCTTGACCGCGAGATCCTTTCGACTATTCGCGAGAGGATCGTCCTTGAATACGACGATTCTGGCGATCGCATAGACGCCGGCCTCATGGAGCTCCCTAATCAAGGCGGGCATGTCGGGAATGGTCGTTATCCGATCGGCTGCGGCCGCACGTGCAACCGCGGATTCCGTCTTGAAAGCCACGAGTCCGCGATCGCCCTTGACGTCGATGACGACCGCGTTGAGATCGGAATCTTCATGAATGGTTTTCAGCGCCGCCTCCCGGATAGCCTTGCTGCCGATCCCGTAGAACGAGAGATAAAGCGCTTTTGGCGTGAAAGGGGCCAATCGGATGATCGTACGGCCTTGATCGGAAGTGCCGGCGGTGGCGGCTCGATATCCGGGCGCGCGGGCCATCAATTTCGAGCCATTGGTCTCGATCTTGAACTGACCTGCGGCATCGGTCATCGCCGTTTCGTCCGGGGCCGTGATCGTTGCGCCCGCTATGGCATTGCCCGTGACGGCGTCGAGCACTTGTCCTTCAGACTCCGCCGCCAAGCCAAAACGTGCGACGGCAAAAAGGCCAGCGAGGGCGCCGATGCCGATCAGAATCAGATGCCGGAGGTTCATTGCGGTTCCTCGCCGGATGCCGTACCGGTGATCAGAGCGGCAAAACGAGCGCCACGATCGGCATCTGTCACCTGAAATCGGGGCAGCGCATAGCGGTCGTCATCGCTCTGGATCGGCCTTCTCTCTATGGTAAAGGCGGCAATATAACCGGCTTGCTCCGCGCGCCTTGCAAGATCAGGATCTTCAAGCCCGAAGGGCCACGCCAAAAGATCAATCGGGACACCAAGCCGCGTTTCCAGGCGATCCTTGGACTTCGTCAATTGCGTGTTGGCGAAGTCCTCATACGCCATCGGATCGAGCCTGCGCTTTTCGATCTGAAAATTGGGGTGCCAGTAGGTATGCGACTGAACATCGACAAAGCCACTCCGCACCATCTCATCGAGCTGCTCCCAGCTGAGCGCCTCCTCGGCATTCGAAATTGCGGAAGGATAAATGAAAAGCGTCACGTGGAATCCATAGCGCCGAATGAGGGGATACATTTCGCTGTAAATGGATCGGTGCCCGTCGTCAGCGGTGAGAGCGACCGCTGGGCCACTGATGGCCGCCGATTTGTGCGTTATCGCGTCGACCACCGCATGCAAAGGCAGCACCGCAATGCCGTGTGTCTTGAGCCACTCGAGCTGCTCGGCGAACACGGTTGGCCGGATTGTCGTCATCCCGGGCACAACCGTGCCAAAGCGGTGATACACGAGCACCGAAACGCGCGGCGTAACTTCATTTGCCGTGGCAGACGCTTGCACGCCGAACGTCAAAAGCAATGACACGAGCAAAAGCCGAAACACCACGCACACCCAGATCGCGACAGAAAATGCTTTTCAATCCTCCGTCGCCTTATTCACCGTGCGGCGGGTTTGCCTCGCTGACAGTTTCCAGTTCACCGCCCATATCCGGGAAACGCAGAATAATCCGCCCCTGCCCGCTTGCCGGAACATAGGCAGCGGAAGACGCCGTCTTGTTCTCGATAGTGGCTTCAATCTGGTAACGTCCGGCCAGGAGCTTGAACAGGATCCAAGGTCCGCCACAGGTCAGCTCGACGACTCGCTTACCGTCTTTGGCGACAAGCAGATGGGCGTCGCCCAGATATTGCCCGCCTTTTCCTGCCAGCTCGACCTTCAACGGGTAGGCATTCCAACCCGGCTCTTCACGCGCGTCCAGGCTGACGCCCGTGCACACGGTCTCGACACCGCCGATGTCCGTGGGTTTGTCGAATGGCATGCCGGAATCTTGGGCGTTGGCTTGGGACAGGCCGTAGATCAATGCGCCCACGGCAAGCGACAGCGCACAACATCTCGCGAAAGTTCCGTTTTTCAGCAGGTCCATGGCTCGCACTCCTGAGGATTACAAAAAACCTTAGCGCGCCGCGCGTGGTGCTGCTTTGAGCTATATCAATCGGCAGCTCTCAACCTTTGCTAATAAATGCAAAGCCGTTTTGCGAAGAACGGTCTCTTTATTTCGCGGACTGCGCGCTGATATGGACCGTGATCGACATTTTCTCGGAGGGCGAGCCCAGATTCCCGCGGCGCTGCCTGCGATTTTTCTGATCGGCT
>DATLVC010000126.1:0-3749 GCA_035577685.1 Micropepsaceae bacterium | reverse complement strand
GGCGCGGCTTCCGGCGGCCTCTTGCAAGCGGAGATGCTGCCGTATTTCGGTTGGCAGGGGATATTCTATATTGGGGGAATTATTCCGCTCGTTCTGGCGGTGGCGCTGTTGGCGTTCTTGCCCGAATCCATCCGGTTTCTTGCCGCGCGGCGGGGCCACGCGCAACAAATCGCGCGCACGCTCAAGAAGATGAATCCGGAGCTCGAATTTCCGGCCGATGCGGAATTCGTTCTGCCGGCGGAGCCGAAGAAAGACGGTTTCCGCCCGGCGCAGCTTTTCGCCGACGGCCGCATGATGATGACGGTTCTTCTCTGGTTCACCTATCTGGTGTGTCTCGCCTCGCTGAACACGCTGAACAATTGGCTGCCGGTCGCGCTCACCATGGCCGGGCTCGACGGGCAACAGGCGGTGCGCACGACCACCCTGTTTCAGTTTGGCGGCATCGCAGGCGTTCTGCTGTTCGGATTTTTCGCCGATCGGACCGGTTACCCGCGTGTGCTGATCGCTGCGTTTGTGGGGCTCGCCATCTTCGTGGCGGCGACAGGCATGGTGGGCGCGTCCGCCGTACTTCTGGCGCTGAGTGTTGCCGGCACGGGCTTTTGCCTCGTGGGCGCCAACAACACGCTGAACGCTTACGCGACGACGCTGTATCCCACGGAAATCCGTTCCACCGCGGTTGGATGGGGCGGCAGCTTCGGCCGGTTCGTGAGCGGCTTTGCCCCGATCATCGGCGGCATTCTGTTGCACGAGTTGCCGCTGCAGACGGTGTTCTTCATCTTCGCGCTGCCGGCGGTGAGCGGTGCCTTCGCCGTCGCGGCCATGTCATGGACACGCCCGGCGCGGCAGCGGGCATCATCGTCGCCTGCTAAAGCGCACGCCTAAGGCGTCCGTCAGAAATCCGGTTTGGTGGCCTGCGCCAGCGGGACCAAATCCTGGGCGAAATGATCGTCGTTGTTTTCGTTGCAGGGCACTTGCAGGATCGGCGCCTCTTCGACGCGGCGCCAGCGCTGCACCGCCCGCCACGGCGCGGTGAAGGCGCCCGGGTCCTCGACATAGACCGAAACATCGACGGTCTTGGCGTCGGCCGAAAGCTTCCACCGCTCTATCACATGAATCTGCGACGTATGGGGTGTGCGGTAATTGTCAATAAAGGTCTTGTCGTTCTGTCCGATAGTGTCGATCACCAAGGTGTCGCCATTTTCGTAATGGCCGACCGATTCTCCGTACCAGGATGGTTTCACGTTCTTCGAATGCGGCACATTCATGTAGATATGGCGAATTTCCGGTCCACCCTGGTTGATGACCACGACCTCTTTGGGGGTCTGGTAGAAATAGAACGGCTCGACCAGCGAATAGGCGTCGAAACCCGGCACACCCACCGGGAAGCAGCGTTCGCGCGCCCGGTAGGGAACTTTGCCCGCCAGCACCGCATCATTGGCTTTCTTCATCGACGGTTTCAGCCAGTCTTGCAGGATCGGATTGGAAAGGTCGGCCACGCGATAGGTGGATTGCGGCCCGAAATTGTTGGGGATGTAGGGATGGGCTTTGTCGAAGGTGACGGGCCCCGGTCCGCCGCCCGGCGCTGGCAGCAGATCGTCCACCCCGAAAGCATGGTCGAGTACCCAGCCGGTGTTCGGCGTCGTGGCGAAAACGGGGATGCCCGATTTGGCACCGTCCGCGGCCAACGCCACGCTCGCCGCACACATGCCGACGGCAAACACTAACGAACCGGACTTGGACATTCGTCTTCTCCTCGGCACTCAGAAATCGGGCTTGTCCGCTTTCGGGATGCGCGACTCCGTGTTGTTGTATTCTCGCGGGTTCTCGGCGCAGATAAGCTCCGTCCACGGATCGATCGACGGCCGATAGGTGATGGTTGCGGTCCAGGGCGTGGTGAAGACGCCCTCATCCTCGACCGTGAAATGGAGTTGCAGCACCTTGCCGCGATAATTGGGATCGAAGTCCCAACCGCCGCCCGCGTGTGTGTTCTCTTTGGCGTTGCGTTCGATGGCGTCCTTGGCGGTCTCGTAATCCATCAGGCGATAGCGTTCCACCACATGCAGCTTGTCGGTGAAGGGCGTGCCATACATGTCCAGCATGGCGAACGGCCCTTTCTTAATGGCGATGGTGTCAATGACCAGCGTGTCGCCTTCGTAATGACCCACCGAATCGCCGTACCAGGACGGCGTGGGATGCGCGGGATGCGGCTGGTTCATGCGCACGCGGCGCACCTCATCGCCCTGGCGGTAGATGATGGTGACCTGGTTGGGCTCCTGAAACATCTGCACCAGGAAATCCCAAAACACGTAGGGCACGCCGCCCGGCCAGCATTGGTTGCTGGGCGTCGGATAGCCCTTGCCGGAAAGCGAAATATCGCCGTGCTCTTTCACCACTTGGGCGGCTTCCGGCTTCAGGATCGGATTGGTGTAATCGCCGACCAGGACCTGGAAATTGGCAGCGCCGTCGCGCCGGCGCGACCTGTTCGTCACAGGGCCGGGACCGGACGCCGGGGGTTCGAAGCCGGTGAGGAACGGATGGGACCAGACGCCCGAGAAATCGGGGATCTTCGCCGGATTATCGGCACCCATCGTCGGCCAAACGCAAATCGACGCGATAAGGAAACCGGCCGACATCCGGCTAAAAACCCGTTTCGAAATGGCTCCCATATTCGCCTCCCACACGGCCGTAATTTTACAGGCTACCGCACTTTATCGCCATCGCAAAAATTTGCGCTCGCCAACTTACGGGATTGGACGGAGCAAAGATCAGCCGCCGTCTAGCGGCAAGGACAGACTGTTGTTTATTGCTTCAACCAAGGCCTGTGGCTGCAGCGGTTTTGAAAGCCGAGGGGCACTTTTGAATATCCCTGGGATCTGGTCGTGCCCATAGGCGGAAAGGATGACGAAAGGAATTCCTGCGCGTGCCAGATGCTGTGCGACAGGTTCGGCGGTCTCCTTTCCCAGATTGATGTCGAGCAGCGCGCAATCGCAACCAGACCGGTCCAACAAAACAAGCGCTTGTTCCACGCTTGCCGCAGGGCCAATGACGTTGAAGCCGGCTGACCCCAGAATATGCGCGATATCGACAGCAAGCAGGGCTTCGTCTTCGACGACAAGAATGCGATCGCCCTCGGAAGGTTCGCTCTCGTCGCCGGCATAGGCCGGGTGGTCCAGTTCATCCCCGCCATCGAGCACCTTGCTCGCAGAACATTCGAGGCGCCAGGTCAGTCCCGCCGGCAAATATTGAAGATCGACGTCGGCGTTCAAGCCCGTGCTTGCCACTTTGACGATAACGGTCGACCCGAAGCCGGTCCGGGTCGGAGGCGTCGTCTTAGGGCCGCCACGTTCAACCCAGTTGATCCTGAAGCGTAATCGGCCGTCCTGGTCACGCAGAAGGCGCCACGAAATTTGCACGCTGCCGCTGTCGTTGGACAGTCCGCCGTATTTTCCGGCATTGGTCGCAAGTTCATGGAGCACCATGCCAAGCGTTTGGGCCGCCGCGGCATTGATAAAGAGCGTGGGTCCCCGCAGCCTGATGCGGGTATTCATCAAGTCGCGGAAATACGCCAGTTGAGAGCGGATCAACTCATTGAGCTCCGCACCCGACCAATCTCCCCTGATCAACAGATCCTGGCTGGCGGCTAGCGCCACGATGCGCTCCTCGAACCGTCTGGCAAAATTCTCCGGCGTGCCTGCGGCGGTCAGCCTCGCAATGGACTGCACCAAAGCCAGCATGTTCTTGGAACGGTG
>DATLVC010000125.1:0-6007 GCA_035577685.1 Micropepsaceae bacterium | reverse complement strand
GCGCGCGCAGTTTCGGATCGGGCTGCCGGTTGGGATCGCCATTCAGAAATGTCGGATTGCGCAAATAGCGGCCGCGGCCGCCGCCCAGCGTGCGCGCGGGCTCGCTGCCATTGGCCGGGCTCGCCACTTCGACCCGGGGTTCGCTGCCCGTGCGTCCCGGCTCCAGATATTCATATTTCAAACGTTCGGTGGCGCAGCCATAGCTCTTGAGCTGCGCCTCGATCCAATCGATCGCATTGCGGTTCCGCTCCGTGCCCTGGCGCCGGTCGCCGAACTGGGTCAGCGACTTGATCGTCGCCTTGTAGCGCGCGAAATCGAGACGGCCCACGAGCGTGGCAACCGGATCGGGCGTTGCGGCTTGGCCTGCCGGCTGGGCCGAGGCCGGACCGCCGCTCGTCAGTGCGGCGGCCGAGACAAGTCCTGTGAACAATAGGCGTCGTACGTTTTGTTGGCGTTTCTCGAATGGGGACACAGCAATCCTCTAAATCTTCAGCATGCGGACGAGATTGCCGCCGAGGATCGCTTCCTTGTCCTCGTTGCTCAGGAATTTCGCGTCGACGATGATGGGGATCATGTCAGGCCAGTTGAACGGCATGTCGGAGCCATAGACCACCTGGCTGACGCCCATCTCCGCCACCTGATGGCGCAGCCCCTCATCCGAAAACAGCATCGCGTCGGCCATGATGTTCGTCTTCAGATATTCGTTCGGCCGCTTCTTGTTGGCGCATTTCGCGTTCGGCCGGACATCGCAGGTGACTTCCGTGCGCCCGAAATAAGCCGGCAAATAGCCGCCGCCATGGGCACCCACGACTTTCAGCCGCGGGAAGCGGTCGAACACGCCATCGAAAATCAGCTTGGTCAGGAACAGACTCGTCTCGAACGGGTTGCCCACGATGTTGCCGAGGTCGCCGCGGCCGTCGAATATCTTTTCCTGCACCAATCCATCGGCATTGGTCGGGTGCATGAAGATCGGCACCTGAAGTTCTTCGGCCTTCTTCCAGAACGGATCGTATTTTTCGGATGACGGCATTTCGCCCATCACATTGCCGCCGATGGAAGCGCCCTTCAGGCCGAGCGTCTTGACCGCATAGTCCAATTGCTGCGCCGCCAGATCGGGATGCTGCAGCGACGGCGAGGTTAAGCCCACGAACCGGTCCGCATGCGTCTTGCACCATTCGGCGACGCCTTCGTCATGCGTGCGCACGATCTTACCGGCAAGATCGCGGTCGGCCGGATACCACCAATATTGGTTGATGCTGATCACCTGCATGTCGATGCCGCGGGCATCCATGCGGGCGAGGCGGTCCGGCCCCATGATCTGGTTCTTCGGATAATCGCCTTTGACGTTGGAGCCGGCCAGCAAGCCTTCCGATTTCGGAATGACAAGATGCCCGTGGATGTCCACGACCTTCACGCGCTTACCCGCCACCATCACCTGCTTGCGCCCCGCCGGCGGTGCGTCCGCCGCGAAGAGGCGTGTGCCGCTTGTGAGATATCCTGCGCCGGCGGCAGCCGCCGCACCCATAAGGAAATTCCTGCGATTGGTGATCGTGTTGCTCATGGGTTGCCTCCTCCGGCGCGATTTCGCGACCCGTCTCAGCCAAGGTTCGGAGACTGGCTGCTGCGAGTCAAGCTGGAGAGGAGAGGATCGGCGCTATTGGGCAGCAGCGGCGCGTAACGCGCGCCGGGGCTTTTGCGGCCCGATTCCGAGCCGGCTGAGCGCGCGGTTCGCGTCGCCGAACTGGATGAGGTCTGCCAGCGTATATTGGTCCAGAACCGCCAGGAACGCCGCGGTCGCGCGCGCGAACACCGACGTCAGGCCGCAAGCGCCGCCGATCACGCACCCGCCGCATTCGGCAATGTCGAAATCCTCTTCCGTCAGGCGCACCACATCGCCGATGCGGATGGAATCCGGCGCACGCCCGAGTTTGATCCCGCCGCCGCGGCCACGTTGCGTCGAGAGATACCCCGCCCGTCCAAGCTCCTGGACCACCTTCATCAGATGGTTCTCGGAGATGTCGTAACGCTCGGCGATATCGCCGATCGAACCGAGCGCGTCGGGCTTCAGCCCCAAATAGATGAGAACGCGCAGGGCGTAATCGGTGTAGCGGGTCAGCTTCATGAGAGCGCTTTCAGATGCGTCGGCGGGTCGCAGGATAGAAGATGCATTTTTCTTGCATCTTTTGCAAGCCCCCAATAAGATGCATTTCAAATACGTCTTTAAAGAGCCATGTCCAACGCACCCGCCATCTCAGAATCCGCTCTCAAGGAACTGGTCCACCGCTTTTATGCCAAAGCACGGCGGGATCCCGAGATCGGCCCCATTTTCAATCATGCCGTCGGGGATTGGGACGCCCATCTCGAAAAGCTGACTGACTTCTGGTCGTCGGTGATGCTCACGACCGGCCGCTACAAGGGCAATCCGACGGTCGCGCATTTGAGACAGAAGACGCTGACGCCGGCGCATTTCGAACGCTGGCTCGCGCTCTTTCGTGAAACGGCCGCCGAAGTTTTCGCTCCCGATGTCGCCGCGGCGATCATCGCGCGGGCGGAAAATATCGGGCGCAGCCTGCAGTTGGCGCTGTTTTACCGACCGAAACGGCCCACCGCTTTGGATTCAGAATCCCACACCCAGAACAGGAGCAATGACTATGCAAACCACGCAATTGAGACGTGAACCGGAAGCCGCTTCGGCGGCAATTGCGGCTCGGCATGCTTTGCGCGAGATGAAACGCGAAGCATTCGTCTATCCGCAACTGCAGACGCGCGGAAAGCAAATCGCCGCCTCAGCGCCCACCGTCTATGCCGACATGCATCCTGGCGTGTACGGCATCGCGCTTCTCTGCTGGGCGCCTTTCATGGCCGTTTTCTTCGTGACCTTTCATGCCAGCGCCAATGCCACCTTCATGGTCGACATCAGTGGCGCTTACGCCGTCATGTTCTTTGGTGTGCCGTTCGTCATGAGCCGCGCGGTCCCGCGCAAAGAAGCCGTCCGTTCCGGACTGCGCGATTTCCTGGGCGGGAGTGTGGATACGCTCTACGGGCCGGTGAATAGCGGGGAGGCGCTGCTGCAAGTGATCATGATTCCGCTGGCGCTTACGCTCGGCGGGATTGCGATCGGTTTCATCATCCATGCCGATCGGATCGCCTATTGAATGATGTGATCGGTGCGCGCGACAGCGGGCCGGCCCTCTAGCCAATCATCTCGGCGGGAATGAAACCTTGGAGATGTATTGGATGGAGACCGGCTTGCCGTCTTCCGTCGCCGGCTTGTATTTCCAGCGTTTCTTCACCATCGCGCAGGCCGACTCGTCGAGGCGCATGAAGCCGCTCGAGACCAAGACCGAACAGCTGGCCACGGAACCCATTTCGTTGACGACATAGGTGACCGTTACATCGCCGTTCTCGTGCAGACGGATCGATTGCGAGGGATAATCGCTGGGGGTCACGGCATGGGATGTCGTGGCAATTGCGAACGTCGAGCCCGGCGGCGGTGAGGAGAGGTCGAAAGTGGCCTGCGCGCCATCTTGCGGCTTTGGCCGCGTCAATGATGCCAGTGCCTCTGCATCGCCGATGCTCTCGCAATCCTTATAATCCGCAGCCCGGCATTTGCGCGCCATCTCGGCCGCGCCCGCGATTTGCTGGGGAGTCATGGAGCTCGCAACGACGTCACGGCTTTCCATCACGGTTTTGCCGAGATCGCCGGAGAGAGAGGCCGCCGCGAGATCGAGCCACATATAGGCGCGGATAGGATCACGCGGGACCGCTTTTCCCAACGCGTATATCAAGCCGAGATTGTTCTCAGCCCCGGCATAGCCCTGTCCGGCAGCCAACCGGTACCATTTCAGCGCTTCGGTGATGTTCTGCGGAACGCCTTTGCCGTTTTCGTAGAGCACGCCGAGATTGTTCTGCGCGCGGGCGATGCCCTGTTCCGCCAAGGGCTGCCAAAGACGCCGGGCGGCCGCGTAATCCTCGCTGTCATAGGCCGCCTGCCCATCTTCCATCGGACCGGCAATCGCGCAGGGGCCGGCCCCAAGCGTGAGCAACGCACTCAACAGCAATTCACGATGAAGGCGCCGGAGCATGATCTATCCTCCCTCCGTGAGAGGCCGAAAATATATCATTTCCGGCCGCCGGAGCGGACCGGACCCGCCGCGTAAAAAAACGCCGTTATTTTCCAAGCGGTTCGAACGTTTCTCACGAATGCCGACAAATGTCGGAGGCTTGAATCCGTGCCTGTGCGAGGGCGGCTTCGGTTCGTCTTGGCGGCGTTTTGTGGTATCCTGCAAGTTGTTCGGGGGCTGCAGGCTCGGCCCCATCGATGGAGTGCACGATGAAGACAAAGCTCCTTCTGTCTGTGCTTCTGTTCTCCGCCATGTTCGTATCGCCGGGCTCCGCCAATTGGTTTTCCAATCCCGATTGGGGCATCAACTTGCACATCGGGTCCGCGCCGAATCCGACGCCGGCCGACGTTCGCGCAGATCGTCAGCCGATGCTGGTGCGCGACAGCGATGGAAACATCATTGCGATGGTCGATCCCGCGACCGGAAAGATGATCGCAATTGCCGAACCGGCGGCCCAAGCGCAGGCCACGAACGCCGCACCCAAGAAAACCGCTGCCACGGCGCCGGTCCGCTGACGTCTGACGCGTCGTAGATTGGAAAACCTTGCCGCGCGTCATGCGCAACGCTTGCGCATGACTTCTGCGTGCGGCGCAACCAGACCGGCGGGAACTCCCCTTGCCGAGCGTTCCTGCGAATTGCACACTGGGACCAAGCTCGCGGTTCGCGGGCAAGGGAGGGAACCATGCTTGATTCACGCATAAGGATGGCGAAGCGGTGGGCAACATCGTTGGCGCTGATTGCCGTTGTCGGTGGCGGGCTCACGATGCTGGGCGAGGCGGCGAAGTCGGCCGAAGGCGGCGTGCCGAGTTTCACCTATGACGGAAGCTGGCCGAAACTGCCGCTGCCCAACAAATGGACCTTCGAAGGCATCACCGGGCTTTCGGTCGATAAGGATGACGTCATCTGGGTGCTGAACCGTCCCGGCGATTACGACATCGATCCGATCTTCCATGTGCCTGAGAAGACCGAGAACTACGCCTCTCTCAACCCGCCGACCGCTTTATGCTGCCTGAAGCCGGAAGGCATTCTCGCCTTCGACATGCAGGGCAATCTGCTGCACCACTGGAATCAGGCGGACAAGGTCGATGGTCACCTGATTATTGCCGACAAGGCTGGGAATATCTGGGTCGGCTCCGACACCATGCGCAAATACACCAAGGACGGAAAGCTGCTCGGCGCCATCGAGCGTACGCCCGATGCGACGCAGCCCAAGCCGGGCGCTTATCCCGCCGACACGCCGATGATTGTCGGCCGCATCGAGGGCGGGGAGTTCGACGAGGATGCGCGCGAACTCTTCGTCACCGATTCCTATCTGCGCGGGCGCGTGCTCGTGTTCGACATGGATACGATGAAATTCAAGCGCGGTTGGGGCGCCTATGGCAAACCGTTGTCCGAGATCAAATTCGAGCCGGTGGCGAAATACGATCCGAAGGGGCCGCCAGCCAAGGAATTCCTGGGGCACATCACGCTAACGGTATCGCGGGACGGCTTCGTCTACGCCGCCGACCGGGTAGCGGATCGCATTCAGGTCTATACCAAGGCCGGCAGATTCGTGCGCGAGTTCACCGTCGCGCCGGAAACGCTGGATCGCGGGTCAACCGGCGGCATGGCGCTCTCGCCCGACCAGAAATACCTCTATGTGTCCGACATCATGAACAATGTGATCTGGATCGTGAACCGTAGCGACGGCAAGACGGTCGGTCATTTCGGTTTCGCCGGCCATAGCGGCGGCGGCCTGCATTGGGTGCACATGGTTGCTACCGATTCCAAAGGCAACGTCTACACGGGCGAAGTCGATACCGGCAAACGCGTGCAGCGGTTTTTGGTGAAGAACTGACAGCGCACGTCGCCACGAAAAAAGCCGGAAAATTGGTCTCCCGATT
>DATLVC010000124.1:0-6967 GCA_035577685.1 Micropepsaceae bacterium | reverse complement strand
TTGAAGGCGCCGGCCACCGCGACGCTGGTAGCCGATGGCGCCCACACCCGGAAGGTCACGCCGCCGGAATAAGGAATTGCCCCCATTCCCGAACGCACCGACGACGGCATCGAACCCTCCTCACTACGAAACTTTGCCCGGCGCGATCAGCTTCCGAAAATGTCCTTGAAGAAGCGCTGGATCGCCACCTTGTACTCGCGGTCGGCGCGCTCCTCTGAGGCATTGGTCGGATTGGTGAAGCCATGTTGGGCGCCGCTGAACACCTGCAGTTCCCATGGCACTTTGGCCGCGCGCAAATCGGCCACCAGCTTGTTGACCTCGGTGAGCGGCGCGACCTCGTCTTCGGCCCCGTGCAGGATCAGCACGCGCCCTTTGAGGTTCTTGGCTGCTTCCGGCGCGAAGTCGCGGAACGAGCCATGCACGGCGACAACGCCCAGCGCCGGGATGCCGGTTTCGCCGAGTTCGACCGCGACGGTTCCGCCGAAG
The DNA here is from genome assembly GCA_035577685.1 of Micropepsaceae bacterium. Classification (GTDB taxonomy): domain Bacteria; phylum Pseudomonadota; class Alphaproteobacteria; order Micropepsales; family Micropepsaceae; genus CAIYRG01. Next base: position 6,481 of record DATLVC010000124.1, on the reverse strand, counting down.
CAATAGCCGATGACGGCGATTTTCGACGCGTCGACCATTGCGTTCTGCGTCAGCGCATCGTATCCGGCACGCGAGCGCGTCCGCATAAGCGGCCGGTTGTTGTTGTAGATGTTGGTCAGCGCCGTCATTTCGGGGACCGTCATGGGCGGCGTGCTCACGCCGAAAATGTCTTCGGCGAAGACCACATAGCCGAGGCTGGCGATCATCTCGGCATCTTTCAGCGTCTCGGCCTGCAATCCGCCGCGATAATGCACGAGCAGCACGCCGGGTCTTTTGCCGGTTTTGCTGTCGTCATAAGCGAGATAGCCCTTCAGCGGCGTGTTGCCGTCCTTGTAATCCACATATTGGGTTTTGATGGCGGCCTCGGCGAGGCTCGCCTGACAGAGGGTCGCGAACGCGGCAGCAAGGATAACGGAAATCCAATGAAAACGGCGCATAACTCCCTCCCTGATTGAGCGCCGCCTAGCTTCGCCCAAGCCTCGGATGGAGTCCATCGGCGAGGTCTGTGACCTTAGCGAAAGAACCGTAAAATCTCGGGCAGGTCGCCGCTTCCGTCCCAGATCATCTCGCCGGCGACATAGACGATCAGCGCAACGCCGACATAGGAAAGCGCGGGATAACGCTGCAGCAGCTGCGCGATATAGGTCGCCGCCACGCCCATCAGCGCGACGGAGACCACAAGGCCGATCACCAGCACCGGGATGTTCTGGTTGGCGGCGCCGGCAATTGCCAGCACATTGTCCACTGACATGGAAATATCGGCGATCGCGATTTGCCCGATGGCGCGGCGCAAGGGAACGGAATCGTTCGCGGCGATCAGGGTTTCGCCCGGCTGGCACTGCGCCGCCATGGCGTTCAACCCGGCTCTTTCCGCGTTCTGCTCGCGGATGTCACGATAGAGCCGCCAGGCCACCCAGAGAAGGATGATACCACCCGCCAGCGACAGGCCAAGGATGTTCAGGAGATCGACCGCCACCAGCGCCAGCAGCACGCGCAGGAGAACGGCCGCGCCCATGCCCCAAAGGATCACTGTCCGCCGGTTCCGCGCATCGACCCGCGCCGCCACCATGCCGATAACGACCGCATTGTCGCCCGACAGCACGATGTTGATCATCAGCACTTGCGCGAGCGCGATGAGCGCTGAAGAGGAAAGCAAATCCACTCCGTCCCCCGTAATATCGGCTGAAACTTACGGCCAGCGGACTTCCGGCGGCAGCGACATCAGAATGGCTTCGGTATTGCCGCCGGTCATCAGTCCGAATCTGGTACCGCGATCATAGACCAGATTGAACTCGGCATAGCGGCCCCTCCGGATAAGTTGTTCGTCCTTTTCCGTTTTCGTCCAGGGTTCGTTCATGGTGGCCCGAACGATGGCGGGATAGGCGGCGAGGAAGGCTCGCCCCACATCCTGTGTGAAGGCGAAGTCCTTCGCCCAATCGGTTTCCAAATAATCGTAGAAGATGCCGCCGACGCCGCGGGTCTCGTTCCGGTGCTTGATGGTGAAATATTCGTCGCACCATTTGGAGAAGCGCGCGTAATAATCGGTGCCGTGGTGATCGCAGGCGCGCTTGAATTCCGCGTGGAAGGCGCGCGTGTTGGGATGCTCGGCGTTGCGCTGCTCGGCGATCATGGGGGTGAGATCGCCGCCGCCGCCGAACCAGGATTTCGTCGTCACGATATGGCGGGTGTTGAAATGCGCCGTCGGCACGCGCGGCGAATGCATATGGGCCACCAGCGAGATCCCGCTGGCCCAATAGGACGGGTCCTTGTCGGCGCCGGGGATTTCCTTGGCGAATTGCGGCTCGAATCGTCCGTACACGGTTGAAACATTGACGCCCACCTTTTCGAACACGCGGCCCTTCATCACCGCCATGGTGCCGCCGCCGCCGTCCGAGCCGTCTGTCGTCGGACGTCGCCACTCCTTGCGCACGAAGCGGCCCGCCGCCGTGCCGGGCGCGCCGGCATAATCGTCCTCGATCGCCTCGAAGGCGGCGCAAATCTGATCCCGCAGCGAGACGAACCAGTTCGCCGCCGCGGCTTTGCGGGTTTCAATCGTTTGGGCTTCGGCTGTGAGGGCGCTCATGGTCGAGGAAATCCTTATCTCAGGGAAAGCCGTTCGTCTGGCGCAGCGCCTCGCCCAGCACCATCGCGGCGGCCTGGGCCACATTGATCGAACGCGTTGCGGCCTTCAGCGGGATGCGCAACTGGATGTCTGCCGCTTCGTGTACGTGATCCGGCACGCCCGCGCTTTCGCGCCCCAGAACAAGAATATCGTCGCCGCGGAACGCAAAGCCCGTGTAGGGCAGGCTCGCTTTGGTCGTCAAGAGAACGAGCCGGCCCGCGGCCGCGGCGCGGAACGTCTCCCAGGAGCGGTGCCGCACGATCTCGGCGCGCTCCACATAATCGAGCCCGGCGCGGCGGAAGCCGGCCTCGCTGAACAGGAAACCGCAGGGCTCGACGATGTCGACGGGGACACCGAGGCAGGCGCCCAACCGGATGATGGAGGCCGCATTTTGCGGGATGTCAGGCTCGAACAGACAGAGACGCATGCGCCCTCATACGATGCCGGTTTAGCCCGTGTCAGGGGGCTGCCAGCCGGAGCTGATAACCATTCATAAGAATTTCATAACGGGATTGTTGCAGGGCACACGCAGAACGGGCATTGTTGCGGGATCGTAATCTTTTCATGGAACCGGGGGGCTACATGAAAAACCTGCTTATTGGTGCGGTGCTATTTTGTGCCGTTGGGTCCTTTTGTCTCTGGAACGTGGCGGCAGACGCAGCGACGGCGCAGGGCGCAACATTCCAGTGGACGTCGGCCACCAAACGAATCGTCATGGTGGAACCCGATGTGCAATTGATGGAGCTGGACGCGGGCGGAATTCTCGAACCGCGGGCCGATTGGACCAAGGCGGCACAAAGCTTTATCGACTCCGACATCAGATCTCATCTGGGCAAAGGCGGCGCCGAACTCGTCAAAAGCGACAATGCCAGTCCGCACGAAGTTCAGCTCACAAAACTGCACGGCGTGGTCGGGCAGGCCATTCTCACCCATCTCTACAATTCGCCGCTGCGGCTCCCCAACAAAGGGACGGCGTTGGATTGGACACTCGGTCCGGGCACCAACGAGATGCGAGACCATTACGGTGCGGACTACGCGCTTTTTGTCTTTGTGCGTGACAGCTATTCGAGCGCAGGCCGAAGAGCGGTGCAGGTGCTCGGCGTTCTCGCATCCGCCGCCCTCGGTGCGGCGGTCGTTCCGGCCGGCGGCGTGCAGATCGGGTTCGCCTCGCTTGTCGATCTCAGGACCGGCAACATCGTTTGGTTCAATCGGCTGATCAGCGGTTCCGGCGATTTGCGCACCGAGAAGCCGGCACAGTCGACCGTCGATGCCCTGATCAAGGATATGCCCCTATGAGGCTTGGCCGCTCGGCCGGACCGGCATTCGCGGCAGCACTGCTCTGCGCCCTTTCGGGCACGGCCCACGCAGCAAGTTCGGACATTCCTGCACCCGGCTACCGGCCCGCGCTGGATACGGACGAAGGCGGGCTATGGGCGGCTATGGATCGCGAAGAAGAGGCGCTGAAAGTCTCACCCGCGCTCGTCAAAGATGACGCGCTCAACGACTACGTCAAGAAGATCGTCTGCGATCTGGCGCCGGCGCAATGCTCCTCGCTCCGGGTCTATATCGTCGATGATCCCAGCAGCAACGCGATGACCGCGCCGAACGGGATGGTCATCGTCTGGACCGGACTGCTGTTGCGCACGCAAAACGAAGCCGAGCTGGCATTCATTCTCGGCCACGAGATCACGCATTATCTCAAGCGCCATTCGCTGTTGAATTTCGAGACGGTAACGCATACGGCAGGCGCCATCGCGGTCCTCTCGGCGAGCACGGGAGGAATTGGCGGGCTTCTGGCTTTTGGTGCGATCGGGGCGCTCGCGTCCTATTCGCGGGACCAGGAACGCGAGGCCGATGCCGGCGGGTTCGATCTCGTGACGGCAAACGGCTATGACCCGAGACAGGGCGCGCTCTTCATGGCCAATACCGCCGAAGAAGAAGACGCCAATCCCAACCGGACGAAGCCGTCCGCTTATCTCTCTTCCCATCCGGCCACAAAGGAACGCCTGGTCACGCTCAGCAAGCGCGCGGGCGAGATCGAATCCCAAACCCACGCCGCCATCATCGGCGCGGATACCTATGGCGCCATTGTCGGACCGCATCGCGCGGCGTGGCTGGAAGAAGAGTTCAACCGGGGCGATTACGCCCAGAGCGTCGTGATGATCAATCAATTGCTCAAATTGGAGCCCGAGTCGGGCCTGCTGCAATATTATGCTGGCGAAGCCTATCGGCGCCGCAACGGCAAGGGCGACGTCGAAAGCGCGATGGCCGCGTATCAGGCCGCCATTGCGGGACTCGGGGCCCCGGCGGCTGCCCATCGCGGCCTCGGGATGGTTGCGCTCAAGGCGGGGCAAAAAGGCGTCGCTCGCGATGCCTTCCAGAAATACCTCTCGCTTGCGCCGGACGCCGGCGACCGCGCCACGGTCCAATATTACCTGACTGCAGCAGGAGCTTCGCAATGAGACCGCGCGTATTGCTCATGGCGGCATTCTGTCTAGCGCTCGCTGGCTGCCAGTCCTTCAAGCCGATCGAAGCAATGAAGGCCGTCGACGTCGGCGATGGCATTACGGTGGAACCGCAAGTGGAGTGGGCCTTTGCGGTGGGACCGCTCAACGGCGGAATGTCCGGAACGGTATGGACCATCGACGGTTTCGGGTTGAACGAGCTTCGTTTCCTGACCGGCGTCGCGGGGGGCGCGCCGCTGCTGCGCATCGACGGCATCGATCGCAAGGACATGGTTGCATACAACACGACGATGTTGCCGGACGACGTCATGGAAATGGTCGCCGGCACGCTGGGCAAGGCCGGGAATCAACAGCTCCGCACCGCCGCGCTTCGTCCGGTTCCCTTTGGAACGGGCACCGGTTTCCGTTTCGATCTCAGCTATACGACGAAGGACGGCCTGCAGATGAAAGGCACCGCCCTGTTCGCACAACGCAAAAACAAGCTCGACGTGATTCTATTCGCCGCGCCATCCGAATATTACTACGACCGTTATGTGCCGACTGTGGAGAAGGTTTTCGCCTCGGTCCGGGTGGCCGATGCGCCGGGTGCCAAACCGTCCAGCTAGCGGCGAATTCTGCGGCATCGTGCCGCAAACCCTCGAAAATTAACTCTCACTATGGTAGCCGCCATGCAAACGTGGCCTTGATCTTCAGGGCGCGTATCCACGTGCACCGGCTTTGACGCGACAGGTCGTGAAGAGCATAGCTCCCACCGGAGTGATTGCTTTTCGCGCCCCAGCTCCAGGGGCGGATTTCAAAGGGTTATGACTTTGGCTCATTCGCAAACGGACGAACCGACGCGACGCGACTTTCTTTACATCGCCACCGCTGCGGTGGGTGCGGTCGGGGCGGCGGCGACGCTTGCCCCCCTCATCGGCCAAATGAATCCTTCCGCCGATGTGCTGGCGCTGGCCTCCATCGAGATCGACCTGACGCCGATCATGCCGGGCCAGTCCGTCACCTTCACCTGGCGCAGCCACCCGCTGTTCGTGCGCCGCCGCACACCGGCAGAAATCGCCGCCGCCCGCGCGGTCAAGGTTCAGGACCTGCTCGATCCGGTGGCGCGCAATGCCAGCCTGCCGGACAACGCGCCCGCGACCGATGAGAATCGCATCAAGCCCGTCCAAGGTGCGGCCAAACCCGAATGGCTGGTGCTGGTGGGTGTATGCACGCATTTGGGCTGCACGCCGGAAGCCAGCACCGCGCAATCCCGCCAAGGCGATTATGGCGGCTGGCTCTGCCATTGCCACGGCTCGCAATATGACGTGGCGGGTCGCGTGCGCGTAGGACCTGCGCCGCGCAATCTCGACGTGCCGAATTACGCCTTTCTGTCCGATACCCGTATCAAGGTCGGTTGAGGAGAACGAGAATGTCCGGTCCTTCGACCTACGAACCCAAAACCGGCATCGAGCGCTGGCTCGATGCGCGCCTGCCGATCATCCGTTTCTCCCAGGAACATCTCGCGTCCTATCCGACGCCGCGCAATCTCAACATCTGGTACACGTTCGGCGGCATTCTGTCGTTCTGCCTCGGGGTGCAGATTATCACCGGCATCGTGTTGGCGATGCATTACACGCCCGATTCGCGCCTCGCCTTCGATTCCGTCGAACACATCATGCGCGACGTAAATTCGGGATGGCTGCTGCGCTATCTGCATGCCACCGGCGCCTCGATGTTCTTCCTCGCCGTCTACATCCATATTTTCCGCGGGCTCTATTACGGCTCGTACAAGGCGCCGCGCGAGATCATCTGGATTCTGGGCGTCATCCTGTACGTCCTGATGATGGCGACGGCCTTTCTCGGCTACACGCTGCCCTGGGGGCAGATGTCGTTCTGGGGCGCCACCGTCATCACC
>DATLVC010000123.1:0-3562 GCA_035577685.1 Micropepsaceae bacterium | reverse complement strand
CGAGCGTATCGCGGCGATGCAGGAAGAACTGGCCGTGCTGGACGCGGCACCTGCGGAAATCGCGACACGCCGTTCGCTTCTGATGGATGCGATCGGAACGGCCGAAGCCGCGCGCAAGGACGCGGCCGATGCGCGTGCCATGGCCGAGACTGAACTTGCCCAGGCCGACCGCCTCGCCAAGGCCGCAACCCATGCGCTCACCGAAGCGCGGGAGGAACGCGCTGCCTCGGAAGCGCGCGCGGAATCGGCGGCGGCGCGATTGGCCGAACTTGCGGTGCGTATCCGTGATGAGTTGAGTGCGACGCCGGACGAACTGGCGGCGCGCGCCGAACTTAAGCCCGACGCGGAAGTGCCACCGCTCGATCAGGCCGAAAAGCGCGTGGAGAAATTGAAGGCCGAGCGCGAACAATTGGGCGGCGTCAATCTGCGCGCCGAAGAAGAGGCATTGGAACACGAACAGCGTTTGCAGACGCTGATGGCAGACCGCGATGATCTTGACGGCGCCATCCAGCGCCTGCGGCACGGCATCCAGAGCCTGAACAAGGAAGGCCGCGAGCGGCTGCGGGAATCCTTCGAGAAGGTGAACGCGAATTTCGAGCGGCTGTTCAAGGAATTGTTCCAGGGCGGCGAAGCGCGGCTGACCTTCACCGAATCCGAAGACCCCCTGGAAGCCGGGCTGGAAATTCTCGCCAAGCCGCCCGGCAAGAAGCTGACGACGCTGTCGCTGCTGTCCGGCGGCGAGCAGGCGCTGACTGCGATTTCACTGATCTTCGCAGTGTTCCTGGTGAACCCCGCGCCGATCTGCGTGCTCGACGAAGTGGACGCGCCGCTCGACGACGCCAATGTGGATCGCTTCTGCCGCTTGCTCGACGAGATGACGCGTCTCGCAGAGACGCGCTATCTCATCATCACGCACCACGCGCTTACCATGTCGCGCATGGACCGGCTGTTCGGCGTGACCATGGCCGAACGCGGCGTCAGCCAACTCGTGTCGGTGACGCTCAACGAAGCCGAGCGTGTCATCGCCGCCGAATAACGGGCATCCCGCCAATCTTCGAAGAATTTGTGCCGAGCAATGACGCGACACTTGACATGCAACCAAATGGTTGCATATTAGCGTCATGAGCATGGATGCCGTGTTCCGGGCATTGGCGGATGCAAATCGTCGCCTGTTGTTGGACCGGCTGCATGCGCGGAACGGACAGACGCTGAACGAATTGTGCGAGGGCCTGGACATGTCGCGCCAAGCGGTGACGAAACATCTCGTCATTCTGGAAGACGCCAATCTGATCGTCGCCATGAGGCGCGGGCGCGAACGGTTTCACTTTCTCAATCCGGTTCCCATCAACGAAATCGCCGAACGCTGGATCAACAAATATGAGCGTGGCCGCCTTCAGGCGCTCGCCCAACTCAAGAAAAACCTCGAAGGAGACCCCAATGGCTGACGACCGGTTTGTCTATGTCACCTATATCCGCACTACTCAGGAAAAATTGTGGACCGCGCTCAGAGAACCGGAATTCACACGCCAATATTTTTTCGGCGTTACTTTGGAATCGGAATGGAAGCCCGAAGCACCGTGGCGGATGGTGGGAAGCGACGGCAAGGTTACGGACAGCGGTAAGGTTCTGGAGATCGATCCGCCGCACCGCCTCGTATTGTCCTGGCAGAACGAATTCCGTCCCGAGCTGAAGGCCGAAGGCTATTCGCGCGCGACATTCGACCTCGAAACGCAAGGCGACATGGTCAAACTGACAGTCGTCCACGAGATCGGAAAACAGGGTTCGAAATTGATCGAAGCGGTGTCCGGCGGCTGGCCCATCATCCTTTCAAGTCTGAAAAGTCTGTTGGAGACCGGAAAGCCCATGGAACGGAAACCTCCGAAATAGGTCAGAACAATTTGTCGAGCAGGTTCTGGAAGGCACTCAGCACATCGCCGTCGCCATGCGGTTGCTCGGCACGCGGTTCCTCGCTCGCGGGCGGCGGCTCATCCGCTGCGGGGGTTTCTTCCGGCGCGAACAAGGTTGTCCCAATCAGGGGCCGCGCCGGTAGCCCGCGCTCGGCGTCCTCCATGAACGCCTTGAAAATACGGGCCGGCAAGCCGCCGCCGGTTGCCTTTTTCATCGAGGTGCCGTTGTCATTGCCGATCCACACCCCGGTCACATAATCGGCACTGAAACCCACGAACCAGGCGTCACGGTAATCCTGGGACGTGCCGGTCTTGCCGGCGGCATCACGGCCCTTCAGCCCCGCTGACGTGCCCGTACCGAAACTCACCGTTCCCATCATCATCTGAGTCATGTCGGCATCGGCCTCGGGGCTCATCACCCGCCCCAAACCGGATTCACGGCGCTGATACAGTACCTTACCCGATGCGGTCCGTATGCGGACAATCGCGTAAGGCGCAACGCCGATGCCGCCATTGGAGAAGGCGGCGTAACCCGCGGTCAATTCCAGCGGGGTGACCTCCGACGTCCCTAAAGCCAGCGACGGAACCGCGTGCAACTCGTCGGCGATGCCCAGCCGGTGCGCCACTCGCACCACCCTCGCCGGCCCCACTTCATTGGTGAGCTGCACCGCCGCGGAATTGGACGAGTGGGCGAGCGCATGGGCAAGCGTCACATTGCCTTCATATTCGCCTTCGTAATTTCCCGGTTTCCAATTGCCGATCGTCACCGGACCGTCGAACACGATGTCATCCGGCCGGTGGCCGTTTTCGAGTGCGGCTAGATAGACGAAGGGCTTGAAAGCCGATCCGGGCTGGCGCTTGGCATCGGTGGCGCGATTGAACGAGCTGTCGTCATAAGATCGTCCGCCGACGAGCGAACGCAGCGCGCCATCGGGGGTCATCGCCACCAGCGCACCCTGGCTGGCGCCGAGCTTGGGGCCATCTTTCGCAAGCGCCCGCACCAGCGCATTTTCAGCCAGGCGCTGCAGATCGAGATCGAAACTGGTTTCGACGATCAGCCTTTCTTTCGGCTTGCCGACAAAAGCGGGCACTTGCGACACGACATAATCGACGAAATAACCCGCGCCCGGCGTTGCGAAACTGTGCGCGATCTTGGGCCGCGTCGCTGCCGCAATCTTGCGATGCGCCGCGTCGATGAAGCCGGATTCCTCCATTGCCAGCAGCACCAAACCCGCGCGCGCAAGCGCCGCATCGGGCGAGGCTTCGGGATTGTAACGCGACGGCGCTTTCACGCTTCCGGCAAGGATCGCGGCTTCGGTCAGCGTCAACGCAGCCGGGGGTTTGCCAAAGAAGCGTTCCGATGCGGCGCCAAGCCCATACACGCCGGCGCCGAAATAAACACGGTTCAAATAAAGGGTGAGGATTTCGTCCTTGCTGTAACGCGTTTCCAAATAGACCGCGAGAATTGCTTCCTCGATCTTGCGTTCCCAGGTGCGGTCCGGCGTCAGGAAAAGGTTTTTCGCGAGCTGCTGCGTGAGCGTCGAGCCGCCCTGCACATAGGCGCCTTGAACCCAATCGGCATAGGCCGCCCGCATGAGCCCCGTGGGATCGATGCCGAAATGATAGCGGAAGCGGCGGTCTTCGATGGCGATGAA
>DATLVC010000122.1:0-6461 GCA_035577685.1 Micropepsaceae bacterium | reverse complement strand
GATAGGTCGCCATGGCGGCCAGAAGTTTTTCCTCCGGCATGATTCCGGCTTCCGAATCCGTGTTGGCCTTCACGATCATCATGAAACGCATGATGCGTCTCCTTTACTTGGCACCGGCCGCGCCGGGCCAGCTTTGCTTTCGACGAACGAGAAGCGGCGATATCGACAGGCGCCAAATTATTTCCTTCGCGTCAGGACATCGCGCTCCGGTTCTCGTCCACCCGCTTGCCGATTTTCTCGAGCAGCACGGTTTCCTCTTTGGCGACCTCGGGACCGAAATCTGCCGCCTCGAACACCTGGCGAATCTCGATCGTTTCATTGTCGGACGCCGGGCAGCGCGACGCCCATTCGATGGCTTCCTGTTTCGATTTCACCTGGATCATCCAATAGCCACCGATGACTTCTTTGGCTTCAGGGAACGGTCCGTCGGTGACTTTCGGCTTGCCGCCGGTGAACGAGACGCGGGCGCCGGCGGATGGCGGGAGTAGGCCGTCGAGCCCGAGCAGGACACCGGCGTTCGCCAGCGCTTCGTTGTATTTCATCATCGCTGCAATGGCCTTCTGATCCGGCAGCGTGCCCGGGGCGGCATTCTCGTAGCCCTTCGGGATCATCAGCATCATGAACCGCATCTTGGATCTCCTGTTCGTCTTGAGCCGGGTGTTTCGGGGATCGAACCCTGCTTACCTCCACGACGAACAACGCCGGTAAGGATCGACAGGCGGGGTGGATTTTTTGCGTCGCCCACCCGCCATTAATTTGCGCAAGACCTGCCGTTTTTGTGTGCAGCGCAACAGTGGAAGCGCATGAAGCCATATAACATGCTGATATATCTAAATTTTTTGAATTAACGCCATGGCACAATGATTGCACGTTTAGACTGAATCACGCCATGAGAGGGCATCATGAAAATCACCAAACGCCTTGCCGTCACCTTCGGTCTTGTCTTGTCGTTGGCCGCCGGAGCCGCGAGCGCCGCGCCCGCCCCGGGCCCCCTGAAGATCGGCTACAGCGACTGGCCGGGGTTTGTCGCCTGGCAGGTGGCGATCGACAAAGGCTGGCTCAAGCAGGCTGGCATCAACGTGGCGTTCGAGTGGTTCGACTATTCGGCATCGCTCGATGCGTTCTCGGCCGGCAAGCTCGATGCGGTGCTCGCCACCAATGGCGATACGCTGGTGATGGGTTCGGGCGGCGGCAAAGGCGTGATGGTGATGCTGACCGATTATTCGAGCGGCAACGACATGGTCGTGGCCAAGCCGGGCATCAAAAGCCTGAAGGATTTGAAGGGCCAGAAGGTCGCCGTGGAAATGGGCTTGGTCGATCACCTTCTGCTGGTGAACGGCCTGGAAAAAGCCGGGATGAGCGAAAAGGACGTGACCCTTGTCAACAGCAAGACGAATGAGACGCCGCAAGTGCTGGGCTCCGGCCAGGTCGCGGCCATCGCCGCATGGCAGCCGAGTTCCGGCCAGGCGATGAAGAACCTCCCGGGCTCGACGCCGATCTATACCTCGGCCCAGGCGCCGGGCCTCATCTATGACGTGCTGACCGTTTCGCCCGCGAGCTTGGCCGCGCACAAGGCCGATTGGGTGAAGCTGATCAAAGTATGGGACCGCGCCGTTCATTACATCAACGACCCCAAGACCCAGGACGATGCGGTGAAGATTATGTCGGCCCGCGACGGGCTGTCTCCCGCCGCCTACAAGGCATTTCTCGCGGGCACGCATCTGCTCGACCTCGCCGACGGCAAGAAAGCCTTCGCCAAGGGACCGGGCCTGGATTCGATCTATGGCTCGACCGCGAATGCGGACAAATTCAATGTGAAGAACGCCGTTTATAAAAAGGCCGAAGCCGTCGATCCGTATATCGATCCGTCGCTCACCACGGCGGCCTTGCAATAGGAGGGAACCGCCCATTCTTTCGGTACGTCCGTGAAAAAATGGCTCCAGGTCAGCCGGCCCGTCAACCCGCGCGCGAAATTGATTCTCGGCATTCTGTCCTTCGTGCTGCCGGTCGCGCTGTGGTGTTTGGTGAGCTACGCGCCGGCGATCTGGCATCCGCAAGTCTTGATCACCGATCCGGGCTCGGTCAGCTATCTTCAGCCCGGCATGCGGATGGACAGAAGCGCTTTCGACGGCGCGGCTGCCGATGCGCAGGCGGCCCATATGCCGTTGCCCACGGGCGTACCGAGCAATCCCATCTATCTGCCAGCACCGGACGAGGTCGCGCGCGCCTTCTACACCTCCTTCACCACGGCGCCGGAAACGCGCGACGGCCAATGGCTGCATGAAAGCCTGTGGCACAGCATCCAGATCATCTTCTGGGGCTTCGTCATTTCTTCGGTCATCGGGGTTCCGCTGGGCGTGCTGTCCGGTGCCTACGCACCGGTGGCGCGCCTGACCGAACCTTTCATCGAATTCTTCCGCTATTTGCCGGCGCCGGCCTTCGGTGCGCTCGCGGTTGCGATTCTCGGCATTTATGACGGGCCGAAGATTGCCATCATCGTGATCGGCACGCTGTTTCAGCAGGTTCTTATCATCGCCAACACCACGCGCAAGCTCGATGGCGCTCTCGTCGAAGCGGCCCTGACCTTAGGTGCGAAGAATTCCCAACTATTACGAAGCGTCGTCATTCCCGCGATCCTACCCGATCTTTATCGCGATCAACGCATTCTTCTGGGCTGGGCCTGGACCTATCTCATCATCGCCGAATTGATCGGGACCACATCGGGGATCACCTTCTTCATCACGCAACAGGCGCGTTTTCAGCACTTCGCCAATGTCTATGCCGCCATCGCAATGATTGGGATTCTCGGCCTCGGCATGGATATGATCCTTGCGCTCATCGGACGGCAGATCTTTCCGTGGGATCGCGGTCTGGTGAAGACCGCATAGGGGCCGCATGAACCAGATCGTTTCTCCATTGCAGACCCTGCCATCCTATTTGGATCAATCGGCATCCGTGCGGGCGCGCTTCGAGCGGCTGAAGCAGCGTGAGACCATCCTTGAGGTCCGCCATCTGGAAAAGGTGTTTCAGCAGAACGGACACGAAACCGTCGCGCTGCACGACATCAATTTCTCCACCTATCGCCGCGAATTCCTCTGCGTGATCGGTGCGTCGGGATGCGGGAAATCGACATTGGCGCGCATCATTGCGGGGCTTGAGGAAAAATCCGGTGGCGAGGTTCTGCTTGAGAACCGCCCCGTGGACGGCCCCGGCACCGATCGCGGCATGGTGTTTCAGGGCTACACGCTGTTTCCCTGGCTGACCGTGAAGAAGAACGTGATGTTCGGCCCGCAGGCAAACGGCCATTCACGGTTGGAAGCCGAACGCCAGGCGCTGCAATGGTTGGCGTTGGTGGGGCTCGAAAAATTTGCCGACGCCTACCCGCACCAGCTGTCGGGCGGCATGAAGCAGCGTGTGGCGATTGTCCGCGCGTTGGCCAATCAGCCGCGCATTCTTCTGATGGACGAGCCGTTCGGCGCGCTCGATGCCCAGACACGCTGCCGCATGCAGTCGCATCTGCTGGAGATCTGGCGGCAGATCGATATCACTATCGTGTTCATCACCCACGATCTCGAAGAGGCGATCTTCCTCGCCGACCGCATTCTGGTGCTGTCGCCGCATCCCGGCCAGGTGCAGGAGCTGATCGAGGTTCCGGTGCCGCGGCCACGCAGTGCGGCGCAAATCGTTTCGCCCGAATTTCTTGCCACCAAGACGCGGCTGGAAGAACTGATCTATTCGGCGCCCCATGAGGATGAAGGCGACAGCTATCCGCCGATGATCCGCCTTGCCGATGTGCATGACAGTGTGGAGTAGCGGCGCAGGCCGTAAGACATCACGGAGCACGGGACGACCCGGGCTCGACAGCGCGTTGCCGGGACGGCCCGGCGAAAGCCGCGGGGAACGGCATGAGCACCGAAAGCAATATCGAACAGACGCCGGAATTTTATCGTCAGCGTTACATGGAGTTGAAAGCGCGCGGGGCTGAAGCCAATGCCAAGCGTCCGACGCGCAACCTTACCGGAAACCCGTGCACCATTCCGCCCGAGGCGGTGCTTGCCGAAGAGGCGATTCCGGCGGGATGGTATTGGCCGGCCTGGCTGCCCCGCGGCGTCACGCTGCGGCTCATCAACGATAGTGCGACGCCGGGCGTCTCGCTTTTCTTATGGAATGCGGACGATCCAAGCGAGCGATTCAATCCCGCCGACACGGTGAAACTGCAATGGACCGCGCGCATGGCCGGCGGGAAATTGCTGTTCTCCGATATGGGCCGCGTGCTTGCGTCGATCACCGCCGATAGCTGCGGCCTGCATGATTGCCTTGCCGGCGGCAGCACGCCGCAGAGCAATGCACGGAAATATGGCACGGCTGCGGGTTTGCGCAACACGCGCGACAATTTCCTGCTGGCCGCCGCCAAGCACGGGCTTGGCCCGCGCGATGTCGGCCCCTGCATCACATTCTTCGCTCCGCTCATGACAGTCGAGGACGGCCGCCTGGTCTGGCAGGAGAACGCCCTGAAGGCCGGCGACTATGTCGATCTGCGCGCCGAAATGAACCTGCTGGTCGTGGTGTCGAATTGTCCGCATCCTTTGAGTCCCGGCGCGCATTGGGAACCCAAAGCTGTGCGCGCAATGCTGTGGCAATCGCCACCGCCTGAGGCCGATGATTTCTGCCGCACCGCAAGCGACGAAGCCATTCGCGGTTTTGAAAACACCGATTCCTTCATTGGTCCGAGGGCCATTCCATGACGGAGACACGCATAAGCTCGCAGCGGACGCCGGATACCGCCGTCTTCGATCACATCATTCCGGCGCGCAATCCTTGGTCCGGCATCATCCGCAAAGGGCAATATCTCCGGATCATCGATTCCGAAGGACAGCAGGCGGTCGACACCTTGTTCTATTCGGCGGAGGACCCGGCTGAGCGCTATTGCGCGCAGGCGACGCTGGCTGCCCAGGGCTATGCCTATATCGGCGCGCAAACGCCCATCCTTTCCAATCGTGGACGGGTGATGGCGACCATGCTGGCCGATACGGTCGGCGACCACGACACCTCCGCTGGCGCTTGCAGCTGCGAGGCCAATACCGTGCGGTTCGGTCATCACACGCGTTATATGCATGCCTGCCGCGAGAATTTCGTGGTGGAGCTTGCCAAATACGGCATGAGCAAGCGCGATATCGTGCCCAACATAAATTTCTTCATGAACGTGCCGATCCGCCCTGACGGTGAGCTGGCGATCGTGGATGGCGCCTCCAAGCCCGGCGATTATGTCGAGCTGAGGGCCGACATGGACGTGCTCTGCGTCATCTCCAATTGCCCGCAGGTCAACAATCCCTGCAATGGTTTCCGGCCGACGCCCGTGGGCGTGCTGATCTGGAACGCGTGAGACGGAACGCATGTTTCGATCGGTCCTGATTGCCAATCGCGGCGAGATCGCAGCGCGCATCATTCGCACGCTGAAGCGGCTCGGGATCACGGCAATCGGGGTATCCTCCGACGCCGACCGCTTCACGCTGCCCATGCGCATGGCCAACCGTTTGATGCGTCTCGGCCCGGGAGGTGTGGCGGAAACCTATCTCAACATCGATGCGATCCTTTCGGCTCTGCGCGAAAGCGGCGCCGAGGCGGTGCATCCGGGTTACGGCTTCCTTTCGGAGAATGCGGGTTTTGCCGAACGGCTTGCCGCGGAAGGCCTCGCTTTCATCGGCCCGCGGCCGGAGCATATCCGCGCCTTTGGGCTGAAACACACTGCGCGCGAGATTGCGGCGCGTTCCGGGGTGCCGCTCCTGCCCGGCAGCGGCGTGCTGGACAGCGTGGACCATGCGGCGGCCGAAGCGGCCCGCATCGGTTATCCCATCATGCTGAAAAGCACGGCAGGCGGCGGAGGCATCGGCATGCAGCTTTGCCGCGATGCCGACGATCTGGCGCAGCGTTTCGTGTCCGTGGCGCGGCTCGCCGGCGGCAATTTCGGCGATGCGCGGCTGTTCGTCGAGCGCTATGTCGCGCAGGCACGCCATATCGAAGTGCAGATTTTCGGTGACGGCAAGGGCGCGGTGCTGGCGCTGGGGGAACGGGACTGTTCGCTGCAGCGGCGCAATCAGAAAGTGATGGAAGAAACACCCGCCCCAAATCTAAGCGATACGTTGCGGGCATCGTTGCGCATGGGCGCCATCGCACTGGGCAAGGCGGTGGACTATGAATCCGCGGGAACGGTGGAATTCGTTTATGACGTCGAGCGCGAGGAAGCCTATTTCCTCGAAGTGAATACGCGGCTTCAGGTCGAGCATCCTGTCACCGAAGAGATCTTCGGCATCGATTTGGTGGAATGGATGATCCGTCAGGCGGCGGGCGAATTCGTTCTGCCTACACCGGCTTTGCCCACGCCGCGCGGTCACGCGATCGAAGTGCGGCTTTATGCTGAAGATCCGGCACGCGAGTTTCGTCCATCCACCGGGCTCATCACC
>DATLVC010000121.1:0-12295 GCA_035577685.1 Micropepsaceae bacterium | reverse complement strand
GGAGCGCGTGCGGGGCCTCGATCCCGATTATTCCGGTGAGGCCCATGTGCCGGCCGAAACCCAGGGCCTGCTTCCCTTCGAACATGCGAGACATTGAGCCGGCATGACGAGGCTGCGTCTTGGGGTGAATATCGATCACGTCGCGACCGTCCGCAATGCGCGCGGCGGCCCGCATCCCGATCCCGTGCGGGCAGCGAAACTCGCCATGGCCGCAGGGGCCGACGGAATCACGGCGCATTTGCGCGAAGATCGCCGTCACATCAACGATGCCGATCTCGCCGCACTCGTGCGCGAGAAATTGCCGCTCAATCTCGAAATGGCCGCGACAAGCGAAATGCTGGAGATTGCACTCAAGGCCCGGCCGCATGCCTGTTGCATCGTCCCGGAGCGTCGCGAGGAGCGCACCACCGAGGGCGGGCTCGACGCCGCGGGCGCGCATGACCGGCTCGCGCCGATGGTGAAAAGCCTGAAAGACGCAGGGATCGCGGTGACACTGTTCATCGAGGCCGATCTCCGCCAATTCGAAGCGGCCCTTTCACTGGGCGTGCCCGTGGTCGAGCTTCACACCGGCGCCTATCACGATGCGGGGCTGACGGGGGACGCGGCGCGGGTTGCGCATCATTTGAACCTGTTGCGCGACGGCGCACGCCGTGCGGTGCAATTGGGGCTGGAAGTTCACGCCGGCCACGGACTGACCTTCGACAATGTCGGTGCCATCGCCGTGATCCCGGAGATCGTGGAATTACAAATCGGCCATTTTCTGGTGGGAGAGGCGATCTTTTCCGGCCTGCAGCCGGCGATCCGACGCATGCGCGCCATCATGGATCAGGCGCGGGGGGCCTTATGATCATCGGTCTCGGCAGCGACCTCATCGACATCCGGCGCATCGAGCAAACGCTCGAACGCTACGGCACGCGGTTCATCGATCGGATCTTCACCGAGCTCGAGCAGAAAAAATCCGAGCGCCGTGCCCAGCGCGCCGCCACCTATGCTAAGCGCTTCGCGGCCAAGGAAGCCTGCTCCAAGGCACTCGGAACCGGCCTTCGGGCGGGGGTGTTCTGGCGCGACATGGGAGTGATCAATCTTCCTACCGGCCAGCCGACCATGAAGCTGACCGGCGGCGCCGCGAGACGGCTGGCCGAAATCACGCCGGAAGGCATGACCGCGCAGATCAGCTTGACCCTGACCGACGATTACCCGCTGGCTCAGGCGATTGTGATTATAACCGCTGTGGCGGAAGCGCCGCAGCGCAAAAGGAATTCGTAAACTATATATATTGTGATTGCCCCTGCGCCCTTGACGCGCAACAACCGCTCCGCTTCCCTGCCCAATGCCGGGAGGAAACCGGCGAAAACAAAAAGGCCAGCTTTCGATGGCGCCTGAAGACCTGAACCAGACCGCGGATGGGACGCCTCACGCCGCCGCCAGTGGAAAGCCTGCGAAGAAGCAGGAATCCTGGCTGGAAGTGCTGAAAACCATTGTCTACGCGCTGCTTATCGCCGGCGTGATCCGCTCCTTCGTGTTTCAGCCTTTCAATATCCCGTCGGGTTCCATGGAAGGGACGCTTCTGGTCGGCGATTATCTGTTCGTCTCGAAAGCGGCCTATGGCTACAGCCGCTATTCCTTTCCCTTTGGTGCCGTTCCGTTTTCGGGCCGCTTCATGGCCTCGACGCCCCAGCGCGGCGACGTCGTGGTGTTCAAGTTCCCGGGCGACAATTCCACCGATTACATCAAGCGGCTGATCGGAGTTCCCGGCGACCGGGTGCAGATGAAGGAAGGCGTCCTTTATCTCAACGACAAGGCGATCCCGAAAGTGCCCGTGGCGGACTATGTGGAAGATTTCGGCGGCCAGCCGCATCACGTGCCGCAATTCCGCGAAACCCTCCCCAATGGCGTGAGCTACAACGTGCTCGACCGCTATCCCGGCGGGGAGCTCGACACGACGCCTGTGTTTGTCGTGCCCGAAGGCCATTATTTCATGATGGGCGACAATCGCGACAATTCCGACGACAGCCGCGAGCATGTCGGTTACGTGCCGTTCGAGAACCTGGTCGGGAAAGCGGAGATTATCTTCTTCTCGACCGATGGCAGCGCGCATTTCTGGGAAGTCTGGAAATGGCCCATGGCCATCCGCTATGGCCGGATCGCCAAGCTCGTCAATTGAGAAGCGCCCGCGGCCAAGCGGCGCCACGGCGGCTTCAGTGACTCGGAGCCACGCCAAGGACCTGAAGGCGCTCGAGACGCGGCTCGGTCATCAATTTTCTGATCCTTCGCTTCTCAAACTCGCGCTGACCCATGCCAGCACCGGCCCGCAATCGAACGAGCGTCTGGAATTTTTCGGCGACCGCGTTCTGGGATTGATCGTGACGGAGCGGCTTTACGCCGACTACCCGGACATCGATGAAGGCGGCCTGGCGGTGCGCTTGAACGCGCTGGTGCGCCGCGAGGCCTGCGCGAAAGCGGGCGAGGCGGCGGGGCTGGCGCCCCATCTCATTATGGCCTCGTCCGAATCGGGAACTGGCGGGCGGCAGAAGAGTGCCATTCTGGCGGGGGCCTGCGAGGCGGTGATCGCCGCGCTCTATCTGGATGGCGGATATTCAGCGGCCCGAACCTTTGTGCTGAAATATTGGGACGAGCAATTCGCCACGCTGAAGCCGGAATTGCGCGACGCCAAAACCGCGCTACAAGAATGGGCACAATCCGGCGCGCTTCCCAAGAAGGCGCAACCCTCTTATGTGGTGAAGGAGCGGATTGGCCCCGACCACGCGCCGGTCTTCAGTGTCGAGGTGCGGATTCCCGGCCAGGACTCGCAAATCGGCGAGGGGGCATCCAAGCGTGAGGCCGAACAGGACGCCGCGCGCCGCATGTTGGTGCGCCTGGGATTGTGGGAAGAATGAGCGAGAACACGCGTTGCGGTTTTGTCGCCGTCCTGGGCGCGCCCAATGCCGGCAAGTCCACGCTGGTCAACGCGCTGGTTGGCCAGAAGGTCACCATCGTCAGCCAAAAGGTACAGACCACCCGCATCCCGGTGCGCGGCATTGCCATGCGGGGCGATACGCAGATCGTTTTCGTAGATACCCCGGGTATTTTCGTACCCAAGCGGCGCCTCGACCGCGCCATGGTGAAAGCCGCTTGGGGCGGCGCGGAGGATGCGGACGCGATCCTCGTCATTGTGGACGCGCCGGAGGTATCGGCTCATCCGGCAGGCCTGGCAGCCGGCGACACCGACCGCATTATCGACGGGTTGAAAGCGGCGGGAAAAAAGGCGGCGCTGCTGCTCAACAAGATCGACGGCATGCGGCGCGATACGCTGCTGCCGCTTGCCGACCGGCTGAATCAGGCCGGCTGCTTCGAGCGCATCTTCATGATTTCGGCGCTTAAGGGTGACGGGCTGAATGAGCTTCTGGATTATTGCGCGACGTTGATGCCGGAAGGGCCATTGCTGTATCCCGCCGATCAGGCCGCCGATATTCCCTCGCGCCTGCTCGCCGCCGAGATCACTCGCGAAAAACTGTACCTTCGGCTGCATGACGAGCTGCCCTACGCCTCAACCGTCAGCACCGAAAGCTGGAAGGAACAGAAGGACGGCTCGGTCCGCATCGATCAGACGATTTACGTTGAGCGCGAAGGCCAGAAGGGCATCGTCATCGGCAAAGGTGGCAGCGCTATCAAGGCCATCGGCGAGGCGGCTCGTCGGGAGATGGAACAGCTGTTCGGACGGCGCGTGCATTTATTCCTCCACAGCAAGGTCGCCGCGCGCTGGGGGGAAACGCCCGCCCATTATCTGGAATGGGGTCTGGAATTTCCGAAGGATCAATGAGTTGGAGACTTATCCACAGACTGTTCGTGAATCTTGTTCACCGTTTGTTTGTATGTGCATAAGTTTCATGGGCTGGGCTGGAATCGCGCATGGAATGGTCTGACGAAGCGATCGTTCTATCCCTCAAGGCGCACGGGGAATCCTCCGGCATATTGGAAGCGCTGACCCGCGATCACGGACGCCACCTCGGACTGGTGCGCGGCGGGGGCGCCTCGAAGGGCCGCGCCATGCTGCAACCCGGCAATCGGGTGAAGGTGACCTGGCGGGCGCGGCTGTCCGAGCATCTGGGCGTCTACACCGTGGAGCTGGCCCGCGCGCGCGCCTCCGACATGTTCGAACACCGCGCCGCGCTTTGCGGGCTGAATGCGCTTTCCGCGGTGGCGGGCGCGGTGCTGCCGGAGCGTGAGCCGCATGAGGCGGCCTATGAAGGCGCCGATGCCTTGCTGGAAACGATTGCTGCGCATGATTTCGCCGATTGGGCGCCTTTGTTCGTGCATTGGGAGATTGGGCTGTTGAACGAGCTTGGCTTCGGACTCGATCTCGCGCGTTGTGCCGCGACGGGTTTGGCGGACGATCTGATCTATGTGTCTCCGCGGACGGGCCGCGCGGTGTCGCGCGAAGGCGGCGAGCCCTATCGCGACCGGCTGCTGGCGCTGCCGGCTTTTCTGCTGGGGCGGCAGGCAGGCGAGGCCAGCCCCGGCGATCTGCTGGCCGGATTGACGCTGACGGCGCATTTTCTGGAGCAATGGGTGCTCACACCGCACGCTAAGACCATGCCGGAGGCGCGGGTGCGGCTCACCGATCTCGCCGTGCGATCCTGCGCCAAAGTGCAGTAGCTTTCTTCTATCGAACCGCCGCAACCGTGCGGATTGCGCAAGAGCGGACGCTCAGCACCGCACAGGTTTGACCGTGCCGGATTTGGATCTTCCGGCGAAGCACCCTCTCTTTAGAAGTCCGGCTTCACCGCCTTTGGAACGCCGATGTTCATTCCTGGCCAATATTCGACGATGTTCTCCGCGCAAACTTGTTCCGACCAGGGAAGCATGGTGCGACGGTAGGTGATTTGGGCCGACCAGGGCATCGTGAAGACGTTCGGGTCTTCGACCGTATAGGTCAGTTGCAGCGCATGGTCGGCATTGGGATCATAGGGCCCGGTTCCTGGCGCTCCAGGGCCACGCCCCACCCGTCTTTCATGAAAGGTCATTGCCTCCTTGGCGGTCGCCACGTCGATGAGACGGTAGCGTTCGACGACGTGCATGGCCGCGCTTTGTGGCGTGCCATAACGATCGACCATTGTAACCCGTTCTATCTTAACGCCGACCGTGTCGATGACCAATGTCTCGCCTTCATAATGGCCGACGGAATCTCCCATCGCGGACGGGGTAACATTCTTGGGATGTGCCGCATTCAGGCGCACGCGGCGGACTTGGTCGTCCTGCGGATAGAGCATGACGATTTCGTCTTTTTCCTGCAGCATCTGCACGCCAAGCTGAATCGTGAAAATATAGGGGGGCGAATAAGGTGCGCATTGATTGGAAGGATCGGGATTGATCCTGCCACCCGCGGAAAGTTCGCCAGCCTTTTTCACGGCCTCCGCGGCGCGCGGCTTCAAAATGGGATTGTTGTAATCGCCGACAAGCGGCAGAGGATCGCCACCTCCGTTTACATGCGGGTCATCCATCGGCCGGCGCAAATTCACCAGCGGTTTCGGCCCGGACGAAAGCAGCTCCGGATCCATCGCGACGCGCGCCCATAGGCCGGAAAAATCGGGAGCGGAAGCTCCGCTCTCGGCGCCGACGCCTGGCCAGACGAAAATTACTGATAAGATCGATCCAACAACCGCACGACCTAAAAAACTCGCCAATTTGCCTTGCATAGACCGCCATCCCCGCTTCCATGAACGGCGCAATTTTAGCGTACCGTATTCGCCTTGGCGACGGTCTGGTAAAAAGTTGCGGTGCGCCGCCGGGCGATGTCCGGGATGGGTCAAAATTTGCCGTTCTCGGCTGTCCGGCGGAATGTTCGCTTTTCCCAGGACCGGACATTCCGGCCAGGTCGCGGAAACGTCTGGGGGGCACACGAGCAAAGGAGGCACCCACGATGCAAATTACTACGACTGGTCGGGATGATCCGACGGGGGATCGAGCAGGCGCTGCATATCGTTGGCCGTTCGGACGCAAAATTGTCGATCGGGCGCGGTGTCTCCCGTAGCCGTCGCGGGTGCTACGGGCGTAGATTAGGCTGGAGTGCAGCGGCGGAGGCAGGCAATGACTGGGTTGCGGCGCAAGCTTCTGATTGCAGGCTTATTGGCGGTGGCGGCGCTTCCCGGATGGGGGCAGGCCGCACCTGCAACTGTTCCGGATTTCTCCGGTATGTGGGCTCATCCGTCGCTACCGGGCATGGAGCCTTTGGCCTCGGGCCTGACCTCGCTTGTCAATCTGTCGCGTCGCAATGGCCGCAGCAATGTGCTGCAGCTCGTCGGCGATTATCACAATCCGATTCTGAAGCCCGAAGCGGCCGCTATCGTAAAAAAGCGCGGCGAAGAATCGCTGGACCATTTCGGCTTTCACAACCCACGCAACCAGTGTTGGCCCAACGGGGTGCCATTTGTGTTGCCCAGTGCCGGAATGGAAATGTTCCAGCAGAGCGACCACATCACCATCCATTATCTTGTTGATCATCAGGTCCGGCACGTTCGCTTAAATGCGCAACACCCGGCGAAGATTACTCCATCCTGGTACGGAGATTCCGTCGCCCATTACGAAGGCGACACGCTGGTGATCGACACCGTCGGCATTAAGGCCGGGCCGTTCGCGATGGTAGACTGGTACGGCACGCCGCAAAGTCCGGCTCTCCACGTGATCGAACGCTATCGCCTGATTAGTTACGAGGAGGCGCAGGAAGGATATGCGCGCGACGCGAAGGAAAACGCACGCAACCAGCAGGAATTCGATCCCGATTACCGTGGGCCGGTGTTGCAGCTTCTGTTTACGGTTGACGATCCGAATGTGTTCACCGCGCCGTGGTCGGCCACAGTTACCTACCGGCACATGACCCAGGACCAATGGCTGGAAAATGTCTGCGCCGAGAATCCGCGCAAATACGGCACCGAGGAGGACGCGCAGGTGCCGACGGCGAAGGTGCCGGATTTCTGAGACGGTCGCGAAGTCGCCAAAGGCAGCTCTTTCCGGCCGCGTTTATGACCAGTTCAATTCCATCGGGCCTTACGTTAATGTAGCTCTTAGTCCCTTCTTCCGCCGCTCGCATGAGGGCGTGCCACGATCTCTTGCGAATGTCGGAGTCGGGACGCCAGCCCTTGAGGAGATTCCAACATGACATTGTTTCGCACGGTCCTGATGAGTGGTTTCGTCCTCGCGCTCTGTGCTGGAGCGGCTCAAGCGCAAGACGCGCCGGCCGGTCGCGCCACCGGCAAGCCTATGATGACCTTGCAAATGCCGGCGCTGCCGGACCCGGTCCGCGTTACGCTTGACCCTAAGACCACTGCTTTGCTGGTACTCGATTATGTTGAGGACATCTGCAACACCCAGGCGAAATGCAAGGGCCAGATGCTGCCGGCCATGACTCCCTTCATGGCGCGGGTGCGCAAGGCCGGTTTGGTCGTGGCTTACGGCACCCGTGCGCAGAACATGACCAAATGGCTGCCGGAGGTCGCTCCGGCTCCGGGCGACATCAAGATCGTGAACACGGCCCAGGACCGGTTCTACGGCACCGATCTCGACAAGGAGCTGAAAGCAAAGGGCATCAAGACAATCATTATGGTCGGCTGGAAGGTCAGCGGCTCGGTAACTTACACATCGGTCGGAGCAATGGCGCACGATTACACCGTCGTCCTCCCCATGGATACCACCACGGCCGCCACTGACTACGAGACGACCATCGGTTTCTATAATGTATTGAATTCGGGCAATGCGAACTTGGCAAACCAACCTTTAAAGCCCAAAGCCACAACGCTGACCCGCACGGACATGATCGCCTTCCAATAAGAGGGCGGCGGCGCGAGATATCGACGGATTCTTCGGCAAGTGACGGGCGCCCCCTGCGCCCGTCACGTCTCCACGGCCACGGCAGAACTCACGTAATTTTAATGTTTGAGTTTATACAATTCGACCGTGCATCTGATCGGTTAGATGACCATTTTGCCTTGGGGTCGCGTCGTGCAAAGGGATTTTCAAGCGTGGATCAGCGCGACGGACCGGCGGAAGTTTTGCCGGATACGGATCTTCGCCAAGGGAAAACTGTTCGCAACAAATCAAGGGCGCGAAATAGACTGCGTTGTCATTACGCTCTCCGCCGGCGGCGCAGGGATACGATGTGAACGCCCGCCGCAACCAAGATCGCATGTCGCTCTTTACGTAAGCGGCTTTGGCCGTTTCGAGGGCATGACCACCAAATTGACGAAGGACGGCATCGGTGTGCGCTTCGCGTATACGCCGCTCAAAAGGCAGCGCATCACGCAACAATTAATGGCATTCGTCGAAAAAGGGCTCGCGACGGATCTCCCGCGCTTTGGACAAGATGAGAAATCCAGGCGGGTCTCCGACCGTTCGCTTCGCGGGATTGACGAGATCGAGATCACGCCTGAGATGTTGAACGCCGGCGAGGCTGCCGCCCTTGCTTGCTGTGATACCAGCCCGCTTCCACCTAACGTTTTGAGGGCGGTTTACCTCGCGATGGCGGGTTTGGACCGCCGTGCTCTGGACAGTGAGGCGCAATCGAAGGATGCCCTTATGGCTGATCCTCGAAAGGTTCGCGTCGGCGCTTAGCAAACGTTCTTAGTTTGTTTCGTCAGGATTTACGCGCTGTAAATCCCGATAGCTGACCATAGCCGTCGGCTATTTGTCCGAGACTGATCCGATGCACGACGAAACTCACCCGATGGCTGGAGTTGCGATCTCGCTCCACTGACAACCCCTGTTTTCATCGCCAATCCGAGCGAACGCATGAACAACAACTCGCGCACTCTTCAAAAGACAGCCGTCATGGTTGAGATTTCTCTCAACGATGGCTCAAGACTCGTCGGCAAGCTCTTTGTCTCGCCTCAAGGGCGTTTGAGCGACGTGTTGAACGACGATCGTCAGTTTCTGCCCGTCGAGGGCACGGATGGCACGATGTTCGTCCTTGCCAAGTCGGCGATTAAACAAGTCACACTTCCCGTCGCCGAAATCGCCGCATATCGGGGCAGTAACCCATACCTGATCCTTGGCGTTCAGGAGGGAGCCACGCTTGATGAGTTGAAAAAGGCGTACCACCATCTTTGCATGGCGAACCATCCCGACCGCATCAAAGGCCTCGGGCTGACCTCGGAATTTCAGGAACTGGCTACGAAGAACATGGCCCGTATCAATAACGCATATGCGCAAGCCTTGAAGGCCCTCAACGGTTAGTCATTTCGATTGGGGGGGGGACCATCGCCAATCCGGCCTTTCTCGCGATGCTCAGATTGCGTGAATTTTGTTGCTCCAATCGTCAGAGCCCAGGGCGGCAGAGATCGGGCCAGCCCTACCCATGATCCAGACTCGCTGCCAAATAGAGCGTTTTTCCGCGCTATTTCTGCTAACCGCCGCTCAAAAATCCGGCCCGTCGGCCGTTGAAGCCGGCGTGCCTGGGTTTGCATAATTCGCGCGCCGAAACCGGTTACGGGCTTCAGAAGTCACGCGAGCAGTAGTATCTTGGCCCGGGCAAAGAGGGAGCCACCTATGGAACAGCAGAAGATTCCGGCGGAAGCCGTAGAACTGTATTCGCGTTACATTCATGGTGAGGTCAGCCGTCGTTACTTTCTCGACGGGGTGAAACGTTTCGCCGTGGGGGGTCTCACGGCCACCGCCATTATCGATGCGTTGATGCCGAACTACGCCTTGGGACAGCAGGTTTCCAAGACCGACGAGCGGATCAAGGCGAGCTACGAAACCGTGCCTTCACCCAATGGGAATGGGTATATCCGTGGCTATTTCGTTCGGCCGGACAGCGCTAATTCTCGCGAAGAGACCCCGGCGAAACTGCCCGGCGTTATCATCGTCCACGAGAATCGGGGATTGAACCCACACACGGAAGACGTGGCCCGGCGCTTTGCCCTGGAGAACTTCATGGCATTCGCGCCAGACGCGCTTTCGTCGGTCGGCGGTTATCCGGGCGACGACTACAAGGGCGGCGTGTTGTTCGGCAAGCTCGATGCCGCCAAGAGGACCCAGGATTTCGTCGCCGCTGCGCGGTGGCTGAAAGCGCGCCCGGACTGTACCGGCAAAATCGCCGCGACGGGCTTTTGCTTTGGCGGCAGCATGGCCAACACGCTGTCCGTTTTGCTGGGCCCGGATTTGGGCGCCGCGGCTCCGTTCTACGGCGGCGCGCCCAAGCCGGAAGATGTGCCCAAGATTAAGGCGGCCATCCTCATTCACCATGGCGCGCTCGATAAGGCGTTGTCGGGGGCATATCCCGCGCAGGAAGCGGAGTTGAAGAAAAACAACATCCGTTACGAAGGCCACATTTATCCGAACTCCGTTCATGGCTTCTTCAACGACGCCACGCCGGAACGCTACAACAAGGTCGCGGCCCAGCAGGCATGGACGCGCACCATTGAGTGGTTCAACCAGTACGCACGCGGAGAGGGTTAAGCCAAAGGGATAACTTACAGGGCGGGAGTGGTTCCAAAGCCGAGAGCACCTAAGGTGACGGCAGAGGGACCGCCCGCCCTTTCTATTTCCGTGCACCAGATTCCGAGCACGTGCGAGGTCGCAGGTGGATGGGGGATTTGTGCGGAACGGGCTCCCTAATTAGCGCTTCTGGTAGGGGTGAAAGATGTAATCCTTCGCCTTCACCGCCGTATGGCACACGTTCCCACAATTGGGGGTGCCGGCCTTATCGGCCGTGAACGTGTCGGACGGAGCATCATAGTCAAACTGGGCATATCCCCATCCGCCGGTGTCTGGAAATTTCTTGCTATCCTTCTCCATGAAAAAGAGGTCGGCCAGGGTGTCCGGAACATTCACCGCAAACTGGGCCTCGGTGCTCTTTTTCGGTTTCCACTGAATCTTCGCGATCTTGGCGCCGTCGGGGAACTTCTTGCCGTTGCCGGGAATACCGGCTTGGTAGGCCGCGATCATCGCGGGGTTGGCGAGCATCACTTTCAACCGGTCGTCGGTCTGGCTCACGGAGACAAGCTGCCAGTTTTCGTATCCCCTGAAGTCGGAGAACGCGAGCCCATTCGGCACGCGCACCGCGTACTTGTCCTGCGCGGCGAGGGCGATGCCGCCCAAGACAACAAGCACCGTACCGAATGCGGCGGCTGAAGCGGCTTGTAGCCCGCGAGAAGGTGGAGACGGCTTTTCAAACATAATGTCCTCCTGATGGCTGGGCTTGGGAACGGCGTTTCGCAAGCAAGGCTCAATCGCAACAAAACTCTAATCTTTGATCCGCAGCCGAACTATTGGACGAAGGTATCGCCGACACCTTGGTATTGGTCGATCAATGGTGCCGAAAATCTTAGTGCTGGTGAGTGCGTGCCATGCACTTCTGCATCGGGACACAACAAGAAGCCCGCAGACGATGTCAGCGGGCTTCTATCAGTAGTTTGATTCACGTCGAACGCATCAGAACGTCTTCTGCTCCACTATTTGCGCAATGGCCTGAAGCCCGCGCGAACCTCTTCTGAAAAGAGTTTCGGCTGTTCCCAGGCCGCAAAGTGGCCGCCTTTCTCCACCTTGTTGTAATAGATCAGTTTGGGATACACCCGCTCTGCCCAGCTCCGTGGAGCGGGATAGAGTTCGTCAGGGAAGGCGCTGACGGCAACCGGGATGGAGACGCCTTTGGCGTTGAAGTACCCGAGTTTGTTTTCCCAATAGAGGCGGGCGCCAGAAAGCGCCGTGTTCGTTAACCAGGTGATCGTGATGTTGTCGAGGATGTCGTCGCGCGTGAGGCCCTCGGACTGTCCGTCAAAGACGCGAGCAATGAGTGCATAGCTGCGTGCGTCGTGATCGAGGAAATAAGCCGCCAGCCCGACCGGCGAATCCACGATTCCGTACAGCGTTTGCGGGCGCAATCCCATCTGGTAGCCGTATCCAATGCCCTTTTGATAGACGAACTGCAAATGATCGTAAGCGAGTTTCTCATCGGCTGAGAAACCCGATGACGCCGGCGCTCCCGAAAAAGCCGCGTTGTTAATCTCGTCCGGAAACACGCCAGGCATGTTGGTGTGAATGCCGAGCAACTCCGGTGGCGCTAGCAGGCCCATTTGTTCGGTGATGACCGCGCCCCAATCGCCGCCTTGCGCTACGAACTTCGTGTACCCGAGGCGCTTCATCAGCACGACCCAGGCACGCGCGATGTGGGGACAATCCCACCCGGTGGCGGTGGGTTTTCCCGAGTATCCGTAGCCCGGAATCGATGGGATCACCAGGTGGAAAGCATCTGATGCATTTCCACCATGTGCGGTGGGATTTGTCAGCGGATCGATGATCTTCA
>DATLVC010000120.1:0-3802 GCA_035577685.1 Micropepsaceae bacterium | reverse complement strand
TTCATCTGGCTGTAGTCGACGGTGATGGTCGAGCCTTTGACGATCACCTTGACCTTGATCCGCAGACGCACATCGAGATTGCGTCCGTCATTGTCGAGGAAGCTTTCGGCTTCATATTCGCCGTCTGGTATGTTTTCAATCACGCGGCGCGCCGCGGCTTCGGCCTGATCCCAGACAACTTGAATGCAGGCTTCCACCGTTTCACGCCCATAGCGGGCGAGCAGTTCCGCGTAACGCTGTGCCCCGACCTGACAGGCCGCGATCTGTGCGCGGAGGTCGCCAAGGCTCGCGTCGGGAAAGCGGATATTGTCGCGCAGGATCTGCCAGAGCGTCTCGTTGCGTACGCCCGCATCATAGATTTTCAGCGAGCGCAACTGCAGGCCCTCCCCGAAAATCTCCGTCGTCGCGACAGAGCCGAACCCCTGGCGCATGCCACCGATATCCACCCAATGGGCGCGATTGGCAGCAAAGCCCACCAGTTCGCCACCGTGGAAACAGGGCGCGTAGATCACGACATTGTTCAAATGCTGGCCGCATACGCCGGCGTGATTCATGATCACGATGTCGCCAGGCTTGAAACCGTTCAGGCCGTATTTCTGGATGCCGTCTTCCACCGACGGTCCGAGGTCGGCGAGGAAGATCGGCAAGCCACCACGATTTTGCGAAATCATGCGACCCTCGGCATCGAGCAGGCCGCAGCAATAATCGCGCACCTCATAGATCATCATGTTGTAGGCGGACTTCGCGAGCACATTCGCCATTTCGTCGGCATAGGCGACGACAGCATTGCGCACGACTTCGACTGTAATTGGATGGGCTTGGGTCACGGATGGATCTCCTGACCGATGGCGATGATGAGATGTCCGGCGGTTGTGACCGTCCCCACGTCGCCGGGCTGAATGAGGGTTGTCGCGTTGGCTTCTTCGATGATGGCCGGTCCTGTGATGCTTGCGCCTGCGGGCAAAGTGGGCCGCCAGACAATCCGTGTTTTCAACGGCCGCTCGGGATCGTCGAAAACCACGTCGCGTATGGATTCTTCGATTGCGCCTTCGGCCTGCCATGGTTCGTTCAGCCATTGCTCGGCGAGGCTGTCCTGCCGCGCCGCGGTCACGACGAGGCGCAGGCTTACAATCTCCATCGACTCGTCAGGCGCCGATTGGCTGTAGCGCTTGGCGTGCTCGGCATGGAACAGCTTGCGCAGAGGCCCAAGATCGCCGGTCAGCAATGCCGGGCCGCTGACTGGAATGGGAATTGTGTGTTCCTGGCCAACATATCGGAGATTGGCATAGAAGGCGAAAGTCGCGGCGGCCTTTGCGATGCCGTCACGCGCGATGCGGTCTTCCCCCACCTTCGTGAGTTCGCCGAATACCGTTTCGACTTCGGCGGTCCCAAGTGTCCCAAGCCGGCCGATCAGGGTGCGGACAAAGTCCTGCCGCCAGGAGGCCATCAGCATGCCGAGCGCCGAGAACGTCCCAGGCAGCTTTGGAATCACCACTTTGGGAACGAAGATCTCCCGGGCGATGGCGCTCGCGTGCAACGGGCCGCCGCCGCCGAAGGCGATCAACGCGGTGTCGCGGGGATCAACGCCCTTATTGACTGAGACCGCGCGCACCGCCAGAGACATCGCCCCGTCTGCAATACGGATAATGCCGAGAGCCGCATCGCGCACGCTGAGGCCCAGCGGGTCCGCGATCCGGTCTTTGATCGCACGGGCCGATGCCGCCACGTCCAGCGTCATGTTGCCGTTGAGGAAACGTCTTGGGTTGATCCGTCCAAGGACCAGATTGGCATCCGTAACCACGGGATCGAGATTGCCCTTGCCGTAGCAGGCGGGGCCAGGATCGGCGCCTGCGCTTTGCGGCCCGACATGGATGCCGCCATGCGCGTCGATCCACGCTATCGAACCGCCGCCCGCGCCGACTTCCACAATGTCGACGACTGGAAGCTGCATCGGTTGCCCGCTTGCCGGATCGCCGATCACATAGCCGTCTTCGATGACCGGTGCGCCATGGGTGATGAGGCTGGTCTTGGCGGTGGTCCCGCCCATGTCGAAGCCGATGCAGGTTTCCAGGCCCATATCCAGCGCCAGCCGGCCGGCGCCGATCATGCCGGCGACCGGGCCGGATTCCATCATGGAGACCGGCTGCTCCTGCGCGAGCGTAATCGACATCACGCCGCCATTGGATCGCATGATCTGGATTTTTCCGGTGAAGCGGCCTTTGCGCAGATAGGTTTCGAGCCGGCGCAAATAGGTTTGAACCCGAAGCCCGACATAGGCGTTGAGCGCCGTCGTCGAGGTGCGTTCATATTCGCGGTATTCGCGCAGGATTTCGTGCGACAGCGTGATGAACAGGTCGGGCATCGCGGCCCGCAGCATCTCGCCGATGCGCCGCTCATGCGCCGGGTTCGCGTAAGAATGCAGCAGGCAAATGGCTACCGCTTCGACGCGGCGCTTCTTCATCGTGATCGCCAGTTCTTCGACAGCGGTCTCATCGAGCGGGGTCAGTACCTCGCCTTTGGCGTTGACCCGTTCAGGGACTTCAAATGTCAGATCGCGTGGTACCAAAGGTTTGGGCCGATGGAAGAACAGGTTGAAGCTCTCGATGCGGTTGCCGCGGCCGATGGCATAGACATCGCGGAACCCCTTTGTCGTGACAAGCGCGGTCAATGCGCCTTTGCGTTCCAGCACCGTATTGATCGCGACCGTTGAGCCGTGCAGCACTTCGGCGAGCTTGGTCATGTCGCATTCCGCGAGGTCGATCGTGTCGGCCACCCCCTGTGTCGGATCAGCCGGCACGGTGGACGCTTTGGACGTCACGATCCGCCCCTCTATGCACCCGACGAGATCGGTGAATGTTCCGCCGATATCTATGCCGACAAGGTTCATTCGCACTCCATGTGACTCAGTTTTTCCAGCGCGTGAAGCGGCGTTCGACAGCCCGCACGAGTTCATTCAAGGCGATTGCCATAATGGCGAGAATCCCGATCAGCGCGAACAAGGGCGCCGGGTTAAAATCCTCCGCGAATAGCTTGGTGAAATAGCCGACGCCGCTGGTAGACACATAAAGCTCCGCGAGGATGACGCCAAGCAAGGTCATGGTCATAGCAAGGCGAAGACCGGTGAAGAAGCTCGCCACCATGGTGGGGAAGGTCACGTTGCGGATGATGTCGCTTGCGCTCGCGCCCATGGAACGGGCCGCCCGGAGATAGAGCGGGTTTACGTTGCGCATGCCTGCCACAACGTTGACGATGACGGGAAACACGCCATGGCTGAACCCAAAGGCGATTTTTGCGGCCGGGCCGATGCCGAAGCCCAGCGTGAACAGGGGCAGCAACACGACCTGCGGAATGGCGTAGAAGATCAGGATGATCGGCAACAGGATGCGCCGGCTGAAATTGCTTGCCCCAACGCCAAGACCAATCGCAAGGCCAACGACAATCGCCAAGGCATAGGCGCACACCACTTCGACCAGCGTCAGCAGAATGGCGTTTCGGATCTGGGCATCGGGCAATATGTCCGTGAACAGCGCGCGCGCAATCGCTGACGGCGGCGCAATCAGATCGGGATTGCCGCCCGCCCGCGCCCATATCTCCCAGACCGCGAGCACGCCAAGCACCAGCAGTCGGCGGGTCCACTTGATTTTGGCCGCCGCACCGAATTGCATGCGAGATCGGCGCGGCATCGCGCGCAGGTCGGGAAATTCGGTCTGGGTCAGACTCATCGTGGCTTCAGACTCCACGCATGCGGTTTTCGACGCGCGATACCAGCGCGTTCAGCACCAGAGCCGTTGCGATGACGAAG
>DATLVC010000119.1:0-16154 GCA_035577685.1 Micropepsaceae bacterium | reverse complement strand
CCCCGCACGCCGACCTCTTCCCGCCGGGGGGAGGTCAAAGAAATATTAGGTGTCATCACTTCTGCTTCCTCTGGAACATGCCTAGCATGCGCTGGGTGACCAGGAAGCCGCCGAAAATATTCACCGAAGCCAGGATCAGCGCGACGAAACCCAGACCCTTGGACAACCAGGATTCGTTCGAGATCGCCGGCACGGATACCGCAATCAGCGCGCCTACCACGATCACCGAGGAAATCGCGTTGGTGACGCTCATCAAGGGCGTGTGCAGCGCCGGCGTCACGCCCCAGACCACGAAATAGCCGACAAAAATGGCCAAGATAAAAATCGAGAAGCGGAAGACGAAGGGATCGATCGCTTCCATCATGCCCTCCGTTATTTGGGTTGCAGCGCCGGGTGCACGATGGCCCCATCGCGCGTCAGGCCGGCGCCTTTGATGATTTCATCGTCCCAATTGAGCGCGAGCGCGCCCGTTTTCTTGTCGACGAACAGGCTGACGAAATTGAACAGGTTGCGCGCGTAAAGGCTGGATGAATCCACCGCCAGCCGCCCGGGCAGATTGCAATGGCCCATTAGCGTCACGCCATGCACTTCGGTCACTTGATTGGGTGTGGTGAGCGGACAATTGCCGCCCTGCTCGGCGGCGAGGTCCACGATGATGGAGCCCGGCTTCATCGTCTTCAGCATGTCTTCGGTCACCAGCACCGGGGCTTTGCGGCCCGGGATCAGCGCGGTGGTGATGACGATGTCCTGTTTCTTGATGGTCTCAGCGATCAGCGCCGCTTGCTTGGCCTGATATTCCTTGGACATTTCCTTGGCGTAGCCGGCGGCGGTCTGGGCCTGTTTGAATTCATCGTCCATCACGGCGACGAAGGTGGCGCCGAGACTCTCGACCTGTTCCTTGGTGGCAGGGCGCACATCGGTCGCCGAGACGATGGCACCCAGGCGCCGCGCGGTCGCGATGGCTTGCAGTCCGGCAACGCCCGCGCCCATCACCAGCACGCGCGCCGGTGCGATGGTGCCGGCCGCCGTCATCATCATCGGCATCGCGCGGCCGAACTGGGCGGCGGCATCGATCACCGCCTTGTAGCCTGCGAGATTGGCCTGGCTGGACAGCACGTCCATGGCCTGGGCCCGGGAGATGCGGGGAATGAATTCCATCGCAAAGGCGGTCACGCCGGCTTCGGCCAGTTTGGCGATGGCGGCTTTTTCGGTTGCCGGCGACAGCAGCGCGGCCAAAATGGCGCCGCGCTTGAAACCGCCCATCTCCGCCTCGGACGGTCCGCGTACCTTCAGAATGATATCGGCGTTTTGCACTGCAGCAGCGGCATCCGGCGCGATGGTCGCGCCCGCCGCCTGATAATCCGCATCCGAAACCCGCGCCGCGGCCCCGGCTCTGGTTTCCACCACGATATCGAGGCCAAGACCCTTCAGCTTCTTGACCGTCTCGGGCGTCGCGGCAACACGCGTTTCGCCATCGCGCCGCTCTTTGGGGATCGCGACAATCATGGCCGTGCGGCCTTCATATGGGATGCTTGTATCACCCGTTATGGGTGCGGAAGATGAACAGAAGTGCGGCGAGAACGATGAGCGCGACGGTGCCCCATTTCGCGGTGTTCCAGAACGCGAGCCAGGTCTTGACGTGCTCGGTAATGTCCATGCTGCCGCCGGTCGACGAATCGCCGGAGGGATGATGATGTTCGGCCATACTGTCCCCGTTGAACGAATTTGAACGATGCGCGCGCGACTATAGCAAAGGAACCGCGGGAGCAAAGCGCTGATCCCCGGGGGAGGGAGCCGATAAGGCGACTTTTCGTCGCGCTGTTGCCGCGGCCTCGCCGCCCCCGCTTCCTGAGGCCGAATTGGCACAAATTGGGACGCTTAAACCGATTTTTACCTTTGAGGCGCGACAATGGGGCTTAACAGCCCGCAGGATTTGCGCCCCTTCATGACCCAAACGGTTCTTATCGTCGACGACGATCCGGTACAGCGTCGCCTCCTGGAAACGGCGATTGCGCGTATGGGGCTGGATACGCTGACCGCGCCCGGCGGCGGGCCGGCTCTCGATCTTCTGCTGTCGCCCCAGGGCGAGCAGATTTCCCTTATGCTGCTCGATCTTCTGATGCCCGATGTCAATGGCATCGAGGTGCTGAGCAAGCTTCGCGCGGTCAATCAGAGCATCGCGGTGATCGTTCTGACCGCCAAGGGCGGGATCGATTCGGCGGTCGAGGCCATGCGGGCGGGCGCGAACGATTTCCTGGTCAAGCCTGCCAGTCCCGAGCGCATCAAGGTATCGATCCAGAATGCGCTGAAACTGGGCGCGCTCACCGGCGAGGTGTCTCGCCTCAAGAAGAAGCAGCAGAATCGCCTCACCTTCGATGATCTAATCGCCAAAAGCCCCGGCATGCGCCAGGTCATCCGCATCGGCGCTCGCGCGGCGCAATCCACGATCCCGATTCTCATCGAGGGCGAGTCGGGCGTCGGCAAGGAGCTGATCGCGCGCGCCATCCAGGGCGGTTCGGACCGCGCCGGCAAGCCTTTCGTCACCGTGAATTGCGGTGCCATCCCGGACAATCTCATCGAAAGCATCCTTTTCGGGCACGAGAAGGGCGCCTTCACGGGCGCAACCGACAAGCATCTCGGCAAGTTTCTGGAGGCCGACGGCGGCACGCTGTTCCTGGATGAGATCGGCGAACTCAGGCTCGACATGCAGGTGAAGCTGCTGCGCGCGCTGCAGGAAGGCGAGATCGATCCGGTCGGCGCGAAGCGGCCGGTCAAGGTCGATGTCCGCATCATCTCGGCCACCAATCGCGATCTTGCCGACCTCACCCGCGAGGGCCGCTTTCGCGAAGATCTCTATTACCGGCTGAATGTGTTTCCGGTGCTCATCCCGCCTTTGCGCGAACGTCCCGAAGATGTGACGGCGCTTGCGAACTATTTCCTGGCCCGCTTTGCGGCGGAGGAAAACAAGGCGGTGACCGGTTTCACGCCCGAAACGCTGGATATGCTCAACGCCTATTCCTGGCCCGGCAATGTGCGCCAGCTCGAGAACACGGTTTTCCGCGCCATCGTGCTCTGCGATGAAGACAGGCTCGGCGTGGCGGATTTTCCGCAGATCGCCGGCGCGATGGGAATCGCGCAGCGCGAACCTGTTGCAGCGCTGGCTCAAACCTCAGCCCGCGACGCGATGCCGTCGGCCCGCAGCGCTGCGGCGGCCCGCGCGCTCGCGCCTTACGCGATCGGCGCGGCCGATCCTTCCGGCCATATGCGCAAGCTCGAAGAGCTGGAGGCGGAGATCATCCGCATGGCGATATCGCGCTATCGTGGACGCATGTCGGAAGTGGCACGCCGTCTCGGCATCGGCCGTTCGACGCTCTATCGCAAGCTCAAGGATCTGGGCCTCGAGAACGATATGCCCGCCGAGGACGATGCCGATCCCGTCCACGCGGCAACGGGCTGAACTGCCTCAAGCGCCGGGCGGTGACTTCGGCGGGGAATCGTCATTGCGCGGCGCAGGCGGCGGCTGATCCGGCCAGGGTGGAATGGGCTTGGTCTCCCCTGGCTTCAAACCGCCCACATGATCGATGATGGATTGGTAATTGGTGTCGCCCGGCTCCACCATCAGGACCGCTTGGGCGCGCGTCGCGTCCGGTCCGCCAACGCCGATCAGAATAGTCCCATCTTGCAGCATGGTCGCAACGCCGATGGATTTCACGGCTCCGGGATTTTCCGCGCACCACGCCACGCCCGGCAAGGCGCAGGCGAGAGCAACCCCGAAGGCGAAACGGCTCATGCCATCAGCTTCGCATACCCAGCGCCGAAAGATAGAGGTCCAGAATGGCTTCCATTTCCTGGCGGTCGGCCTTGTCGAGCTTTCGAATCCGGATCACCTGCCGCATGATCTTGGTGTCGAAGCCGTTTCCCTTGGCTTCGGCATAGACTTCGCGGATGTCGGCTGAAAGGGCGGTCTTTTCTTCTTCCAGCCGCTCGATGCGTTCCACCAGCGATTTCAACTGCCCTGCCGCGAAGCCGGATTTTGCCATCTTATGCTCCTGAAAATGTCATGCCCCGCAGCAGCGGGCCAAACAGCCCCGGGTTCAATTCAGGGCGGGCCATGACAATCAGGAACGCGTTAATTTGGCAATGCGGACAAGGCCGCTTAGCTGTGAGTCTCTTTCGCCTTGGCGAATTGGGCTTGCTGTTCGGCCGAGGCGTCCTTCTGGTAGCGCTTCTTCCATTCCGCCGGCGCCATGCCATAGACGATTTCGCGCGCCTGGTCCTTTTCCAGCACAATGCCCTTGGCGGCGGCGGCCTCGCGATACCAATCGCCCAGACAGTTGCGGCAGAAGCCGGCCAGATTCATCATGTCGATGTTCTGCACGTCGGTGCGGCCCCGCAAATGCGCGACCAGGCGCCGGAAGGCGGCGGCTTCCAATTCGGTGCGGGTTTTCTCGTCCATCGCTGATCCTCCTGAAACGCTCTTCAAAGGCCGGGTGAATTCTACAGATGGTGTACCCATGGCCGCCAGGGCGTCGCGCAGGGCCGCTTCCAAGCGGGCCGCCCAGCGGGCGATGCCGATGTCGTCGCCGATCAAATCCTGGCGCATCTCGATCAATACGTGGGGCAGTCCATTCATGGTGCCGTGGCGGTAAAGGCAATCGTTCTCCAATTCGCCCGAATAGGGTTCGTTGTCGCCGATGACGAGGCCGTCTTCTTTGCCGAGCCGCGCCATCAAGGGTTTGGCGAGGCGCCCGTCTTTGTCCCACAGGATGCCGACATGCCAGGGCCGCGCTTTACCCCGCCAGATCGGCGTGAAGCTGTGCATGGAGACGAGCACCGGCACGATCCCCTTGGCCCGTGCATCGGCAATACGCTGCGCGATCGCCTCATGATAGGGCGCGTGGTAGCGCGCAATGCGTTCGGCGATGTCTTTCGCATCGGCAGCACGGTTACCCGGAATGATGCGACCGTCGGAAAGTTTCATCACCACGGTGGGATCGTCCGCCCCGCGATTGAGGTCGATCACGAGTCGCGACCAGCGCGCGAGAATCGCGGGTGCCGCAAAACGATCCGCAAGCGCGCGCGTGAGGCCAGCGGCGCCAATGTCATAGGCAATGTGGGCGGCGAAATCGGCCGGCGCGAGACCCAGCGTCCCCAGCTCCGGCGGCACCTCGTTCGCCGCATGGTCGCAGAGGAAAATGATGGCGCCCGCCGCTCCGGGATTACGGAGCTCGTAAGGTTGGGTGGCGAATACGTCTGTCATGATGGGACTATAGCGTGGCCGGAAGCAGCACGATGGCCGACAAATGCGCGCGGAGAACATTGACAGCACGCGAACGGACCGACAACTTCCCGCGCGTGCGCGCGTCTCTGTCTATCGTCCTTCTGCCGGTGATGATCGTAACGCTTCTTGGGGTCTCCACCCACCCCGCAGCGGCCCGATTCTCCGTCTGCAACAAGACGACGAATCCGGCTTCGATCGCGCTGGGCTTCTTCAACGGCAAGGATTGGGCGAGTTCCGGCTGGTGGAAGATCGCCGCCGGCGGCTGTGCCGTCCTCATCGAAGAGCCGCTGCTGGCGCGGTACTATTATGTCTATGCCGAGCATGAGGAGATCGGCGGCGCCTGGGAAGGCGATCGCAGCTTCTGCGTCAAATCCGGACGGTTCACGATTGTGGGCCGCGCGGGCTGTGTGGCCCATGGCTACGAAACCAAGCGCTTCTTCCAGGTCGATACCGGCAACGCTCCGGATTGGACCGAAAATTTGGCGGATTGACCTGAACCGCTTTCACTTTACTTTGCATCGCGAACACGCCCGATTCGGGAATTGCCGCATTTTCCAGCGCGAATCGCGAAGAGGACCCTCTCGGTAACCGATGCGTCGCAGCCGCAAAACCAAGATCGTCGCCACGCTGGGGCCTGCGAGCCACACCAAGGAGCAGATACGCACGCTCTTCATCGCGGGCGTGGACGTGTTCCGCATCAATATGAGCCATACCAACCACACCAATCTGACCACGCTGGTCAATATGGTGCGCGCGGTGGAAGCCGATGTCGGGCGGCCGATCGCCATTCTGGTCGATCTGCAGGGGCCCAAGCTGAGGCTCGGCAAGCTCGAAGGGGGCGAGAAGCGGCTCGAAGCTGGCCAGAAAATCACGCTGGTGCGGGCGGAAACCGCGCCCGACGCCGACCATCTTCCGATGCCGCACCCGGAAATCTTCGCCGCGCTCAAGGCCGGCTCCGTGCTCCTCATCGATGACGGCAAGGTGCGCCTGGTCGCCGAATCGGTGACCGATTCGCGCATTGATGCGACCGTGCTGACCGGGGGACTCGTCAAGAACCACAAGGGCGTGAATCTTCCCGACACGCTGCTGCCGATTCCGGCCATGACGCCGAAGGATCGCAGCGATCTCGATTACGCCCTCTCGCTGAATATCGATTGGCTGGCGCTGTCCTTCGTGCAGCGGCCCGACGATGTGGCCGAGCTGCGCAAGGCCGCCGCGGGGCGCGCCGGCGTGATGACCAAGCTCGAAAAGCCCGCCGCGTTCCACGCGCTGGACGAGATCATCAGTCTCTCGGATTCGGTGATGGTGGCGCGCGGCGATCTTGGTGTGGAGCTTCCGCTCGAAGCCGTGCCCGGCCGGCAGAAGCAGATCATCCGGGCGGCGCGCCGCGCGGGCAAGCCGGTGGTGGTCGCGACCCAGATGCTGGAATCCATGATCCACACGCCGGTGCCGACGCGGGCCGAAGTATCCGATGTCGCCAACGCGGTTTTCGAAGGCGCGGACGCGGTGATGCTGTCGGCGGAAACCGCCTCCGGTGCCTATCCCGCCGAGGCGGTCGCCATGATGGATCGCATCGCGCAATCGGTGGAGAACGATCCGCTCTATGCCACCATCATCGCGGCACAGCGCCAGGAGCCCGAGCACACGATTGCCGACGGATTGCTGGCGGCGGTGCGCGATGTCACGCACACCATCGATGCGGCCGCCATCGTGTGCTGGACCAAATCGGGCTCGACCGGTTTGCGAGCGGCCCGTGAACGCCCCGAAGCGCCGATCCTGGCGCTGACCCCGATCAAGGCGATGGCGCGGCGCCTGACGCTCGCCTGGGGCCTGCATTGTGTCGAAACCGAAGACGCCCACGACCTCGACGATGTGGCCGAGCGCGCCTGTCAGATCGCGTTCACGCAAGGTTTCGCCAAGCCGGGCGAACGCGTGGTGATCACGGCCGGTCTGCCGTTGGGAACGCCTGGCGCCACCAACATGCTGCGCGTCGCCTTCGTCACGCGCAAAGGCCTGTAGGTTTCTCAGCGACGTTCGCGCGTAAAGGCGAAATATCCTGATCGCGATTCTGTCGGATAGGTAATAATGACAATCGGCATAGCGGCTATATGGTCGCGGGTGCCGGCGTCATCGGTGCGTTTTTCTCCCACAAAACAACGCGTCCGCTTACGGAGGGTATGATGGCCCACATGGCCGGTTTTGACGTGATCGGGGAAATGTCCCTCGACACGCTGTCTGATTTCATCAATAGCCAGCCGATTCCGATGGACGGCCAGACGATCTATCTGTTCGGCGGCAAGTTCGAGATGAACCTGGCAGCTGGCGACGATATCCCGCCGGCGGAATTCGTGTGTGTGGCGAGTCTGGAATCGGTCGTGCGGACCTCGACCTGCCGGCTTGTGATGGCGCTTTCGGATGGCGCCATGACCTTCGGGTCGAAATCGCTCTATCATTTGGGCGCGACCGCGACGGTTTCGGTCATAATCGATTGGATTCCCGATCCCGATACACACGGCCAGATCGTTCCGGCGATTCTGCTGAGCAAGGCCTCGGCCTCGGTCGCGCTCGATGCCTATTCGAGTCAGCAGGTCGATGGCGCCATCGGCGCGGGCATGTCCAAATTCGTCAATATCGGGCTCGGCCTGACATTGCAGGATTGGGTGCGCGGGCTGGGCGATCGCCCCGTGCCAGCCTTCAGTTTTGCGCTGGTTCCGGGCCAGGACAGCGACGATCCCGCAACCGTCACAGCCAAGCCGTCCGTGTCGTGGATCGACGCCACCACGCTTGGTGTCTTCGGCTATTACCGCGCGGCCGCGAGCGGCGGCAATGTCAACGCCAAGACGGACAGCGACATCGTCCAGCCCCATCAGGAATTCGTCTACAACCAGCCCGGCGCGTTGAGTATCGTTCCGGCGCGGCGCATTGCGGTCCTGATGTCGCCGGCGGGGTTTCACCTGACGATAGCCTGCCCGCTGATCAAGAATTCGCTGATCCGGCAGTTCGTCTATCAGCAGATGATCGGCGACTATCTCGCGCGCGTGCGGGCGACCCAATACCAGACATTCTACGGTCAGGCGCTCGCCGCGAATTTCGTCAATTACTTTAATGCGGCGATGGTGAAATTCATGGGCAATGGACCGGCCAATGCGGCGGCCGAGGCATTCAATCTGGCGCTGCAGGACGTCGCGAACGATGCCGATGCGGCGGTGGCAGCCGAAGCCGCAACCGAGCTGAACAATTTTCTCGACAGCGCGGCGGGGCAGCAGATGATTCTTGGCGCCACGCCGCCCTCCTGCGGCAATGGTTCGGTCGAGGTCCATCGCGAACATATGGCCGATCCGCTGAGGGACCTGGTCGTCAACCTGACCAAGATGAGCATCGATCTCGACAAGGGCTTCATCCGCATCACGGCGGGCGCAGGCGGCAGTCTTCCGCTGTGTGGCGGGTTCAGCGTCACTCAGACCGGCGAACTCTCGGCGAGCGTCAATGCGCTCGGCTGCGTTGTGCCCGCTTATAATCTCGATCAGCCCAAGGTCGACATCAGTGCCGACCCGATCTGCGAAGCGGGCACCGCCGCGCTGCTCTCGTTCTTTACCGGTGCAAGCTGGGGTGCGTTCATCGCCTTCGGCGGGATCACGTTGGCCACGGCGATTGCCGACGGCATCGCGCAGTCGATGATGTTCGCCAAGGAAACCGGCGCGTTGGCGGGTTTGCCGGCGGCGCAATCGCTCGCCATCAACCCCAATTTGCCCCAGAATGCCGAGCTCAAGGACATCATCATCGATCCCACCGCATTGACCACCATTGCGCTGGTGGGGCGCGATTATCACATCGATGATTTTCGTCCGCGTTTTGAAGTCGACGCGAGTCTGGTTTCGAGCGTTTCGACGCGCCCCACGACGCTCGGCAGGTATCATGTCGACGCCACGAAATGGGGCTGCAAGGCGCATGATTTTCAGTACACGCGCCATTATTACGAGACGGTGTTCGCGCTGCGCCTCGTCGTCATCGATTTGCCGCTTCCGGTCACAATCGACCGTTGGACCATTCAGCTCGGCAATTTCTATTATACGCTGCCGGGCGTGCCCGATCCGCGTCCGTTGTGGAGCAATGAATTCCGCACGCTTGCGGCTCCCCAGGTGATGCTGGCCGGCGATTGCTGGTTTCCGGTGCCGCCCTTGCTGGGCCAGTTCCAGACCAAGGATACCGTTGCGGTGGGCGTGAGCGGCAGCGCCGATGGCGGCTGGCAGTTGAGTTTCCGCAGCCAGGACGGCAATTTCTTCGTCCAGGTGGGAGTGGAGGGCCACGATGGCAATGGCGCATTTTATTCGGCGTCGACCTTTTTTCACGTCTCCGGCGATTTGATCTCGCTTGGCTTCGATTATTGGAATTACAAGGCGGCCTGCGACAAGCTTTTTGAACAATGGGTCCTGGCCGAGTTCGGCGCCTTGCACCCGTTCGGACAGCAGGCTCGGGTTCAGCCCGGTCAGCCTGTCGAAAATCCCGAATCCTTCGTTGCCCAGGTGGTTGGTCAGGCGGTTCAGGCCAACGATCCGGCCGCTTTCGCGCTGATGCAAAGTGCGGTTGCCCGTTATGGTGCGCAGTTCCTGAAGCGCGTAGGCGCTGGGCGCGTGGCGGGGGGTGCGCCGAACGCGCCGTCGCAGTTAACGTAAGGCCGCTTGCAATCCGCCACGCTCGTCCTCGCGAAGCGGCCGTTCCGTTGGCTGTGACTTCAGGGCGGTTGCGGGACGAAGCGTTTCCGGCGTGTAGTGGACTCGTGGGGTGCGGAAAGCGATGGACGTAGTATGCAAATCCGCGTTGGTTACGAGTTGATCTACGAGTGCCCGCAACCCACTCCGATGATTCTCACCCTGAACATTCATGCCACGCGCGCAGCCGATATCGTCATTGCCGACGCCATGACGACCAACCCCAGCGTGCCCAGCATGGCCTATCATGACGGGTTCGGGAATTGGTGCACCAGGATCGTGGCCCCGGCGGGACGCATTCGTATCGCCAGCGCGGGAGTCGTGCGGGATTCCGGTGCACCCGACGAAGTCGCTCCTTCGGCCTATCAGCATCTCGTTCAGGATTTGCCCATCGATACGCTGGTTTTTCTCTTGGGCAGCCGATATTGCGAGACCGACCAATTGTCCCAGGCCGCTTGGGACCTGTTCGATCGGTTTCCACCGGGCTGGGCGCGCGTGCAGGCGGTTTGCGATTACGTGCATAACCACATCGTCTTCGGCTACGAGCATGCCAGTCCGAGCAAGACCGCCGCGCAGGTGTTCCGCGAGCGCAGAGGCGTTTGCCGCGACTACGCCCATTTGGCCATTACGTTCTGCCGCTGCCTGAACATTCCCGCGCGCTATTGCACGGGCTATCTGGGCGATATCGGCCTGCCGCCACCCTATGCGCCGATGGATTTCGCTGGCTGGTTCGAAGCCTATCTCGGTGGCCGCTGGTACACCTTTGATCCGCGTAACAATGTTCCGCGGATCGGGCGGGTGCTCATCGCCAGCGGGCGCGATGCAGCTGACGTCGCCATCAGCAGCACGTTCGGTCCCAGTACTCTGGTCAGTTTCAAGGTCTATACCGACGAAATCGCGCCGATCGCGTGAGCGCGGTCAGGCCCCGACATAACAGGGCGGGAATTCGAATTTCGGAATGCGTCTTTCGATGAACAGATAATCAGGATTGTGCAGACGGGCGTGGAACTCATCGCGCGTTGAGGATTCGATGACATAGGAATTGTCGAAATTCGTCTTCTTGCCGTCGATGATGTTGGACACCATTCTGAGCACGCTGCCCATGATGGTCCATTTGCCGCTTTCGGTCTGGCGCCAGACGACTTCGCCCTTCTCGCATTTGCGGAACTCCGAATTGAAGGTTCCGTCCGCGTGATAGGAATCGATGTAGGAGATGCTGGGATCGTCCGGCTCACCCACCCCATACCAAAAGCCGACAAACGGTGACGTGCTCTCCGGCGTCGCCTCTTTAGCAAGCGCGAACCCGGCGACAGAAACCGAAAGAATCAAACTGGCAATCGCAAAGCGTGAAACGCGCACGATCTTATGTTCCCGTCGCGCATTCGGGGAATTCAAAGTCCGTCACCCGGTGACCGACAAAGATGTAGCCCTGCGGGTCCATCCGAATGCGCCGTTCGGTGTCGGTCAGCGAGACGATCTTGTAATCGGCCTGGGCCGTGGCGGGATCGCCGTTGATGACATTGGCATTGATGTGCTCGACGTCGTTATTGACCGACCAGGTGCCTGCCTCGGTCTGGAAGCCCACGAAGTCCCCTTTGTCGCATTTGCGGAATTCTTCGTGGAACGTGCCGTCCGCTTTGAATTCGATCAGCGACATGACATTGGGCTCGTCGGGCTGGAACGGGCTGAACCAGATGCCGACGAGTGTGGGTTCGGCGACCGAAGGCACGGTGAGGCCGAGCAACGCAAGGCTCGCAGCGAGAAGAGAAGTCTTTACGAACATCGGACCCTCGAACGTCAATCAGATTCCCTGGCCTTCGACGGACTTGGTCAGATCGCGGATGCGATCGGCGAGGCCGTCGAGGAACGGGTCGATGGCCTTGGCTTGGCGATAAGCATCGAGCGCGTGAGGCTTGTCGTTATATTCCTCCAGGATTTCACCCAGCTCGGCGAGTGCGGCGAAATTCTTCGGCTGGAGCGCCAGGGTGCGGCGCAAGGAGGTGAGCGCGTCCTCGTAATCGTCCTTCTGGGTGGCAAGTGTCGCGCGCCGGTGCCAGGCTTCGGCGAAATTGGGCGCGATGCCGGTCAGTTTGACCGCGATGTCGCGCGCGGTGTCGAAATCATGGGCTTCCATGGCCTGATCGGT
Organism: Micropepsaceae bacterium; assembly: GCA_035577685.1. Lineage (GTDB taxonomy): Bacteria > Pseudomonadota > Alphaproteobacteria > Micropepsales > Micropepsaceae > CAIYRG01. The sequence goes on along the minus strand of DATLVC010000119.1, from coordinate 4,018 downwards.
CCGCTTGAGCAGCAGATCGGCGCTGGGGCTGCCCGAATGGGCCCAGCGCGCCTTCAGCTCGCGCTCGATCGGGCGTGCGGCCCGCTGGTCGGGCGCTTTGGCAAGCTTGGTCAGAAGCTGGTCATCGGTTTCGGGCGCCTTCGGTGGCGGCCGGCCCGGCCGGGCGGCCGCGGCCCCCTGCTGCGGCGGACCGGCTTGCGGACCTGGCGGAGCCTTGGGCGCCCCATTGTCCGGCCCCCCCGGCGGAATCAGCTGCAAATCGGGGACCTGGCCCTGCGAATCCAGCTGATGCGGGTTGGCGGGAGAGGGCGAGGATTGCGCCATGGCCGTTGTGGCGAGGGGCGCAAGGAGCAAAAGGCTCAGGAGCATCGGGCGCATGGGTCGATGCTAGCCAAAAACCCTTACCGAAGCGATAGGGGCCGGAACGATAAGAACCGGATTGTGATGCCGCTCGCGTGGCAATTTCCGGTTCTGGCGCGCGATCTGACGCGAACCGGCCGCCCTTGGCCCGATCGCGGCTTAACCCTGGCGCGCCTTGAAGCGGGGATTCTTCTTGTTGATGACGTAGACGCGGCCCTTCCGGCGCACGACGCGGCAGTCCTTATCGCGCTTTTTCAGCGAGCGCAGCGAATTGCGCACTTTCATCGTTGTCTCCGGTGTTAATATGCCGCCAAATCGCCGAAAAGGCGCGGGAACCTAGGCACGTGGCGGGGGTCTGTCAACCACCTTCCCCCGGACGGCCGGTTTTTGCGGAAAACGCGTGAGGAGACAAAGGGATGGATTTGAGTTTGACCTCGACGCTGGCCGTCGCGGGACTGATGTTTTGTGTGTTCGGTTTCGCCAATTGGCGGGCGCGCCAGCCGGCCGAGCCGCTCAAGGTGCGCATGATCAATTACCATGTGGTCCAGATGGTCTGCATCGTCGTTATCCTGTTGATGGCGGCGCATCTGGTGTCGATTTTCACCGGCCGTCCCTACACCGGCCAGGGCGGGACCTAGGTCCTGCGATGAGGCTCCAAGATGCGGCATAAGGACCTTTTTGCGGTGTTTTTCTTGAGTGCGCTTGCCTGGGCGCCGGTCGAGGCACTGGCGCGGGCACCCAAGACTGTGCCGGTTCCGGTGGCCAAGCCCGAGGAGGAAATGCGGTTCGAAGCCTTCCTTCAGGATTTCCGCCCCGAGGCGCTGAAGGCGGGGGTTATGCCGGCGACCTATGACCGGGCCGTGTCGGACATCCATGTGAACCCGAAAGTCGAGGAGCTGAACGAGAAGCAGCCCGAATTCGTGCGCCCCGTCTGGGAGTATCTGGCGAGCGCCATTTCGCCCATGCGGGTCGATAAGGGCCGCGAACTGATCGCCGCCAATGCCGGTCTGTTTGCCCGGCTGCAGAACGACTATGGGGTTCCGCCCGAAATCCTCACCGCAATCTGGGGTCTGGAGACGGGTTATGGCCAGAACGAAGGCACGTTCAATCTGTTCGAGGCGCTGGCGACGCTCGCTTATGACGGCCCGCGTATCGAGTATGGGCGGCGGCAACTCATCGCCGCGCTGAAGATCGCCGATGTCGAAGGGCGCGACCCGCGGTCCATGACGGGATCCTGGGCGGGCGCTTTCGGGCACATGCAATTCGTGCCGACGACATTCCTCGAACGCGCCGTGGATGGCGATGGCGACGGCAAACGCGACGTCTGGAATTCGCCGGCCGATGCGCTCGCATCGGCGGCAAATTATCTCAAGCAATCGGGATGGCGCAGCGGCGAGTCCTGGGGCGAAGAGGTACGCCTGCCCGAAGGATTTCCCTATGAGATGGCGGACACCGACAGCGCAAAACCGATTGCGGAATGGGCGCGGCTCGGCGTGCGCAAAATGTCGGGCGAGGCGTTGAACGAAACCGGCGACGCGGCGGCGATCTTTCTGCCGGCCGGTTATCGCGGTCCGGCGTTCCTGGTGCGCGCCAATTTCAATGCCATCCTGAAATATAATGCCGCGACGTCCTATGCGCTCGCCATCGGCCTTCTGTCCGACCGGTTGAAAGGCGCGGGTGACATCCAGGCGGGCTGGCCGCTCGATGAAGCGCCCCTCGATGAATCGAGCCGCACGGCGTTGCAGGAAGGCCTGATGGCGCTCGGATTTTCCACCGGCGGCACGGACGGCATGCTCGGCCGTCAATCGCGCGCGGCGATTCGTGCCTATCAAAAAGCGCGCGGGATACCGGCAGATGGATTTGCCACGGCGAATCTGCTGACGCGCATCCTGAACGAACGCGCCCTCGCGCGGTAATTACCGAAATTCGAGCCCTTGAATTGTCGTTCCCGCGGAAGCGGGAATCCAGGCATTTTCAAACGCTCTGGATGCCCGCCTGCGCGGGCATGACATGCTTGGTTCAAGCACGATCGGGAAAATCGCCCGGGATTCGATGCTCGTTCTCTGCTATCGTGACCCGTCATCCAGCGCGAGGGAGGGCTATGAACATGGCCGCTTCGAGACTCGGATTGGGAATCCTGATCGCGTCGGCAACCTTCCTTTTGGCGGATGTGGAGCCGGGCTTCGCACAAGGCATGGCACAGGCGCAGCTGTCGCAGCACGGCGTTGCCGTTCCCGATGGTCTGGCCGCGATGGTGCAGCTGCGCATCCCGCTGGGCGAGGGAACGGTCCCCTCGCGCGGCAAGCGCGGCCGCAAGCCTCAGCGGACGCTTTCGCTGACGCTGGGAACGAGCTGGCACGATCAAACCGGCTCGCCGGATTTCACCGGGCCGCGCTATCTCAGCACTGTCGAGGCCGGAGTCACCTTCGAAGGCGAGCCCGTGGCAAAAATCGGTTCCATCGATCTGGTGAAACCCGACGACGATACGGAATAAACCGCCTCAGCGGGCCAGGCGCAGCAACAGCGATGTGTGCGGGCTGAGAAACACGACATAGCGCCCGTTGAAAGTGCCGGTGTCTTCGTGCCGCCACAGATCGCGCACGCGGCGCGGCCCTTCGATGCCAAGCTGTTCCCAGGACACGCCGATGGGCGCGCTGTCATTGCCGCGGTTGATAAAGCACAGCGCCGTCGACCCGTCGGCAAGCGGCCGCGCCCATGCTTCGCTCTGACCGGCTTGGGCGATGCGCTTCCCCTGGCGCCCGAGCGGGTCCTGATCGATGGCGATCACTTCGCGATTGCTGAGCATGGCCAGCGTCTCGCGTGTCATGATGCGCACATCGTTGCCGAGCATCATGGGAGCGGCGACCACCGCCCATAAATTCAGCTGCATGCGATATTCGTCCGGCGTCATGCCGCCATTGCCGGTTTGCAAAAGACCCGGATCGTTCCAATGGCCCGGGGTGGCGAAGCCTTCCTTGCCGTTCACGGCCAAGCCGGCATTGGTCATCGATTGCCAATTGTCCTCAATGTCCGCCCCGATACGCCAGACATTCGCGCCCGTCTTGGCGCCCCACCGCGCCACATCGAAGGCGCCGTTTTGGCTGATGGCGAAGACGATGTCGCGGCCCGAGCTGCGCAACGCCTCGCCCATTTTCTGATAGGCGGCTTGCTGCTCGGCTTGCGTCGCGTAGAGCGATTCGGCACCGCACCAATCATAGACGACGTAATCGATGCCCCAGGACGCGAGCAATTTCGCGTCTTCGGCTTCGTGGCCGTAGCTCCCTTCGAATCCGCCGCAGCTTTTCGGCGCGGCCGACAGCAGCAAACCCAATTTCAAATTCTTGGCATGGACGTAATCGGCGAGCCCCTTCATGTCGGGAAATTTGGCGCTGGCATGCAACACGCCATTGGCATCGCGCTCGCCCTGCCAGCCATCGTCGATTTCCACATAGGCAAAACCGGCCTCGCGCAGATGCGTTTCTTCCAGACTCTCGGCGGCCTGGCGGATGTCGTCATCCTCGATATTGGATACGAGCTTTTCCCGGCTGGCCCAACCCATCGGCGGCGTCTTCGCAAGATTGTTCGGCGGGACATCGCGCAAAGCCGGCAGAACGGGCTTAGGCGGCGGACCTGCGGAACGCGTTGCGGGCGCGGGGGG
>DATLVC010000118.1:0-24052 GCA_035577685.1 Micropepsaceae bacterium | reverse complement strand
TAGCTTCGACTTCGCTTCCACCACGGCCGGCAGCGTCCAGAACGTCAACTCCACGTCTGGAGCCACGACGCCGAACGCTACCATTAACGGCATCGTGGTCGACGTGAACTTCAAGAACATCCCGGAGCCGGGCACGCTCGGAATGTTCGGCGTCGCTCTGATGGCGCTGGGCGGTCTGATCCGTCGCCGTTCAAAAGCACAGGCCTAATCGCCTCTCGAGCCTACTGTAGAAAAAGGCAGAGGATCACTCCTCTGCCTTTTTTCTTGCCCCGGGTCTGGCCCGCGCCGAATTCCCGCGCCTTAATGGCCTGATTTCACACGATGAGTTCGTTCAGTGGTCGGCGGATCGAACGCGCCGAGGCGGCCACTGGCGGGGCCGAGCCGATACGGCCGCGGAACAGCGTCATTACGGGATCGAATCCTTCAGCCGCTGCGAGCTTTCGGGCCAGAACGTGAGCCTTTTTGGCGATGGCCGGCGTGTCGCGCAAGCGTTCCCCGGTCATGCCGTGAATGGCGAAATTGATCGCCGCAAGCGCCGGCTGCATCGAAAGTCCAAGTTTTGTTGCGGTGAGCCAGAATCTCTGGATCGCCATCCCCGCACGCAGCAGCGATTCCGCCTCATCGCCGGGCTGCGGCCGGTCTCTGCGATCGACCGTGAAATGCGCGGCGCATTTGATGCCGGGCAAAAGGTCCATTTCAAGCTGCGGAACGGCGGTCGCCCCGGGCATCCGATTCATGAATGCGAGGCGTTTCCAATCGCCCATCATCCAGCGCATGGATTTGAGCGTCATTGGATCAAGACCTATGGCTTCCGCCGGAATGGCCGTGGGGCTGAAACGGTTCTCCCAATCGACGATCCGCCGGTGAACCTCGTAGGCGGAACGCAGGCGCAAGCGAATGTCGCTTGATAGTGCATTCAGCTGTGCCGTGCGCCAACGTTCGGCGAAGCTCTCATACCAATGAATTGAGAGTTCGCCGCCGAGCGATTTGGTGAGCATGTCTTTCTGCTCGCCGGTCAATCGCTGCGTGCGATAGGGGCGCCGGTTCACCGAGCGGATCGTGATATATTCGCAAAGCGAATCTTCGGCGACCGATGAATCCCGCGGAAGATAGGCTTCAATTCGGCGGATCAGCCCGTCCCGCTCCAGATAACGCCATTCCAGCCTGCGCCCGAATCGGTTTGCGGCAAGACGCATCGACTCCAGCAGAATACCCGCCGAAAGCAGTGTCGCCTGGCCGTCATTGTGATCGTAGATATCGGTTTCCTGGGTGACGGTAATAAGGACGCGGTCTTCGCCTCGAATCGTGAAGCGCCACGGTTGGATATTGTCGCCGCTTGGCGCCCAGCGCGCGAGATCGAGGATGCGTTCCATGTCTGACGCCGCCACCGGCGCTTGGGTGGTGCTGCGTACTGCATTTTCTTCGTGAAGATGCACCGACATGATCGTCACCCGATTGGCGATTAAAGTTGAGCTGAGACTTCGCCCCTTCCAGGGCAGCGCCTTCCAGCCGTCGGACAATTTCGCTTTTTCGTCATCGCCGCCCCGACATCGCCGGCAACGGATTGGAAAGCTAGACCAGATTGTTCACCGTTCAATCGTGCCTCATTCGAAGCAATTAACGGATGTTAACAAACTCGCTCTATGTATTCGCATTCACACGGATATCGCCCGCTGACGTATTGACTGCTCGGCGGCGGAGCGAAATCCGAAAATGCAGCAATTCGATCAAACAAACACGATTGCCGATAGCGTAAAGAAATTATTTACCATAAAAAATACAAGCTGGGAATCACGCCATCGCCGGCGTGAATGGGGAGCTTCCTATCATGCCGAAAGCCAAACGCGCGCCGGCCAGAACGCCACGCAGCAAAGACACGCTGACCGCTGACGAACTCATGACCGTGATGCAGGGTCATGTGGCGTTTCAACTGCTGTGGGCCGGCCACAAACTCGATCTCTTCTCGCTGCTGTCGCGTAAGCCCGGTTTGACGCAGGCGCGGATCGCCAAACAGCTCGGCCTCGCGGAACGTCCGGCGCGCATTCTTTTGGTCGGTCTGACCGCGCTTCGAATCATCAGAAAGATCGGCGAAGGCTTCAGCAACGCCCGCATGACGGAAAAATGGCTGGTGCCGAATCGCCCCCGCAGCTTCGCAAATGTGCTCGGCTGGCAAGCGGAGATCGTGTATCCGGGATTGCTCGATTTCGTGGAATCGCTGAAGAAAAACAAGAATGTCGGATTGGCGCGGTTCCCCGGCCCCGGCGATCAATTGTATGACCGGCTAACGGCGAACCCCAAGCTCGAAAAAGTCTTCCAGGACTCGATGAGCGCGCTTTCCAATCAATCCAATGTAGAGATTCTCGGCAAGCTGCCGCTCAAATCGTCCCGCCATCTGATCGACATGGGCGGCGGCGCCGGCACGAATGCGATGGCCATTGCGCGCAAATTCCCGCATTTGCGCGTGAGCATATTCGACCATCCCACGGTCTGCGCGCGCGCGAAGAAGAACATCAAAGCTGCAGGATTGTCGGATCGTATATCGACCTGGCCCGGGAATTTTTTCGACGATCCTTTGCCGAAGGATATCGACGCGATCATCTTCTGTCACATGTTCACAATATGGTCGCCGGAAAAGGCGATGGAGCTGCTGCGGAAAGCTTACAAAGCGCTGCCGAAGGGCGGGAAGCTTCTCATCTTCAACATGATGGGAGACGACGATGATACCGGCCCGATCAGCACGGCTCTGGGTTCACCCTATTTTCTCGCGATTGCGACCGGGGAAGGCATGCTGTATTCGTGGAGCGATCACGAGGCGAGAATTCGAAAAGCGGGCTTCAAGCGCATGGAGCGGATATCGGACCTTCCGCTGGATCACGGACTCCTGGTCGCCACCAAATAGGGATATGCGCTCATGCCTGTCGGAACAGGCCCGATGAACACATCCGCTGAGGACGAAAAAATTGCCGGATAAGCCGTCGTTCAAATATGAAGAAGCGTTCAAGAGAAATTTCGGCTTTCTGAACCGCACCGAGCAGGACAGACTGCGGAAATCGCGCGTTGCGATTGCGGGCTTGGGCGGCACGGGTTTTGTGCAAGTGGACGCACTCGCGCGTCTTGGCGTCGGCGCCTTCAATCTTGCTGATCCCGATGTTTACGAGATGTCCAATTTCAACCGGCAGCGCGGCGCCAACATGGCGACCATCGGCCGGCGCAAAGCCGACGTCACGAAAGAGGTCGTGGCCGGGATCGATCCTGAAGCGGATGTGCGCCTATTTTACGATGGGATCGGGCCTGCGACGGTCGAGCCGTTTCTGGACGGAGTCGATATCGTGGTCGACTCATTGGATTTCTACTGTTTTCAGGAACGGTTTCTGCTCTACCGGGCGGCGCGCAAGCGCGGTCTCTGGGTGCTGACGGCGCCACCCTTGGGCTTCGGGTTCACTCTGATCATCTTCGACCCGAAGGGCATGACGTTCGAGGATTATTTCGGCTTTGCGCCAGAGGACAGCCTCGAAGATCTGACGGTGTCCCTTGTTGCCGGCATATCGCCCCAGCCGCTCTTCTTCCAATATCTGGATCGCAGCGGTCTCAGTTTCGGCGAGAAGCGGCTGCCGTCGGTCAGTCCTGCACCGGTGATGCTCGCCGGCGCGATCGCGACCGAGGTCATGAATCTTCTGACAGGGAAATTTCCCCCGCTTTCCGCGCCGACCATGTTTCAGTTCGACGCGCTGCTGCACCGCTACCATCAGGCGGAATATCGCTGGAACGCGGAGACGAAGAATGCGTTGCGCGACCAACTGCGTCAGTTTCGCGCCGGCTCGTAAAATCTTCCGCGCAGATTATCCAGCCCAGCCGTTGAAAATCGTTAGTGCGCGAAGGTGGGTTTGAAAACCGTCTCGGTGTTGCGATTTGCCTGTCCGCGCGCATCCGCCAATTTCTGACTTTTCGGCATCGGGTCCGCTTTGATATCGACCGGTAATCCGATCGGCAATTGAACGCCCGGTTCCAGCGCGATCATCGCCTCGAGAATCTTGGTGTCGACCCGTTCCTCGGGATTGTCGTTGCGGAAATTCTTTCGCCCAAGCTGCACGCCGATTTGTTCCACGGTTCCGCGGAAGCGCTTGTCCGGATAGGCATCGGCGGTCACCCAGACGGTTTGGCCCACCGCGATTTCCGCGACATCGGCTTCATCGATATCGGCCCTCACGCGCAAGCGGCTCGTGTCGCCCACAACCGCGATCGGCGTCGGCGGCAGATTGCTTACGGTTTCCCCGGCACGCCGGTACAATTTCAATATGACGCCATCCACCGGCGCACGCACGATCGTCTTCTCGATTTCCGCCCCGATCTCCGCGAGGCGGGCGCGTGCGCCGCTCAAATTCGCCTCCGCGATGGCGACATCCTCCGAACGCGGCGGCGCCACCAGGAGCGAAAGCTTCTGGGCCAGCAGGTCTCGCCGCGCCTCGGCGGTGTCGCGGTCCGCGCGGGCCTGATCGATCACTTCCTTGGATACGATCTGCTTTGCGCCCAACGCCACGCGCCGCTCAAACATGGACCGCGCATTTTCAGCCACGGCTTCGGCTTCACGCAATTCCGCCTTTGCCGCCCCGATTTCCTGTTCGCGGGCGCCGGCCTTGAGGCGAGCGAGCTCGCTTGCCCGCGCCATGACGGCCGCTTCGGCTTCCGCCGATTGCGCCTTCAGATCGTCGTTTTCGATTTCCGCGATCATATCGCCCGCCGCGACGCTGTCGCCTTCCGTGAAATTCACTTTGACGATTCGTCCAAGCACACTGGCCGCGAGCTGGCGCGCTTCCGAAGCCGGCTCCACAAGGCCGCCTGCAGCCACAAGCCGTTGGTGCAGCGCAGGCGCTGCCCCGACAGGTCTGGACTCGGTGCCTGTTGTCCGGTCAGCCGCGCCGAGCAGCACGGCGGATAAAGCTAGCGTCAAGGCCGCTGTGACCGTGATCTTTCGTTTCATCGATACCACTCTCTCGTAGGGTTTTGTCCTGCAGTTGGACATTCTTCCGCGTCCACAGAATTGCGCCGTCGTCGAGATAGGCGAGGCGGTCGGCAATGCCGGTAATGCGCGCGTCGTGCGTGACGACCACGACGGCGCAGTCATTTTCGTGGGCGACGCTCGCCAGCAGTTTGGCGACCTCGCTCCCGCTCGTCGAGTCGAGAGCCGCAGTCGGTTCGTCGGCGAGAATGATGTCCGGTTGGCCAACCACGGCACGCGCGATGGCGACGCGTTGTTTCTGGCCGCCGCTGAGTTCTTGCGGATAGGCATCCGCACGATGTTCCAGGCCGAGACGCGCCAGGATGGCACGGCTGGCTTGTTCGATGGGGGCGCCCCTTTGGCCCCGAAGTTCCAGTGCCAGCGCGACGTTTTCCCAGGCGCGCAAAGACGGCAGCAGATTGTAATGCTGGAAGACAAATCCAATGCGGTCGCATCTGAGCCGGCTGAGTTCGTTTGCTGCCAAGCCGGTGATGGGCTTTCCATCAATCAGAACCGAGCCCGCGGTCGCCGTGCGAATGCATCCCAACACCTGAAGAACTGTGCTTTTGCCACTGCCGGAGGGGCCCATAAGCAGCAGCAACTCCCCGCGCCGCACTTCCAACGAAACGCCTTTGGCCGCATGCACGGCAGCCGCACGTGATCCATAGACCACGGAGACGTCCTTGAGTTCGGCCGCGAGTCTGGATTTTTGCGTCTGGGTTTCCATTTGGCCCCGGCTATTTGAAGACGCTTGCGGCATCGACGTGCAGGACCTTCTTGATCGAGACCAGCGATGCCCCCACGCACATGGCGAGCGTGACCACGGCCAATAGCGCCAGCAGCGAATAGGGCAGGGCCGGCGCTGCCGAACTGGCCTCGGCAAGCCACGCGATCCAAATCGCCACCCCCGCGCCCAGCAGATAACCGACCGTGCCGCTCAGCAGCGATTGACGCAGGATGATGGCTTTGAGGTAGTTGTTGCTCGCTCCCATCGCGCGGATGGTGGCGTATTCATGGATGCGTTCGACCGTCGCCGAATAAAGCGTCTGCGAAACGATCACCACCCCGACGATAACGCCCAGCACCGCGGCAATCAGCAAGGCGGTCCCCGAGCCCGTCGTTACCAGCCAATAGAGGCGCGTCTGCCAGGAGAACCCGCCCGAGGTCCAAATATCGGCCGAGGGGACCGCGGCCTGGAGCGCGGTGAGGATCTTCTCCTTGTCGGCTCCCGGCTGCGCGCGGACCAGCAAATACGAGGTCTGCTGGTCCGGCAGGCCGGTGAGGATCTTCGCGTTCTTCAGGCTCGTGAAGACATAGGGGGATTGCGTGAAGGTGCGGATACGCGAGGTGATCCCGACCACGCGTGCCCGGCGGTTCATGATTTCCACCGTCTCGCCTACCCGCGAGATGCCAAGCTTCTTGGAATATAATTCGTCGATGACGATGCCGTCGGCGATGCCGAGATTCTCCGTGGCCCCGTCGATGAAGTTCCAAGGCTGCAACACGGGCCGGTTAGGGTCGATACCGACGACAATGACGCTCTCGGTTCCTCCGTCATGCCGTTTCCAATCGGCAAATCGGACAACCAGGCTATCGACCGCGTGCACGCCCGGCACCCCGAGAGCCAGATATTTTTGCCGCTCCAGCATCTGGCCGGCCTGATCCACGTCTTTCGCGCCGCGCGGCACGATCCAAAAATCTGCCTGGGCGTGGTCGACCAGGCTTGACGTCGTTATGGCAAACCCGATCAGGAGGCCCGACTGCACCGTCATGAGAAGCACCGCGAATCCCACGCCGACGACAGCTATCGCCAGGCGAATGTAATCGCGGGTGATGTTGCGCCATGCCAGCCGGAATGCGATGGAGCTGCGCCAGCCGGCCCAGCCGTTCCAGCTTCGGGCGTTGATCGCCTCGACGGATTGCGACGCGTCGGACATGGCACTCCACTAGGGAAATAGACCGACTAGCGGATATAAAGGGTCGCTGTTAAGTTGCAGTTACTTTCCCGATGTTCGACATAGCGACAACCATGGTCCGTTAACCAAAGCGAGGCATTGTTTCCGCTGCGCGTGCGGCGACGGCGTTAATCCTAATCCAATCGGTCTCTTGCATAGAAACTTTCGAAACCCGAATAGTCATGTTTCCCCGAGCTGCCGGCGAGCATGTGATCCGAGAAAGATAGCGTGGGTAGCAAGAACGCCTTTCCAAAACTGGCTCCCGGCGCGATCGGGAAGATGTGCCTCCTGGGCATGCTGCTTGTGTCCGGCAGCGGAGTAGCACCGTCCGAGGCCGCTGCGCCGGTTGCGAATTCCGCGGAACCGCAATCGGTCATGAATTCGGACACCAAGACGCTCCTGAGGGACGCCGAACGGGCGCAGACGGGTGGGGACTTGGCCGTCGCCCTCGTTCAGCTGAAGAACGCCGTCCGTTTGGCGCCCCGCAATGGCGAAATTCGCGCGCGATTGGGAATGGCGCTGCTGAAAAGCGGCGACACCCGGACCGCGGAACGGGAATTGCGGCAAGCCTGGATGGACAACGCGCCGGAAGAGCTCGTGGTACCGCCGATCCTCGACACAATGGTGGTGCGCGGCGAAGCCAAGGAATTGCTCGCTGAGTTTCCCGATTATATCCCCGAAGTCCGGCGCAAGATTGCTCCCGAAATTCTGAGGGCCAGGGCGCTGGCGCTCCAAATCCTTGGACGTTCGGCTGATGCAAATGAGGTGATGGATCGCTCGCTCAAGTTGCGGCGCGATGCGCGGTCTTTGGCGGCACGTGCCAAGCTGGCGATGCAGCAAAACGATGCCGCGCTTGCCCAACGCCTGCTCGACGAGGCGGTGAAGCTGTCGCCAACCAGCGAGGATGTCCTCAATTCCCAGATTGCGTTGCTGTACCAAAGCGGGGACGTGAAGAAGGCTCTGGCGGCCACGGATCAATTTATCAAGCGCGATCCGAAAAATATCATCGCCAGAGTCATCCGCATTGAAGTTCTATTGGAATTGAAACAAGACGACGCCGCGCAAACCGACCTCGATGCGTTGCTTGAACTGTCACCGTCGTCGTCATTCGGTCCCTATTATCGCGGCGTCCTGCTGGCGCGGAAAAACGATTTCAAGGGAGCCTGGCAAGAAGCGCAGGCGCTGAATCCGGAATTTGTTCTGTCGCAGCCGGGTCTTGCGATGATGGTGGCGCAAATCGCGGTCGCCAGTGGCAATCTGGAAAGTGGCGGCGCCATCCTGTCGTCTCTCGTATCACGGCGTCCCGAACTTACGGCGGCGCGAATTCGCCTTGCCGCCGTGCAGTTGAGTCGCAATGATGCAAGGAACGCGCTCCGCACGCTTGAGCCCATTAAGACGTCCGACGATCCTCAGGTGCAGGCATTGCTGGGGCAGGCGAGTCTGCGGGCGGGACGTTACAGCGACGCAATTGGAGCGCTGGACAAAGCGATAGGCTCCGCGCCCCAGGCGAACACCGCGCCGTTGAAGCGGCAATTGGCCGAGTCCGCATTCGAACTTGGCGACAGCCACACCGCGATTGAGAAGCTTCAGGAATTGCTGGCGCACGATCCCGGAAATTGGGATTTCGCCGTACCCCTGATTGCGGCGCTGGAAGAAGCAGGACGACTCGAAGACGCCATCGATGTCGCCAATCGCATGGCCAAGACCAGCGGGAAGATACCGCTTCCGGCATTTTATCGCGGCCGGTTGCTCGGCGCACAGGGCGATCTCGTGGGCGCAAGCGCGGCGCTCACCGAAGCTCTCGCGGTCGATCCGAAGTTCACGCCGGCGCTGTATTTTCGCGCCCATGTCTTCGCGGCACGGGGGAATACCGACGCGGCAAAGAAGGATCTTCAGCAGATCCTGATGCTGACCCCAGCCGATGTCTATGCCGACCTCGCGTTGGCACAAATTGCACAGCATGAGGGAAAGGACGCCGACGCTCTCGGGCTTATCCAGCGCGCCATCAATGCGTCGCCAAGAGACCCAACGCCCAGGATGGCGTTAGCCTCGTATCAAATGGCTCACCGCAAATTTGCCGACGCCCAGGCGACCTTGAACAAGGTGCTCGAAATCTCTCCTCACAATGGGCAGGCGCTTACGCAACTGGGGCAGGTTCAGTACGCCTCGGGCGACATCGACAGGGCAATCGAGACCTATCGCGGACTGGCCGCCACCTATGCCGATTCTGCCGCAACCTATGTTCTTCTCGCCAAGGCGCTGAATGCCACGAAGGATCGTCTGGCCGCCATCGATGCCGCAAGACGGGCCGTTGAGCTGTCGCCGTTCTCGACGCCGATCCGGGGAATCTTGATCGAGAATTTTATTGCCGCCGGAAGAACGGACGATGCGCTGGCGAGTGCTCGTGCTTTTGCGTCTTCCCATCCCGGTCCGGAGGCGGATTCGCTCGTTGCGAGCACGTTGGTCCGGCTGAAGCGCCTGCCGGAAGCGAATACCTTCTTGACCGCGCGCTTTGCCGCCGCGCCGGACCGGATTCTGGCACTGCAGCTCAGTCAGATCGCCATGAGCATGGGCGACCAAAAGAAGGCAACGACCGTGCTTTTGGATTGGCTCAAGAAGAAGCCGGATGATTTCGACGTCCGGCGGCAATATGGGGCGCTGCTCTTGCGGACCGGGGACAAGGCGGCCGCGCGCAGGGAGTTCGAGTCGCTCTTGAGTAAGCGGCCGGAAGATCCGGTGGTCCTGAACAATCTTGGCTGGATTGTGCAGGACGAAGAGCCCACACGGGCGATTTCACTGGTGGCCCTGGCGGCCAAGGTTGCGCCGGATGCCACCGAAATCATGGACACGCTGGGCTGGTTGAAGTTCAAACGCCGCGATATCCCAGGTGCGATTTCGATTCTACAAGACGCACACCAGCGCGCTGCCGATGACGGACAGATTGGGTATCATTTGGCCCTGGTCCTGGATGCCAATGGCAAGCGCGCCGACGCAAAGGCCGTGCTGCAATCTGCCCTTGCGAAGGATATGGCGTTTGATGACCGCGACAATGCCAAACAACTTCTGGCGCGCTGGTAGGGTTTAGCGCCGTCTGACTGCGATCAGGCGAAACTGGGAATCAGGCTTTCTTGCCGGCGATGGCGTCATCGTCGCGGCGACGATTGCGCCGTACCACCAGCAGGAACGCGCCCCCAAGGGCCAGCGCTAAAAACGCAATGCTCGCGGGTTCGGGAACCGTCCGGAACGTGACGACGAGATTGTCAATGCCGATGGTCTCCGGCCAATCCATGAAATCCAAGGATGTGAGATGCAGTGTCGGATCGACGTTGAATGTTCCGCTGACCCCTAACAGTTGAGGAGCGGTCTCATTGGTCATCGCGACGGAGTCGTTGTTGGTGCCGGCCGGTGTGGTACCCCACCAGGTCTGGAAATAATGTCCGGTCGCGTTATTGCCCGACCACAATTCCAGATCGGGAAGATTCGGACGGTGGCCATTCGCATCCATAGCGCCGCCACAACCGGAGAAGGTGTCCGCGGTACAAGTGCCATCGGGGAAGATTTCAAAATCGAAACTGAAGGACGCAATTTCGACCTGGTGACCCTGATATCGGATGCTCGAGAAATCCAGAAAAATGTCCGGCGAAGCGGCATTTGTACCGCTGGGAGTGTAGCACCCTGTCGCAGACGTCGCATTGTTCGTCACGGCATCGATGCCGGTACAATTCTTGAGAAAGCCGTCCGTCGAATTCAGCGTGGGCGTGCTTGCGTCCCACTTCGAAGTATCCGTATTGGGGGCTGCAGAATTGTTCGTATCCCCCAGAGTGAGGGGGTGGACGGTTCCTCCGATGGTGGGACCGATCACATGGTTGTCGCCTGTGTAGCTGCCCGTGCCTTGTTGCCCCAGCGCTCCGTTAACGCCCACCGAAGAGGTGTTCGTGAAGCCAGTCGTCGAATTCAGCACGCCCGCCATATAGGACTGGACGGTGTAACTGCTGATATTGTTGTAGCCGATGACGGAATTGCCCATGTTGTCGAAATTGAAGGTTTCCGTAACGGTGCCGGCCATTGCCGGGCTCGCAGAAATGGCGTTGCAGCCCGCGACTGCGGCCAGGGCAAAAGCAGAAACTTTCAACAGGTGAAAACGCATATTTACTCGCCCTGATCGTCTACCCGTATTACGGGTTCGCGTGTCATAGTACAACTGTAAGGTTCAAGCTAAAACAATACAATCCCTGCCAGGAGGCAGGTTTCTCCTCCAAGCAATGCAAGAATCCTGCCGCTGTGATAAGTTTATGTTTTCTTTATGAAAAAAAAGGGATGCGTGGACTTTCCCTGTCCTGATTGTATACAGAACTGACACTTAACATGGTTAACAGGGCAATATTGGCGTCAGAATTTTCAAGCGTGTCCCTTGCTGTTTCTCAGGTTTACGCCCCCTTCTCGCACAGAAGGGATCGCGTTGCGCCGCCGGGTAGGCTCGGATACCTATCGCGCGCTTCCCGCCACCCGATGAGACGGAGATTTCTTCAATGCATACCGAAGTGTTTGCCGACGGCATCAGTGAAGTGAACATCGCCTCGGGCATTGTCCGGATCAATTTCGTCAGTCTCTCAGCGACCGAAAAGGACCAAAAAGGCAACCCCGTGCGGGAATTGCGGCAGCGCGTCGTAATGACAGCTCCTGGCGTTCTCGAGCTTTATGCAGCAATGCAACAGGTGATTGAGAAATTGATCGAAGCCGGCGCCATTCAGCGGCGGCCGAATGATGGCCTGCCTTCATGATACTCAGCGCTGCGGATTAGCGCCAGCAGCTCACTTGCCGCACAAATCCGTGTGCGAGCTGCAAGAGTTCGTCGGACGATAGGCTCGTATTCGCGCGCTCCGTCGCCGGTTCAAACGGAATATGGTTCGCAGACAGGAAGCCGAATACGGTGCGGTTTGCGATGGCGATCCCTAAATCATCGACCACTTCGCCGGTTTTCTGATAGACCGCAACCGTATTCACTTTCGCGGTCACGATCCCCACGACGGCGCCGCTGCCGTCGAGCAGCGGTCCCCCGCTATTGCCTCTGCGCACGGGACCGAAAAAATTGTAGCGAAGCCCTGCCTTCTCCAAATCGTCCTGGAAAACGGACACGCGATGCAGCTCGGCCTGCAGGACCGGCAGGCCGTGCTCGGGATAACCGACGATCGCCAGATCCTCCCGGCTCTTCGTGAAGCTGTCGGTCAAGAATTGCGCCGGGTGGATGTCCGGCTCCTCGGCAGAAAGAACCGCAAGGTCGAGGTCCGGATTGCTGGCGAGCGATGTGGCCTCCACCTCTTCGCCCTCGGTGTTATTCCCCACCGTCATGGCGCGGCAACTGTCGACGACATGGAAATTGGTGAGCACATGATTGGTGGCGATGAAAACTCCACTGCCGACTCCGATGCGGCGCATTCCCTGGACGCTGGTGGGAATATGAGGGCCGGCTAGCGCGCGCAGGATTTGGCGGTCGCGGTCTGACAGGGTTTGCTCGGCTGGCGCCGGTGTCGCCGCTGGGGACGCCAGGACGACCGTGGCGGCCGGCATGGCAGCCGTTTCACCGGCGCAAAGCATCAGCAGCGCGCATGTCGCGACATTCAATGCCAAACGTGTCGTCAAAATCTCCAACACGCTCCTCTCGTACAATCCAACTCTAAGGGGTCTTAGAGGGGGACCGCAATCGCGCCTTGGGGAGATGTGATCCCAGGGCAATGCCCCTAGGCATGGACGGGGGCAGGGGCGTGGACGTCATTCAGAAAGCCCTGGAACATCCAGAGCAGCCACAAAATGCGGCTGTGATCGCTAAGGCCGCTTCGGTGCTGCTCGATCAGTTTTCCAATCATCCGACCGTCGAAATAACCGGAATTGGCCAGACCGCTTCTGCCGGAGATGTCGCGGCTGAAGTTTTCGCCCAGCGGCCCGCGGAACCACGAGGCGAGGGGCACGGAAAAACCCTGCTTCGGACGGTACAGAACTTCGTTGGGAACCAGCCGCTCGAAGGCCCGCTTGAGAATGAATTTGCTCTGGCCATTGGCGATCTTCATCGCCCGGGGCAGCCCAAGTGCCCATTCGACGAAGCGATGATCGAGCATCGGCACGCGCACTTCGAGACTGCAAGCCATCGCGGTGCGGTCGACCTTGGTCAGAATATCGCCCGGCAGCCAGGTCTTGAGATCGACATATTGCGCAACCGCGATCGGGTCCCGGTCGGGCGCGTTTCCCCAGTGCTGCTGAACCACTTCCGAGGCGTGATAGCCTGAAAGCGATCCGCGCAGCGATTGCGAGAAGAGCCGCTTGCGGGTGACATCGTCGGTGACGGAAAGATTGTGGAAATAGCCCATCGCGGGGTCGAGGCTGAGTTCCTGAAACGTGTGGCGCGCACGCAGGGCTTTTGGTGCCCAATCGAGCTGCGGATAGACCCGGCCCAGAAGACCGAAAAACGAATGGCGAAACCAATTCGGAAAAATATTCCGGATGCGCTCCTCGTTGGCGTGAAACAAATAGCGGCGATAGCCCGCGAATAGCTCGTCTCCGGCATCGCCGGACAAAGCGACGGTGACGTTCTTGCGCGCGAGCTGCATCAAGAAATAGCTCGGAAGTGCGGAACTGTCACCGAACGGTTCATCGAAAATGCGCGGCAGGCGGGAGACCAAATCGGTCTCGGTCCCCATCATCCGTTCGACGAAATGATAGGCGCCGTAGCGCTTGGCGACGGTGGAGGCATAAGCGGTTTCATCGAAACGCGGATCGCCGAAGCCGATGGTGAAGCAGTGAATGGGCGAGGGCGTCGCCTTCGCCATCAGCGCCATCGTCCCGCTGGAATCGACGCCGCCCGACAGGAACGCGCCGATGGGAACGTCCGATACCAATTGGGACTGAACCGCCGCGCCCAGCCGCTCGATCAGCGAATCCGCGATCGCGCGCGAATTGCCGCTCACATGCTCGGTGGGCTTGGGCTCCCAATAGCGCCTGAGAACGGGACGAGCCCCTCGCTTCAGCGTGAGACATGAGCCGGGTGGCAATCGCGACACGTCTTCATAGATCGTGCGGGGTTCGGCGATATAGCCGAGGGCGAAAAATTCTTCGATGGCGCAAGGATCGATCCGGCGCTGCAAGCTGGGATGGGCGAGGAGCGCCTTCAACTCCGAGCCGAAGATCAGCGTTTGATCAGGCAGGAGAGAGTAGTAAAGCGGTTTTTCGCCCAGCCGGTCGCGGGCAAGAAACAGGGTCTTCGCAGTTTCGTCCCACAGCGCAAAGGCGAACATACCGGCGAGGCGCTCCATGCAAGCGTCGCCCCATTCTTCCCACGCATGGATGATCACTTCCGTATCCGAGGAGGTGACAAAGCGGTGATGGCGCGCAATCAACTCCTGGCGCAATTCGCGGAAATTGTAGATCTCGCCGTTGAAGACGAGAGCGACGGTTCCCTTGGCATTGAACATGGGCTGATCACCGGTCGCCAGATCGATGATCGCAAGCCGACGATGACCCAGCGCAATTCCTGTGCCGTAATGGAAGCCTTCGCCGTCCGGCCCGCGATGTGCAATGGCATCCGTCATCGTCTGCACGACGCCGCGATTGGGTGCCCGTTCGTGTACCGTGTCAAACCAACCGCTGATACCACACATGAGGAGGGCCTGCTTAATTCAAGGACTTCGGCGGCATGGCGCCTGGCCGGCCAGCGGCGGCCAAATGCGCCGACAGTTCAGAGAGCGCCGTCAATGCGGTTCTGAGACGTGTACGAGCATCCTCCTGAACACCCTCGATCGGAGTCGACAGGGCAATCACGGCGGCCGATTCATTGCCCGTGAAAATGGTTTTCAGTTGGAGAAGTTTCACGGCCAAGCCGCTCGTGACAAACCGGCTATCCATCCAATAAACCGACCATACGAGCCGCTTCTCCGATACCGAGGAAAGTACAGCTTCGTTGAGCCGCAATGGCGATGAGCCGATATTCGTTACCACGTCATGGGATTCGGTCTGGTGCCAGAAGCCGCCTTCCCATAAGCGATTTGAGGACGCCACGGGGGAATGCCCTTCCCGGATTCGTCCGTAATATTCCACCGCGATATCGACGGCGTGCGTATCGGACGTGTCCGGCGTCAGGCTGGTGATGAACTCCAAGTCCCGGTTGTCATAGATCGGGCGCCAGTTTTGCGCAGGGCGCGCGGCGGTCCAAGGAGCAATGGTGAGAGGCGACGTTAGGATCTCGGCATTCGCAATTATCGGACGGCTATCATGCCAATAGGCCAGGGCCGGGCCCGACGAGACGGCGAATGCGGTCCCTGCGGCGAGCGCGAAAAGCGTCGTGCGCGATACCGGGCGGACATTGATGTCGGAGGTCTCTTCCGTCTTCGGTGGGGGATCACGAAAGAGCGAGCCCAGGAATCCCAGCACCAAGAGGATGGCTACGTTGAACACCCAACCATACACGATGTGGTCGGCGTCGATGGCAGCGACATCGTTCGTCAGATATCCTAACACAATAATACCCAAGCAGCGAAAACCGTTCGCGATGAGCGGAACAATGACGCAAGCCGCGAGAAACACCGCGATCTTGTACCATTTTCTATAGGTGAGATGGGCGAAGAGCACGCCGAGCGCCAGTGTCGCAATCAGGAATCGCAATCCCGCGCAGGCTTCCGCCACCTGGAAAACGGCATTGGGCAGTTCGATGATGTTTCCTTCGGTGAAATGCGGAATGCCGAGGAGCGTGAGACCGACATCGGTGAAAGCCGTTGCGAAGTCCTGCATGGGGGGAATGAGATACTGGCCGGCGGGAACCAGGAAAAACAGATAGAGAGCCGGAAAAAGAATTACCCGAAATACGCGTGTGCCAAGCATCGCCAGAATGGCAACTTCAATCAGGCCGATGACGGCAAACTGCCGTGCTTCGTTGATCGTGCCGAACTTGCCGCCCAACCACATGAGCATCAGCGGCACGATGACAAACAAGGCTTTGGGCGCAACAGCCGGAGTCATGCGGGCCAGCGTGTCGCGCTTTTCCCACACGAGCCAGGCGGAAATAGGAATGATCAGGAAGCAATGAGAATAGGCGGGGTAGACCCACCAAACCTGAACGGCGTTGACGACCTCGAATTGGAAAACGAACAGGATCAGTCCGACCAGCGCAGCCAAACTTCCAATGTGCCAAGGCCAGTGGCGCTGGGTGGTCCGCGATTTTGCGCCGGCGATCGCTGAAAGTCCGCTCACGAGGCCGCTCCGACAACGGTGCGGTTGCTCGGCAGGGGCGCGCTCGCCATTGCCTTGTCGGTGGCATAGGGGGCGGCATCCGCTGACGCCGGTCCGCACAGCCTGTCCAGCAAATCGTCGATCAGTCCGAGATTTTGCTGCCAATTGTGGTGGCGCTCGACATAGTTTCGCGCGTTGCGGGCGACCTGAACCCGGTTCGCACCCTGAACGGCTTCGATGACGGCATCCGCGAACGCGCCCGCCTCGTTTTCCACCCACAGCTCCACGCCGGATGTTACCGCGAGCGCGCGGGTGGCCTCGAACGTGGCGACTATCGGCTTTTCCATTGCCATCGCTTCCAGCACTTTGTTTTGAACACCGCGTGCCATCCGCAAGGGGGCGACAATCGCAGCAGCGTGCTGAATGTAAGGACGAACATCGGCAACCGCGCCGGTCACGACCAAGCTTGGCCCCGCGAGCGCGCGTAAGGATTCCGGCGGCTTGGCGCCGACAACATAGAAGCGGGCGTTAGGCAAACCGCCTTTCAGGCGCGGCATGACCTCATCCAGGAACCATTTGGCGGCGTCAACATTGGGACGATAATCCATCATGCCCGTCATGACGATGGGAACTTCGCCAGCCGGAAACGGATTGGCATGGGCGCCGGGCGAAAAATATCCGAGATCGACGCCGTTGCTGAGCGGATAAATGCGCGATTCCGACTCGGGTGCCATCGCAGCGAAACTCGTGGCTTCAAAGGGCGAAACCAACGTCGTCGCGCCGAATCGAAGCGCGGCCTCGCGTTCGAATCGAAGCAACATCGTTGCCTCGCGGCCGAAAAGCCAACGCGACAGGCGCCCCGACACGGCTGCGTATTGGCGCCATTTGTCGGAATCGATGTCCACCATATCGAAGACCGCTCGGGACGAATCCAGCGCCGGATTGTCGAGGACATAGGGGGCCATCGCGGCGCTGAACACCACTACGCGATCGATGGGATGGTTCTTGGCGAGCGCTCCCAGCCAATTCGTCATGGCGTTGGAATCATAGGCGGCAATCGTGATCGGCCGGCTCGTGAGAAGACCTGCGACGGCACCCAGGCATTTCGTCATGCGGCTCAGGGGAACGAAAAGGCATTCGCCGCCCGAAAGCTGCCGAACGGCATCGGCGTACTGCATATCGACAGGGTCATCGACGAAGCACGCAACATGCACGCGGCCACGCTTCGCCAGATAGGCGAGCAGCGCATGGGAACGGATCTTATCGCCCTTATTGGGGGGATAAGGAATGCGGTGCGAGAGGAAGAGGAATTCCATTTCCGCGCCCTCACGCGTAACGATCGGGTATGGGGTAGATTTGATCGACGCGCTTCCATGCGAAATCCCGCAGCAGCCGCTTCAGCCGATCCTGCATCTTGTCGATGTTGGTGTAGTGGCGGAACTTGGCTTTTCGCGAAGCCCCGGGAATGCGCGGCTGGTCCGGGTCGATCTCCCAGGGATGAAAATAAAACATGCAAGGCTGGCCATCGCGCTTGCCGACATATCGCATATTGCGGGCCGAGATCAGGTAGGGAAGCAGCCGGAAATAGCCGCCGCCGCCGCACGGCCAGTTCACGCCGAATCTGCGCATCGACGTCACGGGAATTTCCATGAAATCGCGGCCAGCCCTCGGATAGAACGCAAATCGCGGGGCGTCCGGTATGCCGTAAAGGTCATGCCGGATCGGATAGACGCTCGAGCTGTAGCGGTAGCCCGCCCGCTCCAACATATCGAGCGCCCAAAGATTATCCTTGGTGATCGAAAAAGACGCTGCCCGATAGCCTTTGACGGCAACACCGCCGATATCCTCAAGCATATGTTTGGCGCGGGTCACGTCTTCGAAGAATTCCGCGCCTGATTGGCTGTCGGCGCGATGGTGCATAAGGCCGTGCGACGCGAGCTCGTGGCCATTGGCGACAATCCTGCGAACCATGTTCGGGTAGCGCTCCGCCACCCAGCCAAGGGTGAAAAACGTTCCCTTCGCGCCGGCGTCTGCGAATATTTCGAGGATGCGGTCGACGTTTCGTTCGACGCGGCACTCGTGCCGGTCCCAATCCGCCCGCTCGACAAATTTTGCGAACGCTTCGACCTGGAAATAATCCTCCACATCGACGGTCAGCGCGTTGGCGTTGCGGTCGCTGAGGTTGGTCACCGGACGCGTCGACCAACCGCTCACGTGATCGGCAGCACTCAAAGACTCGGCCACAACCATCGATCCCATGAAACCCGTTTCTATCCGCGACCCGTGTCGCCGTAGCTGAGAAAATCGCGCACTGCCAAAGCGATCCGTCTTAGGAATTCTTCCTGCCGGTCAAGACGCCGTTCAAGACCGTCGACACGCTCAGCGATGCCATTGTTCGCCTGGGGCAGCACGTCATTTGCCGGCAATTTCACCGCGTCATAGGTGTTCGTGCTTGCAAGCTCGGACTCGAGATCGGCGGCGACTTTTTCCACCTCATCGGCGGTGAAATGATGCAAATCGTCCAGATATCCCAGCAGCAGAAGCCGGTTGCACAGCGTGTTGATGCGCCGGGGTATGCCGCCGGTATAGGTGAAGATGGCTTCCAGCGCCTCGGTACCGAAGGAGGGGTCCGATCTCCAGCCCACCTGTTGCAGGCGATGGATCACGTATTCGCCGCATTCCTGGGGGTTCATCGGACCCAAATGATAAGTCGCGATGACGCGCTGGCGCAGCTGTTCCAGGTCGGGGCTCGAAAGAACCGCGCGGAATTGCGGTTGCCCGATAAGGAAGCTTTGAAACGGTGCCAGGTTTTTGACCTGGAAATTGGAAAGCATCCGAAGTTCTTCCAGACCAGACGGAGGCAGATTCTGCGCTTCATCGACGATGAGCAGAGCGCGGCATTGATGTTTCAGCGCCGCCTCGAAGAAATTCTGCAGGCGGATGAGAATAGAGCTTTTGTCGGCGGGGATATCCACGAGCCCGAACGCCGTGGCCACCATGCGCAGCAGATCGGCGCCGTCGAGTTGGGTCGTGACAACATGCGCCGTCAGGATGCGCTGACTATCCACCAGGGCGCAGAGGCGCTTGACGAGCGTCGTTTTGCCCGCCCCGACCTCGCCAGTGATGACGATGAAACCCTCGCCGCGATTGATCCCATAAGTGAGATGGGCCATCGCCTGGGAGTGGACGCTGCTGTCGAAATAGAATTTGTGATCGGGCGTGAGTAGGAACGGTTCCCCGTGAAGCCGATAGAACTGCGTGTACATGAATCTCTCATCGCTCTATCGCGAGGAACTAAGCCCGACCGCCGTCATTTTCGGCAGGACGTTCCAAACCATAATAATAGTAGGAATCGCTGTCGGCCTTGTACCATTTAGGCGCCTTGTTGAAGACCAGGCTGATGTTCTGGCAGGTCGACAGATTCTCAAGGGCGGTTTGAAGCTGGCTGCGGTTCGCCTGGCCCGCGCTGACGACCATGATCGTCTGATGCACGTGCATCGCAAGGTTTGCCGTCTCCGATGACGCGAGCACGGGCGGCGTATCGAAAATCACGATACGATTGTTGTATCGCGTGGATATTTCGAGACAGATATCTACCATCCGCCGGCTGGACATCAATTCGGGCGCACGCTCATCACGCGGGCCGGAGAACACCACGTTCAAATTCGGCAGATTGCTGCAAACATGCATGACTTCGTCGACATGATTGCAGTTGCCGTTCAAGAGGTCGGTCAAGCCCTTCGGATCGACAGGTTCAAACAGCGCACCGAGGCTTGGATGAATAACGTCGCCATCGATCAAAAGAACCCGAACATCGCGCTCCGCCGCGAGCGCCAGGGCCAGATTCATCGACGTGAAAGTTTTGCCTTCACCGGGCAGCGCGCTGGTCACCATGATGAGATTCTTGGTGAGCGCATGCGATTTCTGATCGCGGGCGTTTGCCAGTAATTTACGTTTGACGGCGCGGAATTCGAACGAAATCTTGGATTTGAGGTTGTCAGGCGTGATCATCCCCTTGCGGCGAAGTTCGCCTAACCTCAAGCGCACCGATTTCGAGTTATCGACCGGCTGTGCGTCCGGACGCGGACGCGTCTCCGTCAGAGGCGGAATTACGGGCTCCTGACTGCGTGCCGGGCCAATGAATTCCTGACGGTTCGCAGCCGTGTTCCGCTCCAGCAAATCGTATACCGGGGCGTGGTCAGATGCCGGCGGTGGCGGCGCAACAATCTCCGCACCCGTATCTCGAAGCCGCTTGGCTGCGCGTTGGATCAGATCGAGGCGGTCGGAACGCTCAGCCATTTAACACTCCAAGAACGGAATAGATCGAAGTTCGCAACACAGTGACGACCCCGACATACCCAAGCAGCAATAGCGCGAAGGAAACCGACAGCGCGACAGCCGAAATACGGCTTCGACGCGTGCCGAACGGCTGGGGCAACGCAGTGATCACGCCGATCAACGGAATGCCGAATTGCGCCGTGATGTCTTCGCTGGTGAAGAAGCGGCCCGAATAGAGGGCCAGCAGAATCGCGACTGCCGCGCCGCCACCCAGACCCAAAAGCAGAACCGCCGAGTTCAAAGCCAGCCTGTTGGGCGCGGCAGGAATTCTCGGTTTTTGCGGGGGTTCCAGGACGCGGAAGGACACGCCCTGGTTTTGGTCGTCTCTGGCCTGGGAAAGACTTGCGGATTCCCGGCTCTGCAGCAATTCCGCATAGGTCTTTTGGATATTGCCGTAATCGCGATCGAGACCGTCGTAGCGCGCCTGCACGTCGATGGCCAAAGATGCCTCTTGCTTGGCTTTCGCCAGTTCTGAGGCTGCTTCCGAAACGCGCTGCCTTTGCACCGCGACGTTGGTTTCCTCATCGGACAGTTTGGCCTGCAATTGCGTGTAGACGGAATTGGGCACCATCACGGATGAATGATCCGGGCTGTTCTTGTCCTTGTCGGGCGCATCCGTGATCTGAGCTTGCAATTGCGCGATCAGCTTTTTCTGCGCGATGACATCCGGGTGACTCTCGGTGAAACGGATGCGCAATTCCGCCAATGTCTGCTGGGCTTGCTCAAGCCGCTGGACAGGATTGGAAAGGACGGGCGCTTCGGTCGCGGTACCGTTGGTCCGCATGGCGCCTTCGGCAGGCATCCCGCCGAGCGTGCTTCCGAGGAACATGCGTTCGTCGATCGGAACCGTCTTCGGCATTGTTGCCAATTGTTCCTTCACGCTGTCGCGCCGGACAGTCGCGGAATTGAGATCCTTCTTGGCCTGCTCATAGGCCGCATCCGCGGCTGTAATGCGGTTGGCTGCAACGCCCTTGCTGAGGATTTCCAGATTGGCCGTGCGGAAGTCAGCGCGGCGCTTATCGGCATCACGCAGCCGGTCTTCGTATTCCTGCACCTTCTTGGCGATAAAGTTGCGTGCCGTATCCATGTCCAGCCGAGTGCCGCCCACTCTGCTATCTTGCATGATGGACAGTAGCGATTGGGTTACCGCGGTGGCGTATTGGGCATCGTTGTCGGTATATCCGACCGCGTAATAGTTCCTTGTATCGAGACCGCGAATCGAAATCCGGTTCTGTAAATCCAGAACCCTTTCCTCGAGTTGGATCGGGGTAAGTTTGCTGGCGGCCGGATCGGTGATGCGCACAACCTGTTCGAGCGTCGGCCGGGTGATGAGCGTTTTGAGCATCACGGCGATCTCCTGCGCGGGATCGATGCTCACGGTGAGACCCCGAAGCAGGGGGTCCATTAAGCTTTCGGTATCGATGTAGACCTTCGCTTCGGCAGTATATTGGTCGGGCATTGCTGCGACCACGCCCCATCCCATCAGGCAAAGCGCCCAGGCGGCCGCCAGGGCGTACCAGCGGTAAACCAGGATGCTGGCCAAATAGGTGAGAGCTTTGATTTTCCACTGCTGCATCAGAAACCTACCATTTAATTATTGAGGGGCACGTCCCTTTCGCCCCACAGAGCGATGATCACCAAGCATGTCCGCTCGAGGCGATAATAAGAGAACCGTCCTAATTAAACTTAAAGCTGGACCCTAGTAAATTAGCAAGCTCGCGCGGCAGAACTGGTTAATCGCAAAACTGGTTAATTATAGCAGACCAGCCGGGAAAAGTCCGATCACAGCGTTCGAATGACGCCAAAGTGCTTGTGTAGCCGATCCCGTCTTTCGCCGTGCTGGTTGTACGAACGGCCTGCGGGAGTTTGCCCCCCAGAGCGCGGTTGCAGGGCCTTGGCCGAATGAGAATTGCTCTCATCGCGCCACGCGGTGGACGATGATGGTTGTGTTGTCCTGGTTCCGACTTCCCCCGGCGCGGGTCGCCTTCAACAAGTGCTGGACTACAGCCAGGGAGTTCATTCCGGCGGTACGTTTCAGGATGCTCGCAATGCTGCGGCTGCTGAGGGTTTCCAGCCCGTCGGATGCCAAAATGACACAATCGCCCGGCAACAACATGAAGGGTTCCGGCGCGCTGCAGATGTGCGGTATCTCGCCGCCAGTAACCGCCGAGCGCAGGGAATGCCGCCGGGGGTCCCGCGATGCCATGCCGGCAGATAGCCGCCCCGCCGCGACCAGCCGCGAAAGCACCGGCCGCATGGAGTGATCGGCATTCAGCCGCTGGAGACGCTTGTTCCGGAACAGAAGCAGTGACGAATCCCCGACACTAATCCATGAGAGGGTCCGGTCTTCGATGGCTGCCGCCAGAAGGGTGCAGCCCGCTCCCTTGCGGCTCTCGTCCCGGACGATGGAGACGGCGATTGCCGCATTTGTCGCAGCCAACGCCGGCTGCAGCCGGAGCGACAGGGGCCCTACGGCATCTTTGACGAATTCGCGAAAGCGCGTGACCGCCGAATGCGCGACATCGGCAGCGGCGGCATGACCGCCCATGCCGTCAGCCAAGACGAACAACAGACGCTCATGCTGGCCGTGACTCAAATCCAGCACGGCAAAGTCGTCTTCCTGCTCGTGACGGTCACCAACCATCTGACCGGCGGCGAATTGCCCGGCAAATTCACTCACAGCGCCGGCGCTCCAGCCGGCCTTTTCGGCGCTGCCACGCTCATTCATTGAAGTTCTCGATCAGCGCGGCCACACGCTCGGCGTTGTGCCGCCAGGTGAGATTGCGCGCCACGATCTTGGCGGCTGCCGCGGTGCCAAGGCGTGTGCGCAATTCCCCGTCGCAAGCCAGGCGCCGGATCGCATCGGAAAGCGTTTTCTGGTCGCCCGGCGTGAAAAGCACACTGTCGATTTCTGGCTCGAGAATCTCGCGGATGTTTTCCATGTCCGGCGCGATGATGGCGCGGCCCAGCGCCATATATTCGAACAGTTTGAGGGGGCTCGCATAGGGTGTCACATGTGGCTGCAGGGCGATGTCCATGGCGCTCAGATAGGTCGCCAGGCGTTCATGCGGGACGACCCCGGTAATGATCACGCGATCCGCGATGCCGAGACGTTTGGCTTGCTCGCGCAACCCATCGCATGCCGGCCCATCGCCCACGATCAAAAACCGCGTGCTGTGCAAATCGCGTTCTCGCGCCAACAAATCCACGATGTGGTCGAGACCATGCCAATCGCGTACGAAACCCACGAAGCCAAGCACCAGGCCCGTGCCGAGATTCAAGGACCGTTTGGCTTCATCGATCGAGCCGGTCGGCTTCAACCGCTCGAGATCGATGCCGTTGGGTGCAACCACAATATGGGGAGCCGTCACGCCTGCCTTTTCAACATAGCGCGCAAGGACGCGCGTGACCGGCAGCACATAATCGGCACCCCGCCACGTGAAGCGTTCCGTCCACGCGGCAAGCCGTGGCAAAGACAATCCGCCAAATTGCCCGCGCTCCTGTGCCAACGGTGCATTGACCTCGAGGAGGAAGGGGATCTTGAACCAGC
>DATLVC010000117.1:0-9659 GCA_035577685.1 Micropepsaceae bacterium | reverse complement strand
GTCGCCATCATGGTCGGCTGCTGCCCCGGCAATTGCACCATGGCCCCCTGGACGACGTATCCGGCTTCCACGCCGTGATGAAGATGCTTTGGAAACTCATCGCCCGGCTTGAACGTGCTGACCGAGCTGACGACCTCCATGCCTTGTGCGCCGGACAGGTCGACGCGCTTTAACTCTTTGCGCTGCGGCAAATCCTGCGCCTGCGCCACGACAGAAAAAGCCAAGGCGAACGCCGATATCGCAACAAAGGCGCCTGTGGACATCCATCTCATAACCCATATCCTCCCATTGTTTGCTGAATTTTGCCCGCAGCCCCCGCGCAACGCAACTGCCAAGCTGGCGGAATTATCGACCGCAACCGGCGGAAAATACTGTGTTTCCGCCGGTTGCCTGACGGATGTTGACCGGATGCTTTCAAAAGTCCGGGGACTTGGCCTCGGGCATAGGATATTCCTGAAGTCCGAAGAATTTCTCGAAGGCCACATTGTTTTCGGCGCACACCGATTCGAGCATCGGCCCGAAATCCACCTTCCGCCAAATGACGGTGCCCGACCAGGGCTGGTTGAAGGTGCCGGGATCATCGACCATTACGGTCGCCTGAAGCCCCTTTCCATCGTTGATAAGCTTGAAGCGCTCCACCACATGCAAGTCCTTGGTGTGTGGGGTACGCCAATTGTCGACGAAATCGAATTCGTGCTTATCCAGAAAACCGATCGTGTCGACGATAAGCTCGCCATTCTCGTAATGGCCCACCGATTCGCCAAACCAAGATGGCTTGGGATTCTTCGAATGCGGCTGGTTCATATAGATGCGGCGCACCTCCTGCTGGCGCTGCCAGATGATCAAGACTTCCTTGGGCGTCTGGACGAAGAAAATGGGCTCTGCCGGGAACAACAATTGCCCCGGTGTGCCACCCGGCCAGCAGCGCGATTGGGACGAAAAAGCGCGATGACCGTTCAGCACATCCTGATTGTATTTCCGCATCAATTCCTTCGCCCACGGCTTCAGATTGGCGTTCTCCGCATCCGACATGCGTTCCATGACGCCGCGCTGGTTGCCGGTTCCCACCTGCGGATAGGCCGGGTCGAAGCTGACGGGGGGAACCTGTCCCGGAATAGGGCGGTAATCGATGCCGCCCACCAGCAGCCAGCCATTCTCGATGGACGTGAAGTTGGGAATGGTTTCCTGGGCGCCGGCTCCCGCACCGATGCCAACTGCCGCGGCGATCAGCGCGGCGGCGCTGAGCAAACACTTCTTAAACATCGGGTCGTTCCTCCATTGCGGGGCTTGAGAAGCCGGCCAGCCCGGTATGTCGTTTCCGCCCTCATATCTAAAGAAAATGTATCACACGGCTCTCATCGCGCGAATGCCGCTTTCGGCCGAAATCAGCCCTGTGGAGGCCTGCCGGGCGCGTTCGCCCGGCGTCTCGAAACCCGGTGGTATCGCAGCGGAATCGCGGCTCCACGTCACTGCTCGATGAGAAACACCGCGAAACGGGCCATCAACCAGATCGCGAAACCGAGCATGGTAATCGTAAGGATACCAATCATGCGGCTATAGGGGGCAATCAAGCCCGGGTTCAGCACAATATAAATATCCAGCAGTGCGCAGAGAACCGCGCCGAGAACTCCCATAACGCGCAGAAGCCAGCTAAAGAGAACTCGCATCGCCTTGCCTCCAACACCGCGCGACCCGGCGCATTCTCCATGCGCTGTCCCGAATTAGAACGCCAGTTGGACCGATTTGATACAGATAAATGCGCGTGATTTCTACGAAACCAATCACAGCATGCGTGCTCTCTCGTGGCACGAATTCTGCTCGTTGTCCGGGAAGGATCGGACACGGCAATGGCGAAATCCTGGAAAGTAAGAAAAGTTATTGGACCGGATGGCGGTCCGATTACGCTTGGGGATCTTCCGCCGGTGAAACCACAACGTTGGTCTCCTCGGCGGAAGGCAATTGTCGTGGCGGCCGTTCGCGGCGGTCTTATCACGGCAGAGGAAGTGTGCAGGCGCTACGACCTTAGCGTGGAAGAATTCACGAGCTGGCAGAGCGGCTTCGATCGTCTTGGAATCGCGGGATTGAAGGTCACGCGAAACAAATCCTTACACTGACGATATGACGGAAAGCCGTCACGTATTCCGTACATCAGCGCCTTGTTTCACCGCTTGCAACACACCACGCGAATATCTTGGATATGTTGTGCCTCGATTATCAAAACATTGGGAATTCCCAATTTACGGCATCGTCATCCATTGCACAGGTTCGTGTTAATTTGGCGGCGCACATTCGACACAAGCGGCGGTCCTTCAGATGGCTGGAATGAGGATGCCGCTTATTTCAGACCCGAACAGCCCCCTCTGTTCGGGTCTTTTTTCCGTATGTGCCATGCGTGAGGCAGAAATTTGAGCGGAGCGTGATCCGCGCGGCATCGGAGCTTTTATGCATAAGACGGATGAGGGCTATCGCCGGCGTGCCATCGAGTGCTTCGCGTTCGCCGAGAATGCGCGCGATGAAGCAGAGCGAACGCAGTTGCTTATCATGGCGAATAATTTGAGGCGCCTTGCGCTTAGCCGGGAACAGAAGGCCGTGCGTGCGAGCAAACGAGAACCGGAACCGCTGCCGGGTCAAAGCCCACGCTGAACGATCAGGCGAAGGCGAGACAGTTCAGAAATCCGGCTTGCCGGCCTTCGGAACCCCTATATTCATGCCGGGCCAATATTCGACAATGTTCTCGGCGCAGACCTGTTCGGCCCAAGGCAGCATGGTGCGCCGGTAGGTGATCTGAGCCGACCAGGGCATGGTGAACACGTTCGGATCCTCAACGGTATATTGCAGTTGAAGCCCCCCGTAATTGGGATCGAACGGGGCCGCTCCCGCAGGGCCCGCCCTCCTTTGATGCCGCTCCATCGCCTCTTTTGCATCGGCGGCGTCGATCAGCCGGTAGCGTTCGGTGAGATGCAGGGCTTCGCTCTGCGGCGTGCCGTAGCGGTCGACCATGGTCACAGGCCCGAGCTTGACGCCCACGGTATCGATGACGAGCGTATCGCCTTCATAATGACCGACGGAATCGCCCATCGCTGACGGGGTGACCTTCTTGGGATGACCGGCATTGAGCCGGACGCGGCGCACTTGATCGTCCTGCGGGTAAAGCATGACGATTTCGTCCTTCTCCTGCAGCATCTGCACGCCAAGCTGGATGGTGAAGATATAGGGCGGCGAGAAGGGCGCGCACTGATTGGAGGGGTCGGGGTTGATCCTGCCGCTGGCTGAAAGCTCACCGGCCTTCTTCACCGCCTCCGCGGCTTTGGGTTTCAGGTTAGGGTTGTTGTAATCGCCGACTAGCGGAAGCGGATCGCCGCCCCCATTCGGGTGAGGGTCGTTGTCGTGGCGCATCAGGTTCACGAGCGGTTTTGGACCTGACGGAGGCAGCTCCGGATCCATGGCGTTGCGCCACCAAACGCCCGAGAAGTCGGGAATGGGGTTGACGTTCTGCGCAGCTAGCGCCGGCAAAATCAAGACTGAAGCCAAGCCGACGCCGAGGATCGCGCCCCTGAAGCTTCTCCCCAAAACAGCATGCATGTCCCACCCCCATGTCTGCCTATGTCTGGAGTATAGCTTACCCGCCGCGTATCGCCACAGGCGCGGTCGCGAGACCCGCTCAGAAATCTGGCTTATTCGCGGTGGGAATCTGGGGATTCTTGCCTGTGACGTAATCGTAGGGACTTTCGGCGCAAATGAATTCCAGCCATTCGCGCCCGTGTAGATAGGTGACGACGGCCGACCAGGGGCTCTTGAATGAACCCGGGTCTTCCACCGTGAATTGGATCTGCAAACCTTTTCCGTTGTTTTCGAAATCGGCAAACCGCCCCATTGCGCTGCCGCTTAGCTTCTCGTTGCGCTGTTCGGCGTCCCGCGCGGACTGACCGTCGATCAAACGATAACGCTCGACGACGTGGAGGGCGCCGGTATAGGGCGTGCCGTACTGATCCACCATCGAAAACGGTCCGACCTTTACGCCTATGGTGTCGACGACCAGAGTGTCGCCCTCATAATGGCCGACAGAATCGCCTGACCAGGATGGGACCACATGCGCCGGGTGTTTCTGGTTAAGCCGCACATGACGCACTTGATGATCGATCATATAGAGCAGGACCACTTCGTCTTTCTGCTGCAGCAATTCCATTTCCAACTGCGTCAAAAGGAAAGGCGAGGCCTGCGGCTGGCATTGATTGGCCGGATTGGGAAAGGTTTCGCCTTTTAGCGAGATATCCCCGTGCCGTTTCACCTCTGCGGCCGCGAAAGGCGTCAGCATGGGATTGTTATAATCGCCTACCCGCGTGTCGCTGTCGCGCATCCCGTTCGCGCGGAGCTTGGTGTTCACGACAGGCCCGGGACCGGTTGCCGGAGGCTCCCAATCGAGCGACTGGCGCCCCCACAGACCGGACAAATCTGGCACTTCGGCGTCACGGGCCGACGCGGTAACGAGCAGGAATTGCGCGGCAGCCACCAAGGGCGCGACAGGCCAAGTCAGCCGAACATTGAACATAGACCCTCCTCCAGGAACGCGGATCGTTCGACGAACGGCGCCTTACGCCGCGGATCGCCAGCCTTCCCGATCCCTCGCTATGAGACCGGAGATACATTCCGGGAAAAAAGAGGGCGGACTTTCCTTGATGCCGTCCGTACACGACCAAATCTCCCTAAGACATCTACATTGCACCTTACTTGTCGCAACATTGGGATTTCCCAATGTTGCGATTTTGCACTTGCGAGCCCCATTTCCCCCGCTCCTTTCGCGCGAAAGTGACGTCCCAAAGGGACCGGAATTCGGGCGAACCGTTCATTCTTCCGGCGGCAATTGTGTTAAAATTTGTTGGCTATCGTGCGAAAATCCAAATGAACCTCCCGCCGTCCCGGCAAATTGCCCAGAACATCCCGCGGTCCACCCGGCGGATGAAGGCGCGCAATGGGCTTATCGGCGGCGGGGCGCTGATCCTGATCCTTGGCGCGTTCTGGCATTTTACCGACCCCAACAACGCGCCGGAGAGGATTATTCGCGGTGCGTTCCAGCAAATTACGGGCGCTGACAATCCACGCAGCGGGGCTCCGTCTGGGGCGCAACGCCCCGCCAATGCCGCGCCCGTGCGAGTCGCCCAGGTCGCGCGTCACGACATGCAGGTGATCCGGCGCACCCCGGGGACTGTGGTTGCCAACACGACGGTGCAAATCACGGCGCGCGTTCAGGGCATCATCGAATCCGCCAACTTCAAGGAAGGTCAGTTCGTCAAGAAAGGCGATCTTCTCTTTCAGATCGATCCGAGACCATTCGAGGCCGCGCTCGAGCAGGCTAAGGCGATGCTGGTCCGCGATCAGGCGTCGTTGAAAAATGCCAATCGCGACATGACGCTTTACGAGAATCTGAACAAACTGGGCGCGGTCTCCACGCAGCAGCGCGACACGCAGATCAGCAATGTCGAAGTCCTGAACGCGACGATCGCTGCCGACGAAGCAGCCATCAACATCGCCCAATTGAATCTGGGCTATACCAAGATCCTCTCGCCGGTGAACGGCAAGACCGGTCCGATTCTGATCCAGCCCGGGAACATGGTCTTGGCCACCGGGACGACCCCTCTCGTGACCGTTGCAGAGATCCAGCCAGTCAAGATCTCGTTCAGTCTGCCGCAAGCCGATCTGCAGCTCATCCTCGCGCGCCAAAGGACGAAGGGGCTGATCGCGACCGTCGACACGAACGACGCGAAGGGAAACCCGCTATCGGCTCCGGTCGATTTCACCAGCAACGCGGTGAACAATCAGAGCGGGACCATCGAGTTGCGCGCGACCTTCGACAATAAGGACTTCTCGTTCCTGCCCGGCCAGCTTGTAAATGTAACGGTAGAGCTGGATACGATCCCCAACGCGCTAATCGTTCCGCGCGATGCGATCAGTGAGGGGCCGGACGGGTCATTTGTGTACATCGTCGCGGACGGCAAAGCACGGCAACAGAACGTCAAGGTGCTGTTCGATGATGCGAAGAATGTCGCGATCGAGGGCGACATCAAACCCGGTGATCATGTGATCGTCGAGGGCCAGTTGCGCGTCGATCCGAGCGGTGCGGTCAATGTCCTGGGTCCAGCGGGCGGCGGGGGTACGACTCCCGCGTCCCAGGAACAAGGGCCGCGCCCCGGGAATTCGGGATAGCCCCCGATGAACATCTCGCGGCAGTTCATCGAACGTCCCGTCATGACTTTGCTGCTCATGGCGGCGCTCGTAATCTTCGGAGTCTTTGGCTATCTGGCGCTTCCCGTCAGCGAGCTCCCGAATGTAGATTTTCCGACGATCGTCGTAACCGCCAATTTGCCCGGCGCCGATCCTGAAACCATGGCGTCTGCGGTTGCAACGCCGCTCGAAAATGCATTCGCGACGATTCCCAGCATCGATACGATGACATCCTCGAACCAGCAGGGACGCACCAATATCACGTTACAGTTCCGTCTTGACCGCAACATCGATGCCGCTGCCAACGACGTTCAGGCGGCCATCGCCTCTACCGGGCGCCGCTTGCCAAAGGCGATGCCGAACCCGCCCACCTACCGCAAACTCGACCCGTCGGCTGTGCCGATCTTCCTCGTGTCGCTCTATTCGAAGAGCCTGCCCATCTACAAGGTCGACCAATACGCCCGCAGCGTGCTCGCGCCGCAATTGTCAATCCTGGATGGTGTGGCCCAGGTCAGCGTCTACGGTGGGGCAAAATACGCGGTTCGCATCCAGGCCGATCCCAACGCACTCGTCGCGCGCCAGATGGGAATCAACGAGCTCGTCGATGCGGCGAATCTGACCAACACCAATCAGGCGACCGGTACCGTCAACGGCCCTTCGAAAGCCGCTGTCATTCACGCCGAAGGCCAGTTGATGAATGCCGATGCCTTCCGACGCCAAATCATAGGCTTCCGCAATGGCGCGCCGGTTACCTTCGGGGACGTGGCCAACGTCATCGACAGCGTCGAAAATATCCGCGCAGTGGATTGGCTGAACAATGACCGCGCGGTGACCGTCGCGGTCCAGCGCCAGCCCGGATCGAACACAATCGCGGTCGTAGACGCAATCAGGCGGATATTGCCGCAGTTCCAAGCCCAACTCCCAGCGTCGGTCCAGATGGCGATCTTCTACGATCGCAGCCAGACCATCAAAGCCGCGGTCAACGACGTGCAGACAACGCTCCTCATTGCCGGCGCGCTCGTCGTCCTCGTGATCTTCATTTTCTTGCGCCGGGTCAGCGCAACATTCATCCCTTCGGTCGCGTTGCCCATCGCCGTTATCGGCACCTTCGCCGGCATGTCGCTCTTAGGCTTCAATCTGGACAATCTCTCGTTGATGGCGCTCACCCTCTCGGTCGGATTCGTGGTCGACGATGCCATCGTCATGCTGGAAAATATCGTCCGGCATGTAGAAGCCGGCGAAGACCCCTATGAGGCGGCGCTCAAAGGATCGGGCGAAATCGGCTTCACCATCCTGTCGATGACGGTATCGCTCGCCGCGGTCTTCATTCCAGTCGTCTTCATGGGCAGCATTGTCGGACGCCTGCTGCACGAATTCGCGGTAACGATTATCGTCGCCATCTTCATCTCAGGTTTCGTGTCGATAACGCTCACTCCAATGCTCTGTGCGCGCCTCCTCAAAAGCGAACATGGGAAGAAACACAACGCGTTCTATCGCTTGAGCGAAGACGGTTTCAATCTTCTGCATCGCGCCTATGATCGCAGTTTGCGCTGGAGTCTCGCACACCGCCCGATCATCTTCGGGATATTCCTGGCGAGTTTCGCCGGCAGCTATGGGCTGTTCCAGATCATGCAGCAGGATTTTCTGCCGAGCGATGATTATGGCCAGCTTCACGGCAGCGTACAAACATTGCCGGGGACTTCGTTCGACCAATACGTAGCCTATACGCGCGAAGTCGCGCAGATCGTAGAGAAGGACGAGAACATCTCGGGCGTCCAATGGGACGAAGAAGGCGAGCTGAATATCGCCCTAAAGCCGCAGGGCGAGCGCAAACTTTCCGCGGATCAGGTGGCAGTCGAATTGCGGGCCAAGCTGCGCGGAATTCCCGGCACCGCTGTTACCATCGTCAATCAGCCCATCATCCGGGTCGGCGCACGGGGTGCGCGTTCGAATTATCAATACACGCTGAAAGGACTCGATCTGAAAGTGCTCGAGGATACCTCGGTCCGCCTCCTCCGTGTGCTTCAGAAGGACCCGACCTTTGTCGGGGTGAACAGCGACCATGATTTTGCCTCGCAATCGGTGCAGGTGGATATTGATCGTAACCGCGCCGCCTCTCTGGGCATTACCGCCGATAACATCGAAGCGGCCTTAGGCGCGGCCTTCGGCGGCGAACAGGTTTCGCAAATTTACACTTCGATCGATCAGTATCAGGTGGTCCTCGAACTCCTGCCGCAGTATCAGCAGGACGCGTCCGCGCTTTCGCGCCTCTACCTGACCGGAACAGGAGGAGCAATGGTGCCGCTGACGGCCGTCACCAAGATCGGTCGCGGCACGATGGCGCAAACGATCAATCATTCCGGCCAGATTCCTTCGATCACAATCTCGTTCGACCTGGCCCCGGGAAAGGCGTTGAGCGACGCGGTTTCCGGGATGGACAGAGCGATCGGAGAGATCGGGCTGCCCTCGACGGTCCAGGGAAGCTTCGCCGGCACGGCCGCGGCGTTCCAAAGCTCGAACAGCAATATGGGTCTGCTGCTCCTAATCGCGACACTTACGGTCTATATCGTGTTAGGAATTCTCTACGAGAGCTTCGTCCATCCATTGACCATTCTTTCGGGCTTGCCCTCGGCGGCCTTGGGCGCGCTGGCGACGCTTTATGTTGCCGGCTTGCCGCTCACCGTCTACGCGTTTGTCGGTATGATGATGCTTGTCGGCATCGTCAAGAAGAATGCAATTATGATGATCGACTTCGCACTGCAAAGACAGCGTGGCGACCGGAACGTGCCGCCCGAGCAGGCGATTTACGAAGCGGCCATGATCCGATTTCGCCCGATCATGATGACGACCATGTCGGCGATGATGGGCACGTTGCCGATTGCACTCGGCACGGGCATGGGCGCGGCATCACGCCGGCCGCTCGGTCTCTGTGTGGCGGGAGGTCTGCTTTTTTCGCAGCTCCTTACGCTCTACATCACGCCGGTTCTGTATACTTATCTCGACCGCTTCGGCAGCCGTTTCGACTTCGGCGCGCGCAAGCGAGCGATTGCGTCTCCGGCCGAATAATTCCGGAGCTGTCGGTCAGAATTCCGGGTGGTCCGCCTTGGGCAAGCCGATCCACTCATCCTTGTAATGTTCCATCGGGTTGTCCGCGCAGACATCCTCCTGCCATTCCGTGTTCAAACGCCGGTAGGTGACACGCGCAGTCAGCGGCGCAGTGAACACTTTGGGGTCTTCCATGGTCACGTCGAGCTGCAATCCCTTGAGACTGGTGTCGGGGTCGTAACCCGCGATCCGGCCGCCTCCGCCAACCGTGCCCTCGCTCGTCTCGTATTTGTCGATCTGCGCCTTAGCCACGGCGCCGTCGATTAACCGATAGCGTTCGATTACATGCATCTGCTCGCTTTGCGGGGTGCCGAAGCGATCGACAGAGGTATAGG
>DATLVC010000116.1:0-6021 GCA_035577685.1 Micropepsaceae bacterium | reverse complement strand
AGCGTCCGCATCGCGAGGGCGCGTGAGCCCGGCGCCGGATATTGCATGCGGTAGAGCGCGTCCGGGAAGCCGTAGAAATCGTGAATGGTCGGGTTCACCGCCACGCTATTGACGGTGGGGGCGTCGTTGTCCCAATGCGCGGATATCGCAAGTACGGCCCGCGGCGGCGGCAGCTTGCCGCCGAGCGATTTCAGGAAATCGCGCGCCGGGCAATCATCGAGCGGCAATGTCGGGGCGCCATGGGAGACAAAAAGGCTCGGGAGCATACCCGGATATGGCGTGGGCACGGCCGCCGATCAAGTCCACGCGCTTCCAGGCGTTCGTTTGCGGCTGTCCGCTAACAGCCCTTGGCGAGCTTCGCCCGCAGCTCCAGCGCGTCACGCAGCATTTGCGCGTGATCGAACGCTAAGGCGAGCCCATCCCAGTTCTCGACGAATTCGGCAGATGCGGCATCGTCGCCCGCCGCCGGGACCACGTCGTCGACGAAGATGAGATAGGTGATGGTGACCGTGTGGTGCCTCGGATCGCGTTTCGGATCGGAATAGACCCCAACCAGCCGCGGCTTGCTCGCGTCCAATCCGGTCTCTTCCTTCAATTCGCGCAAAGCCGCTCGTTCGGCGGTTTCGCCGGTCTCCATGAAGCCGCCGGGGAGCGCATAGTATCCCTGATAGGGCTCGTTCTTGCGCCGGATCAGCAGCAATCGGCCTCTGCCGTCGAACACCACGCAATCGCAGGCAAGAAAAGGATGATTGCAGTTCACGACAGATCTCTCGCCTTCACACCAACGGAGCGGTTTGGATAAGCCGTCCGCCGGCCCGGACCGGTTCGCAACGCAGGGCCAGCCCCGTCAACCGATCGGTCTCCACGAACACCCCGCACAACGTCGCTGGCCCGGTCGCGGGGCTCATGCGGCCGGTCGGCATCTTCTTGGTGAAGCGCTGGAGCGGTTCGAACTTGTCCATCCCGATCACCGAATCATAGTCGGCGCAGGCGCCGGCATCGGTCTGATAGCCCGTGCCATGGGGCAGGACTTGCGTGTCCGCCGTCGGGATATGGCTGTGCGTGCCCACGACGCAGCTCACGCGCCCGTCGCAGAATTGGCCCATCGCCATCTTCTCGGAGGTCGCTTCGGCATGCATGTCCACGATGATGGCGTCCGCACCTTCGCGCAAAGGACAGGCGGCAAGCTCGGCATCCACCGCGGCGAAAGGGTCATCCAGCGGATCCATATGCACGCGACCCATCGCGTTGATCACGAGCACGCGTGCGCCGTTCCGCGTCTGATAAAGATTGGCGCCCCGGCCGGGCGTTCCGCGCGGATAATTGAGCGGACGCAAGATGTGCTCTTCGGAATCGATGAAGGTGAGAATCTCTCGCTGATCGAGCCAATGGTTGCCGCTCGTCAGGACATCGACCCCAGTGGCAAACAGATCGTTCGCGACGTTGCGCGTGATCCCAAAGCCGCCTGCGGCGTTTTCACCATTGGCGACGACGAAATCGATGCTGAGCCTTTCGCGCAAACCGGGCAGTTCCGCGGCCAGCACGTCGCGTCCGGGCCGGCCTATGACATCGCCGATGAAGAGAATGCGCATGCTTTACCTTTCAAACCGGCGCGCGCCGTTTTCGGTCGCTATCATGTCGAGCCTTTCGTCGTTCTCGTCATGGGGCACGGACTCGAATTCCTGGATGCTGAAGGCATAGCCCGCGGCTAGCACCGGTTTGGCTGCGCGCAATTTCGCGAGTGTGCGATCGTAGAATCCGGCGCCATAGCCGATGCGATAGCCGCTCGCATCGAAAGCCAAGAGGGGCACCGCAAGCACATCGGGCTCGACCTTGGGCCAATCACGCGACGGCTCGGAAAGTCCGAAGCCCCCCGGGACGAGAGCCGCGCCCGCCTCATACAAATGAAAATCGAGCGGCAAGCCGCGCTTCACGACACGTGGCAACGCAATCCTGTGGCCCTGCGCGCGCAGGATTTCCAACAACGGCGCGGGATCGGCTTCGTCGCCGATCGCGACATAAGCAGAAACGATACTGCGCGGCGGAATGGGGATGCCATCGGCGAAGCTTTGCGCCAAGCGACGGGACAATTCCGGCACCGAGCCCTGCAACTGCGCGCGGCGCGCGAGGGCTTCCTTCCTCACCCCTTCCTTCAAATCGGCGATGGTCATGAGGCAGATGGAATCATCAAAGGACGCATACCGGAAATAAGAGTGGGCGGGACCGCCATCGCCGTTGGACTTGGATCCTCACGGGCCTGCATGTGCAGGTGGGCGCCATATGACCGAGACCACGATCCCGGCCAGGGACAGCTCCCGGTGAGTACCATTAAGGCCCCTGGGTATCGCGTGCCTGACGTGCGGGGCAGTACCCGCCCGCTGCTAACTTAGGCATGCGCAAGACGCGCGGCAATGGCCTCGAGCCGGACTGCTGCGCCTTCGAGCGCGCCAGCGGCGATTTCTTCGGTCTTTTTGCGGCTTTCCGCCGCGATCACAGCGGCTGAAGATTTGAGCGCCGCCAGCTCATTCTCCCGCTCCTGCAGCTTTGCCAAAGCTTCGGAGAGCTCATCGGCAACGACCAGACTTGTCATCAGGAGCAGGCGGGCATCACCGACTTGTCCCACCGAGCCGCCAAGTTCTCGCACGCGTTTATCGACGAATTGGCCGAGTTCGCGAACGTGATCTTCCTCGCCCTCATCGCATGCAACCGTATAGGCCCGGCCATTCACCAGCACATTTACGAGCGGCATGGGCAAACTCCCATCAACTAATGTCCCAGCACTTCGCGGATTTCCGCGATCGCGCCGTCGAGCCGGCCCTCGACCTCCTCGGTAAGGCCCGCAAGCAGGCGCGATTCCTCTTCCAGGCCGGCAATGCGCGCAACGAGACGTTCGCGTTCGTCTTTCAGAAGGCGCAATTCCGTGGTCGTCGACTCGGATTCGCGGGCAGCCTGGGTCCGCTGTTCGGCCATTTCCTCCAGGCGGTCCAGTGCCTCTCCAAACCGCGCCAGGGCGTCGTCTAGCCTGCTCATGCTTCCATGTCCGGACTCGCGTAAGGCGCGGGCACCTTAGGCGCTGAAGGAAAGCTGGGCAACCGCCGCAATTTCAGAAGTTGGGGACTATTGCATCGGCCGATGTCGCGCCGTCACAACGGGAACTCCGGCCATTGTCATATGCGCAAGTGTCAATGCGTCGCTCTGGACGGCGTCGCTTCCCGCTCCGATACTGGTGAGAAGAGACGTTGAGGCCCCTTGCACAGGGAAGGAGCCTGCCTTAAGGCCACCCTATGGGCGGAAAAACAACATTAACCGGGCCGACGTTGGCCAATGCCATTCGCGCCCTCTCCATGGATGCGGTGGAGGCGGCCAAATCGGGTCATCCCGGCATGCCGATGGGCATGGCCGAAGCGGCAACGGTGCTATTCACCCGCTTCTTGAAATTCGATGCCGCCAACCCTGCCTGGCCGGACCGGGACCGCTTCGTTCTGTCGGCGGGCCACGGCTCCATGCTGTTGTATGCGCTGCTTTATCTGACCGGCTACCCCGGAATAACGATGGAAGACATCAAGCGCTTCCGGCAATTGGGAAGCCCCTGCGCGGGCCATCCGGAGCACGGTCATATTCCGGGGATCGAGACCACCACCGGCCCACTGGGCCAGGGGCTCGCCAATGCGGTCGGTATGGCGCTCGCCGAGCGCATTCTGAATGCCCGCTTCGGAGATGGGCTGGTCGATCACAAGACCTATGTCATCGCCAGCGACGGCGATCTGATGGAAGGCATCAGCCATGAGGCTTGCAGCCTCGCAGGCCATCTGAAGCTCAACCGGCTGATCGTGCTGTATGACGACAACGGCATTTCCATCGACGGCTCGACGTCCCTTTCCGATTCCACCGACACGCTGTTGCGGTTCGAAGCCATGGGCTGGGCTGCCTCGCGCGTTGACGGCATGGACCCGAACGCGGTCGCGGCTGCTCTGGAGGTCGCGCAGGTGAGCGACAGGCCGGTTCTCATCGCCTGCAAGACGGTGATCGGCTATGGCGCGCCCAAGCGTGCCGGTACGTCCAAAGCCCATGGCGAAGCAC
This sequence comes from Micropepsaceae bacterium, assembly GCA_035577685.1. GTDB lineage: Bacteria > Pseudomonadota > Alphaproteobacteria > Micropepsales > Micropepsaceae > CAIYRG01. The sequence goes on along the minus strand of DATLVC010000116.1, from coordinate 1,941 downwards.
TCGGTGCCGAAGAAATCACAGGCGCCCGCGTTGCCCTCGGCTGGCCTTATCCGCCTTTCGAAATTCCTGCCGACCTCCTCGCCATTTGGCGCCAAGCGGGCGCGCGCGGAGTCAGCGCGCGCAAAGCCTGGGAAGCGCGGCGTGCGGAAAGCGCGCCGGGCTTGCGCGAGATGTTCGAGGCAGCCCTTTCGGGAGACATTCCGGTCGGGCTTGCTCCGGCCATTGCGGTGTTGAAAGCGAAATTCACCAGCGAGAAAACTGCCGTTGCCACACGCAAATCGTCCGAAATGACGCTGGAGGTCGTGAACGCCCTCGTTCCGACGACCATCGGCGGCTCGGCCGATTTGACCGGCTCCAACCTGACCAAGACAAAGAACGATCCCGAAATTTCACCGGGCAATTATAACGGCCGCTATATCCATTACGGCATTCGCGAGCACGGCATGGCAGCGGCCATGAACGGCATGGCGCTGCATGGCGGCATCATCCCTTATTCCGGAACGTTCCTTGTGTTCTCCGATTATTGCCGCCCAGCGATCCGCTTGGCCGCCTTGATGGAGCAGCGCGTCATCCATGTGATGACGCATGATTCCATCGGCCTCGGCGAAGACGGGCCGACGCATCAGCCGATTGAGCATCTGGCGGCCTTGCGCGCCATCCCGAACCTGCTCGTGATGCGTCCGGCGGATGCCGTTGAAACCGCCGAATGCTGGGAATTGGCGCTGCAAGCCAAAGCGCATCCCACCGTGCTCGCGCTCTCACGCCAGAACCTTCCCACGCTCAGAACCGAGCACACGGACGAGAACCGCTCTGCCCGTGGCGCGTATGTGATCAAGGACAGCGAGGGCCCCGCCCAGGTCACCTTCCTCGCCACCGGCTCCGAAGTGGAAATTGCGGTCGCCGCGCGGGACATTTTGAAAGGCCAGAACATCGCTGCGCGGGTGGTTTCCATGCCCTGCTGGGAGTTTTTCGAACAGCAGGATGCCGCCTATCGCGCGCAAGTCCTGGATTCGGCGACTGTTAAGGTTGCTATCGAAGCGGCCTCGCCTTTCGGCTGGGACCGCTATATAGGCCCCGGCGGCGCATTTATTGGACTGAACCATTTCGGGGCCAGCGCCCCGGCGAAGGATCTCTATAAGGCATTCGGTATCACCGCGGAGGCAGCAGCGAATGCCGCCCTCGCGCTTCTTAAGAAAAAAGCATGAAAAGGGATTGAGTCATGGCCGTTCGTGTCGCGATCAACGGGTTCGGACGCATTGGGCGCCTGGTGTTGCGCAGCATCATCGAAACCGGACGCAAGGATCTTCAAGTCGTCGCCATCAATGATCTGGGACCGCCTGAGACCAATGCCCATCTCTTGCGCTACGATTCGGTGCATGGCCGCTTTCCCGGCGAAGTGAAAGTCTCCGGCGACCGCATGATCGTGGACGGCCACGATCTGAAAGTGACCGCGCTGAAAGACCCCGCGCTGCTGCCGCATAAGGAGCTCGGTGTCGATATCGCGCTGGAATGCACCGGCATCTTCACCTCGAAGGAAAAGGCCTCTGCGCATCTGACCGCGGGCGCCAAGCGCGTGCTGATTTCAGCGCCGGCTGACGGTGTCGATCTGACCGTCGTCTATGGCGTCAACCATCAGAAGTTGACCCGCGACCACATCGTGGTGTCGAACGCATCCTGCACCACCAATTGCCTGGCGCCAGTGGCCAAGGTGCTGAACGATTCCATCGGTATCGACCATGGTTTCATGACCACGGTGCACTCCTATACCAACGACCAGCCTTCGCTCGATCAGATGCACAAGGACCTGTATCGCGCGCGTGCCGCGGCACTCTCAATGATCCCGACCTCCACGGGCGCGGCAAAAGCCGTCGGCCTGGTGCTGCCGGAGCTGAAAGGCAAGCTCGATGGCGTCGCCATCCGCGTGCCGACGCCGAACGTCTC
>DATLVC010000115.1:0-7744 GCA_035577685.1 Micropepsaceae bacterium | reverse complement strand
CAGATGCAGCCGCACCGCCAGCCATTGCAGCGGAATGCCCAGCAGCGTCACGCCGAGGAAGACAGCCAGAATCGAGAAGGCGCGAAGGCTCGCCATGATCAGACGCCCAGGCCGTCATCCCCGGCGAGCCGTGGCGAAAGCCACGTCGAGGGAAGGGGGCCCATTTGGCGAAAGAGTCTTTCCATATTGAATTGGTTTCCCTTCCCCTCGCAGCTTCGCCGCTCGGCCGGGAATGACAGGGTTGCCGTGGTGATACGCAACCGGCCTATTCCGCGGGAGGGCCGGGCTTCTTGCCGCCCTTGGGCACGCCGTAAAGTTCGAGCCGGTGGTCGATCAGCTCGAAACCCAGCTCTTCCGCCACGCGGCGCTGCAGCTTCTCGATGTCCTCATTGACGAACTCGATCACGCGCCCCGTGGACACATCGATCAGGTGATCGTGATGTTCGCTGATCTCCTCATAACGCGAACGGCCGTCGCGGAAATCATGGCGTTCGAGAATGCCGGCATCCTCGAACAGCTTCACCGTGCGATAGACGGTGGCGATGGAAATATGCGGATCGACCGAGATGGCGCGGCGGTACAGCTCCTCCGCATCGGGATGGTCATAGGCTTCGGCCACCACGCGCGCGATCACGCGCCGCTGCTCGGTCATTCGGAGGCCCTTGTCCGCGCAGGCCTGCTCGATGCGATTGAGATTTTCTTCTGTCCGGTTCAAGTGGGGATCTCCCGGCTTCAAGTATCAGTCTAGTCGAGACTGCGCATCATTCCCATGACTCTTTCGAAAGATGGGCCCGCAGCGTCAACGCGTCGATGGGCGGGGCATTGCTCCGTATATAATAAGCACGCCGCCGTCCATGCGCCGCGAACCCGAGATTCTGATAAAGGGCGAGCGCGGCAACATTGTCGTCCGCCACTTCCAGGAACATCGTCTTGGCACCTCGCCGCGCGGCTTCCGCCATCGCCGCAATGACGAGCGCTCGCGCAAGACCGGAACGGCGCGCTTGGGGGCACGTCGCGATGCTGAGGATTTCCGATTCGTCCGCAGCGACTTGAATCAGGATGAAAGATTGCAAATCAGTCTCAGCCGCATTCTTGCCGGCCAGCGCAAATGCGCCGTCCCGTTCCAAAAGCCGGCGAAACGAATCCGCGTCCCAGGCCTCGGCGAAGGAGACCTGGTGGATGTGAGCAAGTGCGGGCGCATCCTCCACCGTCGCGGCCCGGATGATGGCCGTCATTTTGTGCCGCCCGGAAGCTTCGCATCGGGCGCGCGCAGATAAAGCGGTTTCGGCGGTCCTTCGTCCGGCGCACCCTCGGCGAGGCTGGCGACCAGAATGGCATCGGGCTGGCGCACCAGACTGTCGATGGGCTGCAGCCCAGCCTGCGCGAGCAAGGGCGCAATCGTCTCGGCCGCAGTTCCAGCAAGCGCAACGCTGCGGCCGTGGATGTTGGCGAAACCGGCGATGCGCGTTAGGAAAGCATCGAGCGCGATCAATTCGGGCTCCATCAGTATCGTGCCGTCTGCCGCACGCATGCCGAGATAAATCTCTCCCCGCTTCGCATCGGCGGCCGCGATGGCCCATGGGCACGGCTGTTTCTGAAGCGCTTCGGCCGCCATCGCATCGAGCGTCGTCACTCCAACAGCCGGTTTGTTCAGCGCCACCCGCAAAGCGCGCGCAAAGGCAAGCCCGACACGCTGACCGGTGAAGGTGCCGGGGCCAGTCGTCACGGCAATGCGGTCCAGTGCGGCAAAGCCCAAACCGCTTTGATGCATCAATGCCTCGACCATCGGCGCGAGCGCTTCAGCATGACCGCGAACCATGTCGCGATGCTCATGCGCAAGCACGCGGCCATCGGCCACCACCGCCACCGAGCAGGCGCCGAGCGCGGTATCCAGGCCAAGGATGATCACCGCGTGTTCGTCTCACAAAATCCGGCAGGCATCGTCGAATTCGAGCCGTCCGGCCCGCGGCCGCAAATCTTCATCAGCGCCATAACCGAGATTGCACAGAAAATTGGATTTGACCTTCGTGTCGGCGAAGAATTCGCGATCCACGCCGTCATTGCTGAAGCCGGACATCGGCCCGCAATCCAAACCCACCGCGCGCGCCGCGATCATGAAGTACCCGCCCTGCAGACTGCTATTGCGAAAGGCCGCTTCCGCCAGTTCCGCCTCGCTCTTCTTGCTCCAGGACTCGCGCGCGTCCGGATTGGGACTGAGCTTTCCCATCATTTCGAAAAAGGCAAGGTCATAGGCGATGATCGCTGTCGCGGGCGCTTTCATCGTCTGTTCGACATTGCCTTTGTTCAGATGGGGTTTCAGCCGCTCCTTGGCTTCGGGCGAAACGATGAAGGTAATCCGCGCGGGGCTGGTGTTGTTGGTGGTCGGCCCCCAGCGCATCAGATCGTAGATCGCCATCAGAACCGGTTTGGTCACCGGCTCGGGACGCCATGCACGATGGGTGCGCGCTTTGCGGAACAGAACATCCAGCGCGTCGTCATTGACGGCTCGGGTCACGGGATTGCCTCTCATTTCATTCGGTTATGCGCCAACGATAGGTCACGCGCGCGTTCGCGGCAATGTTCGCTAGGCTCGCGCCTTCAGCCGAGCTTCGATGGCATCCCAGATGAGCGCGGCGCCATCGGCACCACCGAAGCGTTTCAGCTCCTGGATGCCCGTGGGCGAGGTAACATTGATCTCGGTGAGATAATCCCCGATCACATCGATGCCGACGAAGATCAGCCCGCGCGCCTTGAGCTCGGGGCCGATGGTTTCGCAAATCTCGCGGTCGCGGGCCGACAGATCCACCGGCTCTGCGCGCCCGCCGACATGCATGTTGGAGCGCGCCTCGCCTTCCGCCGGGACACGGTTGATCGCACCGATCGCCAAGCCGTCGACCAGGATGATGCGCTTGTCGCCCTTGCGTACTTCCGGCACGTAGCGCTGCACCACCACCGGCTCGCGATAGAATTGCGTGAACATTTCGAGCAGCGCGTTCAGGTTTTCGTCGTCCGGCTTCAACCGGAACACGCCCGCGCCGCCATTGCCGTAAAGCGGCTTCAGCACGATGTCTTTGTGTATTGCGCGAAAGGCGCGGATTTCCACGGCGTCGGAGCTGATCAAGGTGGTCGGCATCAGGCCTTTGAAGTTGGTGACGAACAATTTCTCCGGCGCATTGCGGACGTGGAAGGGATCATTCACCACGAGCGTCTTTGGATGGATGCGCTCCAGCATATGCGTGGCCGTGATATAGGCCATGTCGAAAGGCGGGTCCTGGCGCATCAGCACCACATCGGCCTCGGCGACCTCGTAGCCGCGCGATTCACCGAGGGCGAAATGATTGCCGCGCTCGTTGCGCACCCTGAGCGGCCGCACGCGCGTCACCACCTTGGTCTCGCGCAAGGACAAATCGCGCGCATTGTAATAGAGCATCGCATGACCGCGCGCCTGAGCTTCGAGCAGAAGCGCGAAGGTGGAATCGCCGGCGATGTCGATCCGCTCGATCGGATCCATCTGTATCGCGACGGTGACGGTCATGCGCGCGCTTTCAATTGAGCCGGAGTTTCAGCGCATGCAGCGCGAAGGCGGCTTCGTTCGCGATGCCTTCGCCTGCGCGCGACAAAGTCAGACAGGTTTCGTAGGCCGTGCGGGCGGCGGAAAGCGCGCCCATGGATTCCTGCAAATGCGCGAGTTCGAGCCATAGGATGCTGCGCCGGGGCGCAATCAGAATCATACGCCGCAGAATTTCGATGGCGCGCGTGGTTTCGCGCGTTCTCAGCGCCCGCGTCTTGATGTTGTTCTGAAGCCGCAGAAGCACATCGGCATCGCCCACCGGCAACAACGCATCGGCGGGATCCTCGTGTTCCAGGTCGGTTAGATCGGACACGCCGAAGCCCGGCGCGGCGATATGTTCGCGCTCGACCAAAGCACCGCCATTGAAGGGATCGATCAGCGCCTCGCTTCCTTTCACTGTCAGCTTGAGGAGAAAATGCCCGGGCGAAAGAAGGCCGCACGCCTCCATGCCGCCGGCGCGCGCCGCTTGGATATAAAGAATGCCAAGCGCCACAGGCAATCCGCGCCGCCGTTCGAGCACGGCGATCATGTCCGCATTCAAGGGATCGTCATAATGTTCGCGCTCCCCTTCATAACCGTAATGGCCGGCGATGATGGACGAGAGCGCCCGTGCGGCACTTTCTGCATGGCGCGCGAATTGGGATTCGGCCCGCACCGTATCGGCGATTTCGGCGAGATGGGCGCGCAGCGGCGCCAGACTCTTTTCGGGCCGGTCGAGGGCGGCCAGCATCAAGCCCGCATGGGCCAAGTCGTGCGGCCCGTCACCGGCCTCCCCCAGACGCCGCAGAAATTCCGCTGGCGCAATCTCGGCAGGGGTCGCTTCGGTGGGCTGCAATGTGCTCATCAGTGAACAGCGGGAAGCGGGTCGGAATTTCCCGGGCGAATGGGATCGTCCTTGAGCACGACGTAATTCTCCACGCGCTTGGCTCCGTTCAGCTTCTGGGCGTGCGCGACAACGCGGTCCATTTCATCCTTATCCTGCGCAACGCCCATCAGATAGACCACGCCATGCACGACATCGGTGGTGTAATTCACGTCTTTGATGGACTTGTCCGCGAGCAAAATGGTCGCGAGTTGTGTGCGCATGATAAGATCGGAAGGACCGTCCAGCCAGCCGGAAAGGTCCGAGACTTCGATATCGTTGTCCACTTTTCGGACCCCATCGACGCCCCAGGCGATGCGCGTGGCATCGAGCCGGGCTTCGGGCGTATCGACGCGGCCGGCCAGCAACACCCGACCTTCGACCACCGTCGTCGAGGTGTGGAAATAGAGTCCTGCGCTTTGTTGCGCAAGGCGCCCATCGAGGGTGCTCTTAATCACCGTGTCGTCGAGCGCATGGCCGACGGTGCGTTCCTGCCGTGCCGCCGAAACGCCGGCGACCGCACCGCCCGCGGCCACCCAGATGCAGCCCGACAGAAGCGGAAATAATGCCAAAGGAGCGAGACGAACAAGAAAACGCCAATGCGGGATCATCGCAACTCTCCTCATACTACGCCTCACGAAACCGGCCGCCACGCATCCTTGAGATGAACGGGCCAACGGCGTGGCGTGACCAGGACGGCATCGAATCGCACGCCTTTGTGGCGTAAACCGGGCCGGGCGCCCAAGTAAAGCTCTGCGGCACGCGCGATGCGCTGGCGCTGGCGGGCAGTGACGGCTTCGACCGCATCATTTTCGAGTCCGCGTGCTTTGACCTCGACGAAGCACAGGATTCCGGAGGGGCTCATGACGATGAGATCGAGCTCGCCTGCCCGCGTTTTTACGCGCCTTCCGATCACGCGATAGAATTTACAGGCCAGGAATAGAGCCGCAAGGGTTTCGCTGCGGCGGCCGCGGGTTTCGGCGGCCTTGCCGCGCTCCAGCCTACTCGCCATCCGGTTCGCTCTCATGCTTGAGCGCCAGCGCACGAGCGTAGACCGCGCGGCGTGCCGCGCCGGTGGCATCTGCCGCTAAAGCAACCGCCGCCTTGAGCGGCATAAAGGCAAGCGCCTGGCCCAGCAGCGCATCGATGCGCGCGGCATCGGGGGCTTCCTCGGCCGCGGGCGGGCCGACCAGCACGACGATTTCCCCGCGCGGCGGCGTGTCGGCATAGGACTTCGCCAATTGGCCAAGCGTCCCGCGGCGTACCTCCTCATGCAGCTTGGTCAGCTCGCGGGCGACCGCCGCGTCCCGGGGCCCCAGGATGTCCGCCATCTCGCCCAGCGATTCCGCCAAGCGGTTCGCCGATTCGAAGAATATCAAGGTCGCCGGGACGGCTTTGAGGCTTTCGATGCGGCTGCGCCTTTCGCCGGACTTCGGCGGCAGGAAGCCGGCAAAGAAAAACCGGTCGCTGGGGAGCCCGGAGACGGTCAAACCGGCGAGCACGGCCGAAGCGCCGGGAATGGGGAAAACCGGCAGGCCCTCCTCCAGTGCCGCGCGCACCAGCCTGTGGCCGGGATCGGAGACGAGCGGCGTGCCGGCATCGCTGACCAGCGCAAGCCGCGCGCCGGCCCTCAGCTTGGCCAGCAATTTCGGACGCATCGAAGCGCCGTTGTGATCGTTGTAGACAAGCAGCGGCCGGCTGATGCCGTAAAGCGCCAGGAGGCGGGACGTGACACGGGTGTCTTCCGCCACAATCGTATCGCAATGTTTCAGGACAGTGAGCGCCCGAAGCGTGAGGTCGGCGGCGTTGCCGATGGGTGTCGCCGTTACGTAAAGACCGGGGACAAGGCCGGGATCGGGATCAGAATCGGAGACTGCACCACTTTGCGCAGTTTCAACATTTTGCGTGAGTGCTTTATGCTCGGCGGGGCTGCGGCTGGAGTCGCGGCCCGATTGTTCCGGCGCGCGGGCGTCCGCACGAGAATGAATCAAAGGCGCCACGAAGGGAATCGCCGCGGATGAATGTTTTTGCGTTTTTTTCCGGTGGCGCGCCAAATCCGGCGGTTCCTCTAAACGCCAATCTGTCCTCACGCGATTCGCGCGCGCGAGTGTGCGCGATTGCGTGCGTGGTGGCGATAGCCACGGTGCTTGCCGGCTGCCAGACCATGAAGCCCATGGCGAAAGCGGCCCCACCCCCGCCACCTCCGCCGCCGCAGATGATGGCGATGGCGCCCCCGCCGGCTCCGCCGCCACCCTCGCGCATGGAACAGCCCAATTTCTACCGCTTGCGCAATTCGCCTTCGGGCGTGGTTCCGGCGCGAGTCACACTGCTTCTTCCGCTTTCCGGCGGCACCGCCGAGACCCGCAGCGTGGCCCAGGCGCTGGAGAAGGCCGCCGAAATGGCGGTGTTCGATTCCAAGAGCAGCGACATCCTGTTGATGCCGCGCGATGACGGCGGCACGCCGGAAAAAGCCGCGGCCGCCGCGGCCAAAGCCATCGAAGACGGTGCCGAAATTATTATCGGCCCGCTGTTCGCGGGCTCGGTGACGGCGGTTGCCCCGGTGGCGCGGGCAGCCCATGTGCCGGTGATCGCGCTTTCCAGCGACCGTTCGGTGGGCGGAAACGGCGTTTATCTCCTGAGCTTTCAGCCCGAGACCGAAGTCAACCGCATCATCTCCTACGCCGCGCGGACCGGCCACAGCAGCTTTGCCGCGATGATCCCCAAGACCGCCTATGGCGACAAGGTTCAGGCCGCCTTCCGCGATTCGGTCATGCGGGCGGGCGGCAAAATCACAGAGATCGAGAATTTCGACGAGCGGCCGCAAGTGGTCGGTCCCCCGGCCAAGGCCGCTGCGGCTTCCGGGGCAGATGCGATCCTGATCGCGGAAGGCGGGGCCATGCTCCAGGCCATAGGTCCGGCGCTGGCGCTCAATGGCGCCACCAACCGCTCTTTGCAATTTCTCGGGACCGGGCTGTGGGACGATCCCTCCATCGCGCGCGAGCCCGCGCTCGCCAATGGCCGGTTTGCCGCCCCGGCGCCGGAGAGTTTCCGCAGCTTCACGGCGCATTATCGCGACGTCTATGAAGCGCCGCCGCCGCGTATCGCGACGCTCGCCTATGACGCCATTTCCTTGGTGGCTCTGCTCGCCCGTGGGCGTCCCTATCAGCGCTTCACGGATGCGGCCTTGGTCGATCCCAAGGGATTTTCCGGTGTGGACGGGATTTTCCGCTTCCGTACCGACGGTTCGGCGGAAAGAGGTTTGGCCATCCTAGAAGTGACCCAGGGGGGATTTTCGGTGGTCGATCCGGCGC
>DATLVC010000114.1:0-8613 GCA_035577685.1 Micropepsaceae bacterium | reverse complement strand
TAGAGGTTGCCCGCGATGTCGACTTTGAATCCGTCCGGCCCGCCGGGCTCGGGGCCTTTCAAATCGGCAAAGACGCGCTGCGTCTGGTTGGCGAGCAGGCCGTTCGGCATCACATTGAAAGCGTGAATCTGCACGCGCCGTGAATCGCCGATGTAGAGAATCTTCTCGTCGGGCGAGAAGGCAAGTCCGTTCGGCAAGAACAGATCGCGCGTCAAAAGATTGATCGTGCCGAGATCGGGCGAGACGCGATAGACGCCGTTGTAATCGAGGTCCCAGGGCTGCGGCAGATCGGGAATATTCCAGGGGTCCGTGAAATAAATCGAGCCGTCAGATTTCACCACGACATCGTTGGGCTTGTTGATGCGCTTGCCCTGGTAGGCATTGGCGATCACCGTGAAACTGCCGTCCGGCTCCTCGCGCGTGACGCGCCGCGCAAGACCCTCGCACGAGACGAGGCGCCCCTGCATATCGCGCGTGTGCCCGTTCGCGCCATTGGTCTTCTCGCGATAGACGCTCGTGCCTTTGCCCGGCGTGTATTTGATCACCTGATTGTCGCCGATCGAGCTGAACAGCAGGAAGCCGCCTTCCTTCCACCACACCGGACCTTCGGTGTTGCCGCCGCCGCCGAAACCGGTGGCGAGCGTGCGGATCGGTTCGGTCGTGGAAATAATTTTGTCGAGCGCGGGATCGAGTTGCTCGATACGCGGCTTAAGCTCAGCCGCGCGCGAACGTCCGCTCGCCATGGCCAGCGCGCTCGCAGCCGTCAACTCCAGCACGCGACGCCGCGAAATCCCCTGCGATTCCAGCATCTCCCGTCCCCCATTTTTTCACTTGCATCAAGATGCGTCGTTCCTAATCGCCGGGCAATCGAAATGGCGCTTGCGCAAACCGCAGGCCAAGCTGGTAAGTCCAGATTACGGGAGCGTGACCGTAGCCAAAGCCCCGCTTTGGCTATCTTACTGTGACAGTTCAATAAAAAGTGATATCTGAACGCGTTGTTCAGCTTCCGTTCATCTTCACAATTGCATGATCACACGGATGACACGGTAAGTCATCGCAGCGCTACCAGAGGCGCGCAAAACAAAAAAGCAGCGGCAAATTTAACTCAACTGGGTAGGCGCGCCCCATGTGGGCGTACCTTTGGGGAGGCGTGCATGCGGCGGATTAAAACCGGGATTCTCGGTCTCGCGCTCTCCTCCTTTATCGGCAATGCATGGGCGGCGGATGTTTGTGCCCGGGCGCAGGATCTCACCGCCTTGCAAGCCGCCGCCGTGCAACAGGAGCTGATGGTCGCGGCCTTCGCCTGCAACCAATCCGGGCTCTACAACAGCTTCGTCGTGACCTACCAGAAGGATCTGCAGAATTCCGATCAAACGCTACAGGATTTCTTCCTGCGCTTGAACGAAAAAACGGGTGCTGCCGACTACCACACCTTCAAGACCAGGCTGGCCAATTCCTATTCGCTGCGCAGCAGCGGCAATGAGAAGGCCTATTGCGGACTTGCGCTCAAGGTTTTCCGCGCGGCGCTGAACGAGGGCAAGAAGACCCTCGCGGAATTCGTGCTGTCTCAGCAAGTCGCCTTCACGGCGAAATATGATTCCTGCGGCGAGCGGATCGAGGGCGGAGCCATGCTCGCCCGCGCGCCGGCGCCCGAGTTGCCGCCCGGAGCGACACTCGCATCCGCGGCAGCTGTAGCGACAGCGCCAAATGTTGCCGCCACATTGCCGACGGATGTTGCGCCCAGCGAACTTCCTGCCAAACCCGATGCCGCCAACGCGTCTTCCGAGGTCAGTGGAAAAGCGCCGCCCGCGCCGAACACGAATGTGTATTCCGCCCGCAATAGCGCGCGTCCCGCACCGCCGCCCCAGGTCCGCCGCTACGAAGCGCGCGACCGTTACGCGCGCGATCCCTATGGCCGCGTCTATGGCGATTCCTACGGCTATTCCAACCGCTATGGCGAGCGCGATCCGTATTACCGCAATCCCTACGACCGTTATTGGTACGGCGCCGTACCGGATTATTACTACCTCAGGAGGCGTTGAGATGCGTTGGGCAGCAGAAGCTGCGCTGGCAGGACTCCTTGTCGCCGGCGTAACCACAAATGGTTTTTCGGCAACCACTCAGGAAGGGGCAGCACCCACGAAATCGCCCGCGCCCCCAAAGGAAGATGCCGCCGCGGCACCGACGATCGACAGCGTCGTCGGCAAGAAACTTGTCTCCATCGATGGTTCGGTCATTGCGCTCACCGCTTCCGAAGGCGGCCTGGCGCGCGAGATCGTGGCTTCCAATGGCGCCGTGCAAAGAACCGCCTTGCGATTCATCAATGACAGACTCGGCACGGTGTCGGATTCGCGTGACGCCAACAAAGTGATCGGTGTGTTCCGCATGAGCGGGGAAATTATCGAAATCCAATATGCCGATGGAAATTCGGAAACCGTCCTGGCCAATACATCGGGCGGCATTTCCATCGAATCGCGATCCGGCACGGGCCAGCCCTATTGCACTGCCTGGTATCCGGAGGGCCATATGTTCAGTCTTGACGATCGCAAGGCCGCCCTCGCGCAATATGCGAGCAAACTCGGGCTCGCCGAGTCAGGCGACAAGAAATCGGACGTTCCGCCGCGCAGCGGTTGCAGTTTGGCGCCTGCCGCACATGTGATGGACGCGCATGCCGAAGCGATGCCGCCGGCTCACCCCGCGGTTCTGGCAAGCGCCGGCGTCGCCGCTTCCGCAAAGGCTACAGCCCCCAAGACATCGGATGTCGCGGCGGCTGCCGGCCACGCCATCGACGTGCGCACATCCGAGGTGCACCCCATCGATCCGGTGCCGACCGTGGCCGAACCCACTCCGCCGCCGCAAGTCGTGGCTTCGCTCGGGGCCAATCAAGCTGCCCTGGCGCCGGCCACCAGGGGCGCTTCAAGCTGCCTCTCCGTCGACAGCGACGGCAGCCATTGGGGCTTTCGCAATCATTGCGCCTATACGGTGCAATTCGCCTATTGCCTGACGAGCGCTTCGGCCTTGGCATCCTGCCAGGACGGCGCCATTGCCGGCAGCGTAGCAGGTAACGGTTTCGGCGCGCTGGTGGCCGACGAGAGCCTGAAGGAAACCGATGCCGCCCATGATTTTCGCTGGGTGGCATGTCAGGGCGGCGCGGGCGAAGTGATTCCGCGGCTCGATCAAACCGACCCGCCGTCGGGCCGCTGCGTGCGCTGACAGCGCCAGCAGAACATGATCACTTCTTCTTGCTATCAGTGCCCATTGTCTTATTCGCCTCGGTAGGGAGTACGGGCTCGCCTTTGATTTCGAAATGGGCCGGCTCCGCCTGATTAATAGGCAAAGCCGATTGGGAACGGATCGGAGGCACAGCCATCGGAACCGGCTTCGCGTCGGGGCTGCGGGGGATCACCGATACAATTTCGATCTCAGTATCTGATCTTTGCCGAGATTCTGCGAAGCTCGACGTCAGTATCAGGACGCTTCCGATGATCGCCGTCAGATAAAACCGCATAATTACGCCCTGATCGTCCGCTTCTCGATCAGAACGACTGCAAGCACTGGGCCAGCCTATCGGCAGACCGAAACACCACTGTTTATGAGGTGCGCAGAAAGAAGGAGGCGGAATTATCCCGCCTCCTTTCTAAGCCTTAGCTGATGGGCTTCTCTAAGCCTTAGCTGATGGGCTTCTTCGGAACGACGGTGAAGCGCGACAGTTCCTGCTTGGGCCGGTCCCAGCCTGGGTTCAACTCGCCGGCTGTACGATAGTCGAGATAGGCGCCGGTCAAGTCGCCACTGTCTTCACGCGCCATCGCACGATTGAGGTACACAATCTCCGCATGCGCCGGCGCGACGCGCAGTGCGGTCGTGAAATCCTCGATCGCATCTTTTAGCTGGTGCCGATGCATCAAAGCGATGCCGCGATTAACACGCGCTTCCGCCAGATTGGTATCTATCCTCAACGCCGCCGTGCTGTCAGCGATCGCATCGTCATATTCCGAACGGACAAGATGCAGCACGCCGCGATTGGTCAGCGCTTCGGCATATCCATTCGCCATGTTGCGGCGCGTGAGTTCGATTGCTGCCGTACAGGAGGCGAGATCGCGGTCGGTTGCTGCGGCACCATTTTCTGACGCAGCCGCTGCCAGCGCGCAACTACGCCCCGCATTTCCTTCTGCAAAGAAATGCTGCGCCGGCGGCGAAACCGCGAACGCTGCAGGGATAGAGACAGAAAGCATGAGGCCTGCGGATGCGGCAACGAAAGAAGCTCTGACAGACATCGAAAACCTCCCTGCATGATTGTTTGGATCATTTTATAAGGTGCTTTCTATAAGTACCTCGTTAAGAGCACAAGAAGATGCGTACAAAATGCGCCTGCCTAAACAATTTGCATGCTTAAAAAATAGCACTGCTTTCACAAAAACTTACCAATAGCCAATCATTTAACCGCGCATAGTCTGTATGCTGAGTTTTTCTACCACAGCCTCAAGCCGGAGGAGATTTGGCTGGAGGGAAGAAACGCTCACACATGTTCACGCGAATGATCGAGACAATGAAGCTCATTGCGACTCACTTTTCTGTGGCAGCCGTGCGAAACGACGCGCCCTTTAATCGTCATTGTTAAGGCGTCGCGAGGCTCTTGGGATTGTCCGCCGCGAACCGATGCCTAATTTGCCGCGCACCTGAGGCAAGTTGCGCAACATACGACGCACGGCTTATAGGACATCGTCTCTGTGAAGTTCCTTCCGTGGATCGCCGGTGCCCGTGCCTCTTAAGATTTTGCTGATCGATACCGACCCGGAGCGCGCGGAAGCGTTGGAACGAAATATCCGCGAAGCCGGATTTTCCGAAGTGTTGCGGGTGACCAGCGGGCAAAATCTGAGCGAGATCGTGGAGCGCGTTTCCCCCGATCTTGTGATCATCGACATGGCCCTGCCCGACCGCGACACGCTTGAGGATATCCGTGGGCTCTCGGCCAGCGCGCCGCGCCCCGTGGTGATGTTTTCCGACAAGGACGATCCGGCCTTTGTCGATGCGGCCATCGCGGCGGGTGTTTGTTCCTACAATCTTTCGGGCGTGGCCAGCCAGGACATCAAACCCATCGTCACGGCGGCGATCGCGCTGTTCCGCCGCTACCAGCATGTCGAGACCGAATTGGCAGCAGCCAAGGCGCTGCTGGCCGAGCGCCGATTGCTGGAGCGTGCGAAGGCCATCCTGATGCGCGATCGCAAGATGACGGAACCGCAGGCCTATCGCTGGCTGCAACGCAAGGCGATGAACGAAAACCGCAAACTGTCTCAGGTCGTCGTCGAATTCGTCGAGAAGGAAGAAACCGATGCGCGCCGTTCTTGAACCAGCCCGCCGGGGAGCCGCATCATGAGCGAATTGGCTGCGCTATCGCTTCACCGGGCAAACGAGACGCGGATGCGGATCGGTTTCTTGCGCCTGACCGATGCCGCGCCCGTCATCGTCGCGCATGAATTCGGGTTCTTCGCCGAAGAAGGGGTGGATGCCGAGCTGGTGCTGGAGCCGTCATGGGCGAACATCGCCGACAAGCTTGCCTATGGTTTTCTGGACGCGGCGGTGATCGTGCCCCCGCTTGCCGTCGCCGTGGAACTGGGTCTTCGCGGGGCGGCGCAACCCCTGATTATTCCCTCCGCGATCAGCCTTGGCGGCAACACGGTCACACTGGCTAAAGACATCGCGGCGCGCGTTCGCGACGTTGCAGAGCGGGACGGGGTCTCGGCGGCGCACGCCCTTGCCCGCTATTTGACCACGCGCACAACCGGGCCTCTGGTCCTGGGCGTCGTCCACTCCTATTCGACCCACAATCTCCTGCTGCGCTATTGGCTGGCCGCTGCCGGAATCGATATGGACCGCGACGTGAAACTGACCGTGGTGCCCCCAGCCCGCGCCGTTGAGGCGTTGCAGACCGGTCAGATCGCGGGCTTCTGCGCCGGCGCACCCTGGGGCGAGGTCGCCGCTCGCGCAGGAACCGGCGCCACCGTTGCGACGTCGAACGACATCTGGCGCAATGCGCCGGAAAAAGCCCTTACTGTCCGCAAGCAATGGGCCGATGAGTTCTCCGATGCGGTTCAAGGTGCGATCCGCGCGCTACTGCGGGCCGCGCAGTTCTGCGACGCGCCGCAAAACGCCTCCTACACCGCAGCGCTTCTGTCGCGGCAGAGATATCTGAATGTCGATAGTCACGCGATCCTGTCGTCGCTGCCCGGTGGTGCCATCGCGCCCGACAATGTCTCGACCTTTTATCGCAACGCCGCGACCTTCCCCTGGCGTTCGCATGCCTTGTGGTTTCTTCGCGAGATGACGCGCTGGAAACTCATCGACAAAGGGCTCGATCATTCCGATTTGGCGACGCGCATGTATCGTCCGGATATTTACAGAAGTGCGGTGGCACCTTTGGGCGTGGCGACGCCGTCCGTCGATGTGAAGACGGAAGGAACGCACGCGGCCGCATGGCAGCTCGAGGCCTCGCCGGCACCCATTGCGATGGGCGGCGATCTGTTCTGCGATGGCGGCGTGTTTGTCCCAAATCTCGTCACCAGCGCGGCAGCGGTTTAACGCTGCACTGCACAATTTTTGACCGGTCTTGCATCGGTTTTGTGCAAGTCCTTGTTTTTACGATCTGTTTTTCATCGGTCTCTTTTTGTGAAAACGCTGGCTTTCCCGGCGATTTCGCATTTCCGAGAAACTGGCCCGCTATTTGCGTAGGTAACTACGCTGGCATGTCCGGCTGAAGTCCATCCAACGGCGGATGCTCTTCATAGTAGGGCGGTTGCTTTCCGCCCCGACTGACACGAGCGGGCCAATGGCGGTTCGCACCCGGGCGAAGCCCGGCAGCGCAGTGGCGCTGAAAGAAGCGAGCCGTATTTTCGATGAAGCGCGCATTTCTCAAGGCTGGGCATTTGCCCACGCTGATCGCCTGTTTTCTCTATTTCGATCTCAGTTTCATGGTCTGGGTGCTGCTCGGCCCCATGGCGGTGCTGATCGCGCACGATCTCAATCTGAGCGCCGGGCAGCAGGGCCTGATGGTCGCCACGCCCGTTCTGGTGGGCGCGGTGATTCGCATCGTCAACGGTATCCTGGTCGGCCAATGGCAGCCGCGGCTGACAGGCATCGTCATGCAGGTCGTCGTGATTGTGGGTCTGTTTTTCGCCTGGCTCGCCGGCCTCCACAGTTTTTCGCAGGTGCTCGCATTCGGGATCGTACTCGGCGTAGCCGGCGCGTCTTTCGCCATCGCGCTGCCGATGGTGTCCTATTGGTATCCGCCCGAGCATCAAGGCATGGCGCTTGGCCTTGCAGGCGCAGGCAATTCCGGCACCGTGCTGGCATCGCTTTTCGTGCCGACGATCGCGGTCGCGCTGGGCTGGAACAATGTCTTCGGACTCGCCGCGCTCCCGCTCGTCGCTGTGTTCGTCGTGTTTCTGCTCTACGCCAAGAACAGTCCGCACCATCCGCCGAAAAAATCCCTCGCCGACTACGCGCGCATTTTGCGGTCAACGGATGCGTGGTGGCTGATGTTCTTCTACAGCGTCAGTTTCGGCGGTTTTGTCGGGCTTTCCTCATTCCTCCCGATTTATTTCCATCATCAATATGGGTTGTCGACCATTGATGCAGGCTATTTCACGGCGGCTTGCGTATTCGCAGGCTCCTTCGCGCGGCCCTTCGGCGGCGCCCTCGCCGACCGCATCGGCGGCACGCGAACCCTGTCTTTTGTCTACGCTTTGGTCGCCGCCGTGCTGCTCGCCGTCAGCCGCGGCAACCTGCCCGCGAGCATCGGCCTCGGCATTTTCATCATCGGCATGTCGGCTCTCGGCATGGGCAATGGCGCCGTGTTCCAACTGGTGCCGCAGCGCTTCGCGCGCGATGTGGGTCTGATGACAGGTCTGGTCGGCATGACCGGCGGTATCGGTGGGTTCTATCTCGCAGCAAGCTTGGGTTACGCGCAGCAGCTCACCGGCAGTTACGCCTTCGGCTTCATCCTGTTCGCCGTGCTCGCGCTCGCGGCGCTCGCCGGCATCGTCAATGTGCGGCTGCGCTGGCGCAAAGACGCTTCGGAAAACACCGGCCTCGCGGCAATACGCGTTTAGGGGAGCGGACGATGAACCGGATTTCGAACCCGCGCACATTCACGACCGACATGCCCGCCGTTTTCTTTGTCGGTGCAGGGCCGGGCGATCCCGATCTCCTGACCGTGCGGGCGCTCAAGCTTCTGCGCGATGCCGATGTCGTGCTGTACGACGCGTTGGTCAGCGACGCGATCATCGATATGATTCCGCGCGCCGCGCAAAGCTTTCCGGTCGGAAAACGGGCCGGCGCGCATTGCATCACGCAAAGCGAAATCAATCGTATGATGGTGCGCTTGGCCGGGCCCGGCCGAACACTCGTGCGGCTCAAGGGCGGCGACCCGGCGATCTTCGGGCGTCTCGCCGAGGAAATCGACGCCCTTCAGCAGGCCGGCATTTCCTTTGCCATCGTTCCGGGCATCACGACGGCGTCTGCCGCGGCTGCGGCCAGCGGTATCCCCCTCACGATGCGGGGCAGCGCTGCCCGCGTGCAATTCGTGGCGGCGCACGCGCGGGCGGGCGGAGAACTTGA
>DATLVC010000113.1:0-4265 GCA_035577685.1 Micropepsaceae bacterium | reverse complement strand
AGCCCACACCACGGCATAGGGCTCCCAGCTTTCCGCATATCCGCCGCCGCCATCGGCCGCGAGCACCTTGGATTCCAGCACAATGCGCTGGCGCGCATCGCCAATGGGAAAGGCATTCACAGCATGATCACCCGGAATGGGCCGAGCTGCGCCACGGCATTGGGCGGCGGCACTGCGGATTCGCCGCGCGCCTCATAGAGATGCGCGATAAGGCTCAAGATCGCCATCCGGATCGCGGCCGGGACATCGGACGCATTGGCGCCGTACCCGGCCTGGAAGCTGACCGCGATGGCGTTCGCCTGGCGCAAATCCACCGGCAATACCGCCGTGTCCGCGAGCACGAGCCGCCCCGGCACGGCCGCGCTGTCCACGATAATAACATCGCTGGAGAGCATCGTGGCCGCGCCGGAGCGGTCGTACGCCACCACCGATGTGAGGCTCATCAGCGGCGGCTTGGGGATGGAAATCACGCGCGGTACGCAGTCGGGCCAGGCGTCGCACCACAACCGCCAGCTCTGTGCGATGAAGGCGCGATTGGTGATGCGCTCGCAGCTTTCGCGCGCGGCCGTGATCAGGCGTGCGATGGCCGCATCCTCATCGTCATGATCCACGCGCAAATGCGCCTTCGCTTCAACCAGCGAGACGGGCTCGCTGGCCGGCGGCGTCAGAAGTTCAAGGCCCATAAGCGGTGATTACGGGTTCGAGGTCGGCGCGAGCTGCGCGTGGCCCAGAATGGCGACCGCTCCGAACAGCGCGGCGGAGGCGTTATTGGCCGGTGTGATCGTCAGGCGCACATAGCGCTTGGCACCCTGGTAACCGATCTTGCGCGTGGCATTGTCGTCAGCGAATGTAAAACTCGCCAGCGCTTCCGTACCCAGAAGATCGCTGTCGGGCGCAGCCGCCGCATCCGACAAGTTGGCGGTATCGCCATGCTCGACGAGAACCGTAAAAGTCGCATCGGCATCGGCAAGACTTCCGGCGCAGATTCCAAAAGTGAGGCTGCTATAGCCCTGGCGGTCGATGACCTGTCCCACCTGAGCGGTATTGTCGCTCACCGACACAGGCGCAATCGCACGCGCGACGGTGACGTTGTCGAAAAGATCTCTCATGTTTTGTTCCTTGAAAAAGGGCGGGGAGCGAGCAGCGAGGGGACAGAAAATGCCGCTCGCCGATTACGACACCGCGAATTTCATCAGCTTGATGGCTTCGAAATTCTGCACGCCGCCGCCGACGCGCTTGGTCGTGTAGAAAAGCACGAAGGGCTTGGCGGAATAGGGATCGCGCAGCACCCGCACGCCGACGCGGTCGATCACCAAATAGCCGCGCGCGAAATCACCGAACGCGATCGAATAGGTGTTCGCGCCGATGTCGGGCATGTCTTCCGCTTGGTTCACGGGATAACCCAAGAGCGTTGCGGGATCGCCCGCCGATGCGCCGGGCTGCCAAATGTAATTGCCCTGCCCGTCCTTCAATTTGCGGATCGCGGCTTCGGTCTTGCGGTTCATCACCCAGCGGCCATTGGCGCGATAGGATTGGCGCGGCGCGTAGACAAGATCGACCAGAGCGTCGGACGGATTGGAAGACGCGAAAGCGCCCGCTCCACCCGAAGCGATGTAGCCGAGCTTGTTCCAGGCCCAACTCGCGTCGGCAACCACCGTGTAGCTCAACAAACCGCGCGGCCGGTTGATGCCATCGCCATTGATGAAGGCTGCGCCTTCCTGTTCACCGAAGGTGGTTTGAACCTCTTCGGCCAGCCATTGCTCGATATTGATGAAAGCATCGTCGAGCAGGCTCTGCGTCGCCGCCGGCATGGCGTAAAGCTCCATGGTCGGAAATTCGACCACGCTCAAATTGGGCGCAGCGGTCTCGGTGCGGCTCGCAACCTCGCCGACCCAACCGGCATCCGCGCCAGTGGTCGTGACAGGCTTGCGATAGGATTGGGCACCGATCTGCCGCACGGTCGCGATGGCGCGGATGGGCGACACCTTCGCGAGCACGCGGTCGATGGCGGTTTCGGTTTCTCGCGGCACCAGATAGCCGCCATCGGGATCGGATTGCGAGGACAGCGATTTGATCTCGAACGGGGCAAGCCCGCCCGCGTCGCCCTTTCTGACATAGCGCTCGAAGGCCGATTTGTGCTCGCGGGTGTCGCCGGTCTGGAGCGTTTGGCCCCCGAGTTGCGGCCGTTGGTTCGCGAGGATCATCTCCTCCACCAGACGCTTTTGCTCGGTGACGGCTTGGTTGATGCGATCAACCTTCTCATTGGTGACAACATCCTCGGAGCGGCGCTCCAGTTTTTGCAGCCTTTCGTCGTTCTCGGCTTTATAGCTTTCAATCGTCCGCCGGAATTCGTCGAACGCTTCTTTCACTTCGCGGCTTTCGGCCGGTCCGCTCAAGGCTTTGGATTCCAATTCCATGATGTCTCCTTGTTCCTTTCACGTTGTGAGCATTGAAACATGCGGACTGCTCGATACGCGCGTGTCCGCTGGCAGAATTCGTCGCAGCAGTAACTGCTCGGCGCCGCCTGTTATTCGATTTGGATTTTGGGGATGTAATTCAGGTGGTCATGGCAGCGCTGCGCTTCAAGAGCAGCACTGCTTATTTTTTCGGATGCGAACGGGGACCTAACTCTATTGTCGTCCAACGACTGAAGCAGATAGCTTCGGGTATTTAATCGCGAGAAGCGTCATATACCCGTCGCTGCTTTCTCCTTTGCCTCCGGCCGCAGATCGTGAAACACGAAATAGGCGATCTTTTTTTGGCGTGCATTCACGCTTTGAGGACGGCGGTCATCTGCCGGATCTTCGCGGCCAGAGCGCTGCTTCGGTCGCCTACGGCGGTGACGCTTGCCGCTTCGAGCAATGGAAATGTCACGACCGAAATCTCCCACAGGTCGACCTGCAACAGCGTGCGCGTGCCGGTTGCGGCTTCTTTCTTGGCGCGCACCGTCTTGAAACCGATCGAGAGGCCACCAAGCGCACCTTCCCGCAGCAAAGCCGCCACATCGCGAGCACGCTCCACCTCCATCACCAGATGGCCACGCACATAAAGCCCGCGCGCATCTTCCTTGATCTCGTCCCAGACCCCGATCGGCTCATAGGCGAAATGCTGATAGAGCATGCGCACGCCCGATGGGCCACGCCGCCGCAAGCTCGCCGCAAACGCGCCGGGCGCGACAATGTCGCCGATCCCGTCGCGCGCACCGAATACCGAGGCATAACCCTCGAAGCCATCGACGCCCAATCCGGACAGACGCACAGGCATGATTTTTCGCGTGAGGCGATGCTTCACGCGTTCGACATGATGCATGATGGTTTTCTACTGAGGGTCGCGATGGACCGGACCGCTCATCCGGTCGATCTTGTTTTCGATGCGCGCTAGGGTTTCGTGCATGGCGGCGACCTCCGTTTCGAGCCGCACCACGCGTTCGACGCCATTCTCATTGGCGTGGGTTTCGCGCTCGATCTCGGAAATCCGCTGCACCGCCGTTCCCGCCCAAAACAGCGCGCCGCCCGTTTGGAGCAGGAACCCCACAACCAGCGCCACAGGAATGCGCCGTTCGAAATCGAAGCGGCTGCGCTTGGGCGGCCTCTCGCTCATCTCAATTGCTGCTAGGGTCATGGGTGATCTCATCGCCGCCGGCAACCGGCCCGTAGCCCGCCGCCGCGCGGCGCTCGTTCAGTGTCAGGAATTGCGCGCCATTGATGCGGTTCCACACCGACTCGCGCTCCGGTGCCAGCGCATCGACACCGTCGGCGTCATAACTCACGCGCAAGCCGGTGCCGAAACGCGGGCCAAGCCAGCGCGTCAGCGCCTGCGCCGTCTTGTTCACCAGCGGCAGCACGGTCTGGCGCCAGAATGCCAAATTGGCCTCGCGATAATTGGAATAGGTGTTGTCGCCGGGAATGCCGAGCAGCATGGGCGGCACACCGAAGGCGAGCGCGATCTCGCGCGCCGCCGATGCACGCGCATTGGCGAAATCCATATCGGCCGGCGAATAACTCATGGCATGCCATTCGAGCCCGCCTTCGAGCACCATCGGCCGGCCGGCATTGTTGGCGCCTTGATAGGCGTTCTCCAATTCCTGCTTGATGCGGCTGAATTGCTCGTCGGTGAGATTGGGTTGGCCGTCCGGCCCTTTGTAGACGAGCGCGCCGGAGGGTCGTGCCGCATTATCGAGCAACGCCTTTGTCCAATGAGCGCCCGCATTGTGCACATCGATGGCGACCGCCGCCGATGCACGCGCATTGGCGAAATCCATATCG
>DATLVC010000112.1:0-9066 GCA_035577685.1 Micropepsaceae bacterium | reverse complement strand
TATACCGGCGAAGTGAAGCCGGACGGCATCGATCTCAATTTCATCGCCATCGATGAGCCGCGCCCGATCTTCGATCGCATGTCTGGCGGGCAGGAATTCGACGTCGCCGAATATTCGTCGTCTGAATTCGTGCAGCGCTTTGCCAACAAACAATGCCCGTTTGTGGCGTTGCCGGTGTTTCCCTCGCGCTGCTTTCGCCATGGCTTCATCGCCATCAACAAGAAGTCCGGCATCAAGACGCCCAAAGACCTCGAAGGCAAACGCGTCGGCGTGCCGCTCTACACCATGACGGCGGCGATCTTCATTCGGGGATTGCTGCAGCATGAATATGGTGTGGATTTCGAGAAGATTCATTGGGTGCAAGGCGCGGTGAACCACGCCGGTTCGCATGGCGATCCGCATGTGCTGCCGCTGTTGAAGCCGATGACGATCGAACAGGCGCCCAAGGGGCGGCCGCTGAACGATCTGATCGAGGAAGGCTATGTCGACGCGACGCTCGGCACGAGTTTGCCGGAATCCGTCCGCACCAATCCCAATATCGGCCGGCTGTTCCCGGACTATGTCGATCTGGAGAAGGCTTATTACAAGAAGACGCGCATCTACCCGATCATGCATCTGGTGGCGATCAAGCGCGAGATTTACGAGCGCTATCCGTTCGTGGCGACCAGTCTTTACAACGCGTTCGAGCGCTCCAAGCGCATCGCCCTGCGCAAAATGTACAACCTCCGGGCGCTGCGCTACATGACGCCCTGGCTGATGCGCGACATCGACGAAATCCACGATGTGTTCGGCGGCGATCCCTGGCCCTATGGTGTGGAGAAGAACCGCCCGACGCTGGAAGCGCTGGTCACCTATCTCGCCGATCAGCATCTGATCGCGCAACAGCCGAAGGTGGACGACCTGTTCGTCCAAAATTACGGCGAAGTCGATTCCTGGTTTTAGAAATTTCCGGAGATATCCATGTCGAATGTGAAGACCCTGATAAACGACCTCGTCATCGCCAACCGCATTCTCGCGAATGAGGATGTAGTGGATGCCTATGGCCATGTCAGCGTGCGCCACCCCGACGATCCGACGCGGTTTTTCCTGGCGCGCTCTCTGGCGCCGGAATTCATCACCCCCGCGGACATCATGGAATTCACCCTCGACGGCGAGCCGGTCAAGAAGGGTGGGCCGGCGCCCTATCTCGAGCGCTTCATCCATGGCGGCATTTTCGAAGCGCGCACGGATGTGGTGGCCGTGGTCCACGCCCATGCCGAAGACGTGCTGCCGTTTGGCCTAACGAGCAACACGCCGCTGAAGCCGGTGATCCATTCAGGAAGCTTCATCGGCTCGAACGTGCCGATCTGGGATATCGCGGACAAATTCGGCGACACCAATCTGCTCGTCGCCAATGTGGCCCAGGGACAGGATCTCGCCAAATGCCTTGCCGACAACAACGTCGCGCTGATGCGCGGCCATGGCTTCGCGGCGGCCGCGCGCTCGTTGATCGAAGTGGTGCGCATGTCGGTCTATCTGCCGCGCAACGCGCGCGCGCTGCAGAAAGCCAAAGCGCTCGGCGGCTACGTCAAAGGTCTCTCACAGGGTGAGATCGACGCGCGCAGTCGCGGCTACAGCCCCTATTCGGTGGAGACTTGGCGCGCCTGGCATTATTGGGCGACGAAAGCGGGCGTGGGCGACATGGTCACGCGTCCCGATGCGCCGGTCGCCGTGTCGAAGAAGGGCGCGAAGCTCGCCAGGAAACCGGCGAAGAAGGTGCCCGCGAACAAGGCCGCGAAGAAAGCGGCGACGGCGAAGGGCAAAAGGCGATGAAATTCGCGAGCTATATCGCTGGCGGCAAGCCCGCTTTCGGCCGCGTGACCGAGGGGGGAATGGTCACGCTCTCCGACCGCATGCGGGACCGCAATATCACGCTGAAGGATGCGCTTGCCGAAGACGGGTTGCTCGATGAGTTGGTCAAGCTTGGCCAAGGCGCCGAGCCGGATGTCAGCCTGGACGGTTTGAAATTCCTTCCCACCATCACCGATCCCGGGAAGATTCTCTGTGTCGGCATCAATTACCGCAGTCACGCCGCCGAGCACGGCGATGCGGTCGCGGAAAAGCCCAACATCTTCACCAAATTCACCGACTGCCTTGCCGCGCATGAAGGGGTGATGTGGCGGCCCAAGGCATCGACCCAGCTCGATTTCGAAGGCGAGCTTGTGGTGGTGATGGGCAAGGGCGGACGCGCCATTCCGGCCGCCGATGCGCTCTCTTATGTCGCGGGCTACACCTGCTTCTGCGACGGCAGCGTGCGCGATTTCATCAAGGCCTCGCTGATCACGGGCAAGAATTTTCCTATGACCTCGCCGCTCGGGCCGTGGATGGTGACGGCGGACGAAATCCCCGATCCCTCGGAACTGACGCTGGAAACGCGGCTGAACGGGCAGATGATGCAGCATTCCGGCACCGATATGCTGATGCATGACGTGCCGGCATTGATCGCCTATTGCTCGGCGTTCACCCCGCTTGCGCCCGGTGACATCATTGCCACCGGCACGCCGGAAGGCATCGGCGCGCGGCGCAATCCACCGGTCTGGCTGAAAGCCGGCGACGTCCTGGAGGTGGAAATCTCGCAGATCGGCACCTTGCGCTCGCGCATTGTGGACGAACCGTGACGCGGGTGCCCCCGAAGCGTAAGCTCGTCTGTTCACCGCTAAAGCTTAAATTTGCCACAGCCTCTCGACGGGTTAACGTTCTCTTGAGATATTCGCCAATAGCTTAAGAGGGAAGCCTGTCGAAGGGGCCAATGCGGATGCGTATTTCACGCCGCAGATTCTTGCGTATCGGGGGTGGCGCGGCATTTGTGTCGGTGACGGGGCTCGCCGCACCCGCATTGGCTGCGCCCGCCCTTGTCGGGCTCAAACAGCTGAATGTCCGAACCCTTTCTTTCGACTGCACCAACACGGGCGAACAGCTGAACGACGTCGATTACTGGGTCGAAGGCAAATACGACCCCGATGCACTCGACGACATCAACGATGCTCTGCGCGATTACCGGACCGATGAGGTTCATCCGATCGCCACGAAGCTTCTCGATCTGCTATTTGAGCTGGGGACGAAACTTGAGACCGATTGCCGGTTCGAGCTGACCTCCGGCTACCGTTCGCCGGAGACCAACGCGGCGCTGCACGAATTGGATTCAGGCGTCGCGTCGAACAGCCTTCACATGAAAGGGCAGGCCGCCGACATTACGCTGCCGGGCCGGTCGTTGCATGCGGTCTACGAGATGGCGCTTGCCATGCGCATGGGCGGCGTCGGGTATTATCCCGACCCGGACGATGATTTCGTCCATATCGATATCGGCCGCGTTCGCCGTTGGGAAGGCTAGGCGGGCAGAGTCATGACCCGGTCGAGCCGGGCCATGACAGTCGCAAAATTTACTTCTCGATCTGCGTGACCGAACCGTCGGCGTTCTTGCCTTGTGCGCGATATTGGCCGAGCGCCCGCAGCAACGCGGCATCCGACACCGTGTACAGAACCGCATCGCTCTTGCCGGTGTTGACGTGCTTGCGCCAAAGGAAGTTCGGCACCGCCAGGATGTCGTTTCTCTCCCAATCGAAGCGCTGGCCGCCGATTTCCGAATAACCCTGGCCTTCCATCACCACGACGAAGGTGGATGAGGTTTCGCGCTTCAGCGCCAACTCCTCGCCGGGGCGCAGCAATTGCGCGCAATAATCCAGCGACGCGTAAACCGGACCGCCGGTCACCGGGTTGACGAACTGCATCTTGATGCCTTCCCAGGCATCGCCTTGCTCACCGCGCAAGTCGTGCAGGGCCTCCAGCACATCCACGCCTTTGTAGTGGAAGTGCGGCGTGGGATTCTTGCCCCAGCCACGCTGGTTGGAGGTGAACACCGGCTTCAGCCCGCCATGGCCATACATGCGCGTGGAATGACCGTCGGAATGGACCGTCGGTTGCGATTTCGCATTCGTCTGCGTTGCATTGACGTAATCCTGATCGACCCAGACGCAGTCGAGATATTCCATCAGCGGCCAATCGAGCATGTCGATCCAGATCATCGGCTCCTTGTCGTCATTGCCGTGATCGTGCCAGGTGCCGTTGGGCGTGAAGACGATGTCGCCGCGCCGGCATTCGCAGCGCTCACCCTCGACATTGGTGTAGCCGCCTTTGTCGGACAGGATGGTGCGGCTGGCGTTCGGGCTGTGCACATGGGCTGGCGCGATGTCGCCGGGATTGTAGATGGCGATGGCGCAGCGGATCGTGTTGGTGACCTGCAAGCGGCCGCCGAGCCCCGGATTGGTCAAGAGAATGCCCTGGCGGTCGGTGGTCTCGATCGGTTTGATTTCGGCGCTGCGGGCAATCTCCGCGATCTTCTGCAGATACGGGTTGATTTCGCGCCAGCGCCAGCGATGAGCCAGCATTTTCATTTGATTGGCGGCGACGCGACCCCTGGCGAGCGCGCCTCCGGCTTCGCCGGTATCGGTAAACCAGGGGCGCTGCGCCGGCGCATTCGCCTGGGTGCGGATCCAGGCGTGCAGCTTGGCGGTTTCGGTATTCATCTGGTCCATCAATTCGGCGGCGGAAAGCCGGGCCGGATGTTCTTTGACTGCGACGGACATGGGGTTCTCCTGAAGCTGTCTGGGTATCGTTTGGGGTAAGGGTATAGCGCCTAGGGAGGCGTTTGCAACGCCGCCCGGAAAAGGCACTTTCTTTAATGAAAACGGCGCATTAACGAATGCCTGCGGCCGGTCTCGCGAGCGGTCTGCTTGGGGCGATTGTGGCCATTGCTCTCTCCGTTTTTCCTAAGTTCGATGCACGCATCTTGGCCGTTCCAGCACGGGACCTTTTGATGTGAATCAAACATCGTGCCGCAAACCACCTTGCCGCAGAGGTTGACATGACGCGTGGCCTTCTGTATTAAACCGTTAAGTTATTTAACTGGATGGATTAATATAACTCATGACGCCGGACCCTCTCAGCGCCACCTTCTCAGCCCTCGCCGATCCGACGCGGCGGGCGATCCTGGCGCGCCTGGCGCTCGGCGAGACCACGGTGATGGAACTGGCAGAGCCCTTCGACATGAGTCTTCCGGCAGTCTCCAAGCATCTCAAAGTGCTGGAGCGCGCCGGACTGATTGCGCGCAGCCGCGAGGCGCAATGGCGCCCCTGCCGGATCGAGCCGCGCGCGCTCAAGCAGGTCGATGAATGGCTCGAACGCTACCGGCGGATGTGGGACGAGCGGCTGGACCGCCTGGATGGTTATTTGCGCGAACTGCAAGGCAAGGAGAAAAGACATGGCAGAAAGAAATGAAGCCGCGGCCAGCACTGCCGACCGGGAGATCGTGGCGACGCGCATTTTCGATGCGCCCCGCGAACTAGTCTGGAAGGCGTGGACCGATCCCAAACATGTGGCGCTATGGTGGGGACCGAACGGCTTCAAGAACACCATTTCGGAAATGGATGTCCGCCCGGGCGGCGTGTGGCGCTTCATCATGCACGGCCCGGACGGGACTGATTATGCCAACCGAGTCGCTTTCCTGGAGGTCGTCCGCCCTCATCGCCTGGTTTACATCCATGGCGACGAACGCGATCCGGATCAGTTTCGCGTGACGGTTATTTTCGAGGAGCAGGACGGCAAAACAAAGCTCACCATGCGTTCTGTCTTCCGGAGTGCCGCGGACCTTGCCTATGTGGTCGAGAAACACGGAGCCATCGAAGGCATGAATCAGACCTTGGGTCGGCTCAAAGAATATCTGCTGAACATGTAAGGAGGCACGTCATGGCTCGCGTCAGCACCTACCTCAATTTTCCTCGTTCGACCGAGGAAGCCTTCTTGTTCTACAGGAAGGTCTTCGGAACCGAATTCGCCGCCCCGATCATGCGATTTCGAGACATGCCTACGCATCCCGAGCAACCGCCGCTGGCGGAAGCAGACAAAAACCTGGTGATGCATGTGGAACTTCCCATCCTGGGCGGTCATGTGCTGATGGGAACCGATGCGCCCGAATCCATGGGATTCACCACGGTTCGCGGCAACAATATGTTCATCAACCTTGAGCCGGACAGTCGCTTGGAAACCCAGCGCCTGTTCAATGCGCTTGCCGAAGACGGGAAAGTCGAAATGACGCTTCACGAGATGTTCTGGGGCGGATATTTCGGCAGCCTTGTGGACCGGTTTGGCGTTCAATGGATGTTCAACTGCGCCAGCAAGACCTGAGGTATGAGGTCATCCGTCTTTTGCCCGCGCCCTGAAAGAGGCCGAGCCTTATTTCAAATACATGCCGACCTAGGATGCGAGCAGGAATTCCCGGATCGCGCGCGTGAAGGCGCCGGGATTTTCCATGTTCGCGATATGTCCGGCGCCGGGAATCTCGATCAGGGTGGACCCCGGCACGCCCGCATTCAGGGCCTTGGTCCCGCCCAGCGACGCGTCTTTGGCGCCGCACAGAAATTGGATCGGATTCTTGATCTGCGCGAGGCCCGGCTTCAAGTCGAAATCGGATAGCGCCAAAGCGCAGCCGATGAACCCATTGACGGGTGTCGTGCGGATCATCCCCCGCACCTTGTCGACGACGGGTTTGTTGCTGCCAAGGAATTCCGGCACGAACCAGCGGCCCACCGTCGGTTCGACGAGGGCCTCCATGCCCTTTTCCTTCGCGAGCGCAATCCGTTCCGCCCATTGCTGCGCGGATTGCGGCGACGAAGCCGGCCCGCAATCGCAAGCGATCACGCGGTCCAGACGATTGGCGTGTTGTTCGGCGAGCATCACCGCGGTCATGCCGCCCATGGAAAGCCCGACGAAATGGGCGCGCGGGATGCCGAGCGCGTCGAACAGCGCCACGACATCGGCCGCCAGCGTGGCGAAACTATAGGGCGGCGCGGGTACGTCCGTGCCGCCATGACCGCGCTGATCATAACGCAGGACGCGAAACGCATCGCCGAGCGCTGCGGCTTGCTCGTCCCACATGGAAATGTCGGTCATCAGCGAGTTGGAGAACACCACCCAAGGCGCGCCCTCGCGCCCTGAAATTTCGCAATTGATGGATATTCCATTGGCTTTGATTTTCATTCACTGACTCCCAGACACAAAGAACACGAAGATTGCCCAAAGTTCACAAAGCTGCTTCGTGCCCTTCGTGCCGGCTTTGTGTCCTTCGTGTCTCATCGTTGGTTAAATTGCGTTCCCCCAGAAATCCTGGAGCAGCGCGAGAAGGGCCTTGGGCGAAGTGGTCGGCATGAAATGTCCGGCATCGATGGTTTCGAACCGTGCGCCGGGAATCTTCTTCGCGATGCCTTCGGTCACGGAAACCGCGCGGATGTAATCCTGCCGCCCGGCGATGACCAGCGCCGGCACCTTTATCGTTTCGAGCAGGCTTATGAGATTGGTGCGCGCCATCATGCGAAAAGCGTTGCCGAAGCCCACCGGATCGTTGGCCATGTAGCGGCCGCGATAATTCTCGTAGGATTCGCGGTCTGAAAGCTCCGGCGGATAGGATTTGTCGAGCATGGCTGGAATGATGCCGCGAATGCCTTCGCGTTCGGCTTTTTCTGCCACGCTGTTCAGTGCATCGGCGCGCGAAGGGTCCACGCCCGGGGCCGGGTTGCAGAACACCAAGGAACCGATGGCTTCCGGTTTGCGGGCATAAAATGTCAGCGCCTGCATGCTGGAGGCGGCCAGCGACACCAGATGAAACGGCGGCGTTAGCTTCAGCGCTTCGATCAGGCTTTGCAGATCGTCCACCAGAGTCTCGATGGAATAGGCCTGACGCGGTTTCTCGCTCAGTCCGAATCCGCGCTGGTCATAGCGGAAGACCGCGAAGCGCTTCGCCAGTCCCAGCACCACACCGTCCCAGCTGTCGAGCGATCCGCCGATTTCGTGCAGGAAGATGACAGTTCCTTTGCCCGCGCCTTCAAGCCGGTAATGAAAGCTGATCCCGTTTGCCTCGATGAACGCCATGCCGTCCCCGCAATTGTTTGCGGGACTGTATGGCATTGGGATCGCCCGCCGGGCAATGCGCCATCGGCGCTGCTCCTATTGAGCTTCATGGGCGAGCGGCCTATGAATATCGGGAGCCCGGCCCCTGTTCGGTGCGACGGCCCTAAGAACTTCAAACTAAAGGGAGAATTCGCGTGAGCGTGGTCGTCAGGAACATCCGCAGGACCGACTCTGCCGTGGTCGAAGGGTTTGCCGGCATTGGCGTTGCCACCGTGCATGAGGCGCAGGGGCGCAAAGGCCTGCTGGCCTCCTATATGCGGCCCATCTATCGCCCCTGCCACGTCGTCGGCACGGCCGTCACCTGCGATATGGCGCCGGGCGACAATTGGATGCTGCACGTCGCGGTCGAGCAGTGCCAGAAGGGCGACATCCTGGTCGCGGCCCCCACCAGCCCCTGCGAGGATGGTTATTTCGGAGAGCTGATCGCCACCCAGCTTCAGACGCGCGGCGTTGCCGGGCTCATCCTGGAAGCGGGCTGCCGCGACCTGGCGGAGTTGACCAAGATGGGTTTCCCGGTCTGGTCGCGAGCGGTGTTCGCGCAGGGCACGGTCAAGGAAACCGTCGGCAATGTGAACATGCCGGTTGTGTGCGCCGGGCAGCTCATTAATCCCGGTGATATTATTGTCGCCGATGATGATGGTGTCGTGGTTGTTCGCCGCAAGGAAGCGGCCAATGTGTTGCAGATGAGCCGCGAGCGCGAGGAAAAGGAAGCGAAAAGCCGCCAGCGTTATCTGCGCGGCGAACTCAGCCTCGACGTTAACAATATGCGCGCCAAGCTGACGGAAAAGGGCCTCAAATATCTCGACAATCCGCCGGAGGATTGATTGGTGGCGGCGTTTTCCCGCGTCACGCTGATCGGTTTCGGCGAAGTCGGCCAGACGCTCGGCGCCGATCTGCTGGCGGCGGGGGCTGAAGTCACCGCATTCGACATTCTGTTTCCGAAGCCCGAGAGCGCCCCGTCGCGGGCGCTAAAGACAATCTCGGTTCGCGCCGCGAAGACCGCCACCGACGCGGTCAAGGATGCCGAGCTCGTTATCGCCGCCGTGACCGCCGCCTCCGATCTGGAAG
>DATLVC010000111.1:0-2707 GCA_035577685.1 Micropepsaceae bacterium | reverse complement strand
TGCATCCCGTGCACGATCAGGATGCCCATAAATACGGCCATTTCGACGCCGCCCGGAATGCCGAAGGCGAGGGTCGGGATTAGCGCGCTGCAATCCTTGGCATTGATGGCCGCTTCCGGCGCGATCACGCCTTTGATGTTGCCCTTGCCGAAGGAATCCCGTTCGGACTCCTTCGAAGCCTGCACGGTCATGCTGTAGGAGAGGAACGAGGCGACCACGCCGCCCACGCCCGGCACCGCGCCCACGATGGTGCCGATCAGCGAGCCGCGGATGACGGTCGGCCAATGGCGGAAGGTTTCGAGCAGTCCGCTCGTCATGCTGGTGATCTTGACCGATGCGGCATTGTTCGAGACCGAGCCGCCTTTGACGTAAAGGTTGATCATCTCCGCGACCGCGAAGAGGCCGATTAGCGCCGGCACCAGATGTACGCCGTCCCAGAGATATTCAATGCCATAGGTGAAGCGCTCGCCGCCCGAAACGTCGTTGTAGCCGATGAAGGCGACCATCAGACCGAAGGCACCGGTGATCAGCCCGCGCAACAATTTGCCGCGCGAGGTCGTGGACACGATGACGAGGCCCAGGATCGCCAGCAGGAAGAATTCCGGCGGCCCAAACAGCAGCACGATGTCCTTGGCGATGGGCAGGATCGCAAGCACCGACACGGTGCCGATGATACCGCCGATGGCGTTGGCGCTCGCCGCTGCTCCGATGGCGAGCCCGGCTTTGCCCTGTTGTGCCAACGGATAGCCGTCGATGGCCGTCGCGGCATTGGGCGCGGAGCCAGGCGTGTTCAATAAAATCGCCGTGATCGAGCCGCCCATGGGCACGCCCCCCATGACCCCGCCGGACAGAGCAAGCGCGGTGAACGGCTCCAGCCCATAGGTGAGTGGCATCAGCAGCGCGAGCGCCGCCGCACCGCCCAGCCCCGGGATGGCGCCGAAAAACAGGCCGATGAACATGCCAAGCCCGAGGAACGCGAGTTCCCTGACCTGCAGCAGGCCCTCGATCCCACCGAGCCACATTTGAAGCATGGTCAACAAATCCCCTGCCGCCGCATGCGGTCGGTTACACGCTCAAGCGTTAGTGGGGCAGGTTCAGGCGGTCAACTGGCGGTCAGATATTTCTTCCACTTGTCGAAGAAGACGCGCTGCTGCGCAACCAATTGGGTGGTTTCCTGCGGCGTCCGCGACCGCATGATAAGATCGTTCTCTTTGGCCCATTTCACCACCGCGGGATCGGCAAGCGCCTTGGCCAGCGCCACCGATAGCGTGTTCTGGATATCGGCCGGTAGGCCGGGTGGGGCAGCGACCACGCGTTCGACGCTGATATTGTCGAGCT
Organism: Micropepsaceae bacterium; assembly: GCA_035577685.1. Taxonomy (GTDB): domain Bacteria; phylum Pseudomonadota; class Alphaproteobacteria; order Micropepsales; family Micropepsaceae; genus CAIYRG01. The sequence continues at coordinate 1,369 of DATLVC010000111.1, read as the reverse complement.
CGGGCTGGCCCAGCGCCGTCGCATCGGGCACGCCTGGAAAACTCGAATGGGCCTCAAAGGTCGCGAGCACCTTGACGGTGCCGCTCTTCACAAAGCGCGAGGCGGTGGGAATGGCGGCGATCACCGCGTCGCTGTCGCCGCGAATGGCGGCCACCACATAATCGGCCGAGCCTTTGTAGCCGGTGATCAGCTGCGTCTTTAAGCCCAGCAATTGGGCGCCAATCATGGTCGCGGCATAGGCGGTGCCTTCGGGGCCGGTCACGGACAGCTTGACCGGACGCTTGGCCGCCAAACCCTTCAGATCGGCGAACGTCTTGAGCGGCGATTTCTCCCCGACGCATATGACGTAACGTTCGCCTTCGCCCATGGCCCCGACCCAGGAGAATTTGGACAGGTCATAGGCGCCCGCGCCCTGCTGCTGCTGCAGGATGAACATGCCGGGAATGTTAAGGATGCCGATGGTGTAGCCGTCCGGCTTGGACCGGTAGAGCTGCGCCACGCCGCGGCTGCCGCCGCCCGAGGCGATATTGATCGGAACGATATTCACCTTGTTGGGGAGATAGCGCTCCATCACCGGTGCGATCACCCGCACATAGACATCGAACCCGCCGCCCGGCGCATACGGAATCACGAATTGGATGTTCTTGTTGGGATAGGCGGCCGCCCCCAGCGCCAGCCGGGGCATCGCCAACGCAGGCGCGGCAAGGCCCGCTCCGATGATGAGTCCGCGCCGGGTGAATGTCTTCATTTCTTTACTCGCTCCTATACCGCCCGCCCTCGAATGTGGGCCGAAACCAGCGGCGCAACCTAAAGCCTCCGGTCAGCCCGTGACCAGAACCTTCTTCCAGCGGTCGAAAAACGCCCGCTGCCGCGCGACCAGGGCCGCAGCCTCCTCCGGTGTTTTCGACCGCATGATGATGTCGTTCTCCTTGGCCCAGGCGACCACTTTCGGATCGGCCAGCGCTTTCGCCAATGCGACGGAAAGCACGGTCTGGATCTCGACCGGCGTGCCGGGCGGCGCGCCCACCGGCCGCTCGACGGTGATCTGATCCAGTTCCGGCTTGCCGAGGCTGGTGGCGTCGGGGATTCCGGGAAGGCTGGCATGGGCCTCGAATGATGCGAGGATCCGCAGCTGACCCGCGCGCGCGAACCGCATCATGGTGGAGGTGGCCGAGATCACCGCATCGGAATCCCCGCGAATGGCGGCGACGATGTAATCGCTGGAGCCGCGATAGCCGGTGATCAATTGGCGCCTGATGCCCAGCATCTCGGTGCCGATGATCGCGGCTGCCGTGGCGGTTCCTTCGAGGCCGGTAACGGCGAATTTAACCGGCCGCTTGGCCGAGAGCGCCTGCAGATCGGCAAAGCT
>DATLVC010000110.1:0-7201 GCA_035577685.1 Micropepsaceae bacterium | reverse complement strand
AGCGGGTGAGGTCCCGCGACGAGTTTCCCCACAACGGCGCCCGACCACCAGAGCTGCGCATGTTCGCTGAGCGTGATGTCGGCGTCCTCGGCTTTGGACAGAGCCCGTGCCCGGGCCATGATTTCGCTCTCCAGGCCCCTGAGGGCCGCGGCGCGCAAGGTGCGGCCATGAATACCTTCCGCACGCGGATCGGGCGCGAACCGGAACCCGTCCAGCTTGCCCACATGTTCGGAGCCCAGCGACACGGTACCGGAATCATCCACGCTGAGGGTCAGTGTCTCCTCATCACGCAAATGGCGCATCAGGAGTGCCGTGCGCCGGTCGATGAAGCGCTGGGTCAGTCTTTCATGGAGCGCGTCCGACAGGCGGTCTTCCACGGCCCGGGTCATTTCCTGCCAGTGGCTGGGATCGCGCGTCCAGCCCTGGCGGTGGGCGGCGTAGGTCCATGTGCGGATTTGCGCTAGGCGGCCCGACAGCGTGCCGACATCGCCGTCCACCACGTCGAGCCGCGCGATCTGCCGGGCCATCCAATCTTCCGGCAGGACGCCTTCGGCACTCATCAAATGGCGATAGATCTGGGCCACGAGCTTCGCGTGTTCATCCGGGGTCAGCTTGCGGAAATCGGGAAGCTGGCAGGATTGCCAAAGAAGGCGCAACGATGCCGGCGCCGAAGTGTGGCTACGGATATCCTCGTCGCGCGCCAATGTTTGCAGCGTCCAATGATCGGAGGCGGGGCGCGCCTTGATCAGCCCGCGCGCGGGCGGCGCCACATCGAGGCTCTGCAAGAGCCGGTCGAGCGAACCGAAATCGAGCGCGCTGTTGCGCCATTGCAGAACCTTTACCGGGTCATAGCGATGGTTCTCGACCTGCTGCACGAGCTCGGCATCGAAGGGCTCTGCGTCACCGGTGACCCCGAACGTGCCGTCGTTCATATAGCGGCCCGCGCGTCCGGCGATCTGCCCGATCTCTTCGGGCTTCAAAAGCCGCTGCACCGCCCCGTCGAATTTTTCCCGTGAGGCGAAAGCGACATGGTCGACATCCATATTGATGCCCATGCCAATCGCGTCTGTCGCGATCATGAAATCGACTTCGCCCGACTGATAAAGCGCCACTTGTGCGTTGCGCGTGCGCGGGCTCAGCGCGCCCAGAACCACGGCGGCACCGCCGCGCTGGCTCCTTACCGTATCGGCGATGCTGTAGACGTCCTCGACCGAGAAGGCGACGATGGCGGACCGGCGGGGCAGGCGCGAAAGTTTCTTCGGGCCCGTATAGGCGAGGTCTGAGAAACGCGGCCGGGTAATGAAATGGGTCTGCGGCGCGATTCGGGAGATCGCGCTTTTCATCGTGAGCGCGCCGAGCCACATGGTTTCTTCTTCGCCGCGGGCGTGGATCAGCCGGTCAGTGAAGACATGGCCCCGTTCGGGATCGGTACAGAGCTGGATCTCGTCGACCGCCAGAAATGCCACCGGAATATCCATGGGCATGGCTTCCACGGTGCAGACGAAAAATCGCGGAAATTTGGGAAGGATGCGTTCCTCACCGGTGATCAGCGCGACATCGGCGGCGCCCTTCAGCCGGACAATCTTGTCGTAGACCTCGCGCGCCAGCAGCCGAAGCGGCAGGCCAATCATGCCGGAGCGATGTGCCAGCATGCGTTCAATCGCGAAATGGGTCTTGCCCGTATTGGTGGGCCCCAGGACCGCCGTCAGACGGGGACGCCGGGGAAGGGAACTGCTGCCCCGGATGGATTGCCGCAAATGCCGGTCACCCATCGACTCTATCCAATTTCCTCGAATGGTCCCGGTTTTCGATAGCGCAAGCAAGGCCTGCGCCCAAGCGGCCTCAGAGCCGCGTAAAGGACTCGTGAAAATGTTTCAGAAGGAGGCTGTGGATGAAGAATAATAGTCAGCACAGAACGCGAACAAAACGCGCTCGAATCACTAACTCGCAAATACATCATTATTCGTTCACGCACAATATATCGTCAACGACGCGATGAGGCAAACAATTTGTAGAGGAAAACCTCAGTATCGAGCCGTCCAACAGAGTTACCCACCGAAAATTGCATCGGAAGGGGCAAAAATCCAAACTCAGTTCGCGTGGACCAGTGGCTGGCTGTCCAGCTTCACCTGAGAGGCCAGGGCAACCACGACTCCATAATCGGTCTCGGCCCAGACCCGTACCGGCACCATGAAATTGCGGTTTGGATCGGCGCTGCTTTTTGCCGACACCACCCAGGCGTACATTTTCGGAAATTTTTTGTTTTGGTCGATCACGCTCTGCTGGTAACCCGCGATCTGATTGTAATGGATCTGGCAGACCAGCGCCGGACCGCTATAGAGCCCATTGTCCATGTGGACGTCGGTCTTTTTGACGAAGGTGAACGCTACGTCATAGCGGCGGCGGCCATCGAAAATCGGGGCGACGGCATCGCAGGGCTTTTCCTGTTTCGCCGTCGCGCTGCTGGTGAGGTAGATCGCGGCGCTCAGGGGATCGAGGGTGCGTTTGCGCTGGTTTTCACTGACCGGATAGTGATTTTCGCCATAAGGCGGGTCGGAGGTTAAGGCCTTTGGCCCATCCGGGGCGAAGGTCAGAGTGGCGTGGCGGCGCTGTTCGGAACGGTTCTGGGAGAAGGAATCGTAAAGGCTGGGCTGTACCCGGCCCTCGTTGAGCAGGCCGCTGGAAGCGGCCTCGATCTTGGCCTGCCAGAAGGCGTTGACGATCCCGCTGGTTTCCAGCGTCGAAATGGCTTTGTAATCCTCGCCCTGGAAACGGGCGGACATGCCGACTTTGCCCAGCGAAATGCCGCCGACATAGAGGTCATAGGACAAATCCAGCGTGGACGCCGGTGCGGTGCTGTCGCTCGGGCCTTCACCGCCTGCGCCAAACACAGGCGTTGTCAGAGCCAGGGCGGCCAAAGTCACACCGAAGAGGCCGTAGGATACGCGTTTCATGAATCCCTCCCGAGGATATCTTGAATACGAATGGCTAATCCCGTGGGTTCCGGGGCTGAGCATAAGGACGGGTATGGCCACAAAATGGCAGGTTCCTCCGCATGGGGGCGGCTATCGGCAAGCTTGACGGGCACCTGTTGCTTCCTTATGAGAGCCCCTCCTTACAATTGCGAGCCTTAAAGGGACGAAAATCATGGCACGCCGCTGCGAATTGACCGGAAAAGGTGTCATGAGTGGACATCTGGTGAGCCATGCCAACAACCGCAAGAAGCGGGTGTTCCGGCCCAATCTCCAGACGGTGAGCCTGGCGAGCGACACTCTGGGTCAGACCGTGTCGCTGAAAGTCAGTATGAACGCGCTTCGGACCGTCGATCGCATCGGCGGGCTGGATGTGTTCCTGCTCAAGGCACGCGATACGGCGCTGTCGACCAAGGCGCTTCGCCTGAAGCGCCAGATCGCCAAGAAGCAGGCCAAAGCCGCAGCCGCTTAGCCGCCGTTCTTGACCTCGAACATCAAGAGCAGCGTCCGCTGCAGCGGCGAATAATTGTCGTCCGAGATGATGTAGAGCAGCGTCTCGCCTTTGGGGCCGCGGCGGAGGGCCAGGCCCTCCATATTGTCGATATTGGTGTCCTGGAAGGAGAGGTTGGCCAGCACCTCGCCATTCATGCGGGCGCCTTCATGGACCTCCTCCGCCGGGATGTGGCGCAGCTCCATGCCGACCCCACCTAGAATTGAGAAGCGACGTTCCAGCAGATAGAGCCCGCCATCCGGTGCCGTAGCCACGCTGGTGATGGCAAAAGGATCGTGCGGCACCACCGACAGCATGCGCGTTGAAGGTTGGCCACCGGGATTGGGATAGGCCTCCATGGCGGCGAGGAGATCGTCGCCAGGGTTCACTTTGGTTTCGGCAAAGGCCAGCAGTGTGTCCGGCTTGTATAGCGTGATCGCTTCCAGCTGCTCGTTGTCGTGCAGCGGTTTGACCCAATTCCCGATCGGAACGTTTGTCGGCTTGGCATCGAATCCGTGGCTCACATCATAGCGCCAGACGCGGACATCGCGCTCGAAGCTGACAGCGACCGTTCCATGCACATCGTTTGGGTGTTCGAGGGTGAGGCCTTCAGCATCGCCATCTTTGCCGATCATAGGGCGGCCCTGCATGTCGAGCATCGGCGCGACTTCGCCATCGCTGGCGCTCGCAAGATCGCCATTCGAATCATAGGAAAGATGCGCGCGGAGCCAATGCGCCTCGTCGGAAATGGCGAGGATTTCGCTGCCATCGGCACTGACCCCCAAATCCGACCAGCCGCCGAACGCCCGGTCGGAAGAGGTGAGCACCAGCCCGCCGCGATAGATCAGCGCCCCGGCACGCCGCTCGCCGGGAGTGGCTGGGTAAAGCGGAATGCGGGTGGAATGGACGGTCGGTGCTTCCGAGCCGTTTTCCGCCGCAAGCCCAAACGCGCTGCACGCCAGCACAAAAGCAAGTGCGAAAACCGAAAGGCTCCGGCTTTTCATGCGGCCCTGGGGCGGCGCGAACGGCGCGCTGGGGCACCGCCGTTCTGGTCTTGCGCAAAAAGGTCGATGAGCTGGTCGGTCATGGCTCCTGCCAATTGTTCGGCATCCAAGATCGTAACAGCACGACGATAATAACGCGTTACGTCGTGGCCGATGCCGATGGCGACAAGTTCCACGGTGGACTTGGTTTCGATCTCGGCGATCACCTGACGCAAATGCTTGTCGAGGTAATTGCCCGCATTCACCGAAAGAGTGGAATCGTCCACCGGCGCGCCGTCGGAAATGACCATCAGGATGCGCCGTGACTCCGGCCGCGCGATCAGGCGGCTATGCGCCCAGATCAGCGCCTCGCCGTCGATGTTCTCCTTGAGCAGGCCTTCGCGCATCATCAGGCCGAGATTCTTGCGCGTGCGGCGCCCGGGAACATCGGCGGCCTTGTAAATGATATGCCGCAGATCGTTCAGCCGTCCGGGATGGGCGGGCTTGCCTTCGTTCAGCCAGCGTTCCCGTGCTTGGCCGCCCTTCCAGGCACGTGTGGTGAAGCCCAGCACCTCAACCTTGACGGCGCAGCGTTCGAGCGTGCGGGCCAGAATATCCGCGCACATGGCCGCCACCATGATGGGGCGGCCCCGCATCGAGCCAGAATTGTCGAGCAGGAGGGTCACCACCGTGTCGCGGAAATCGGTCTCCCGCTCCATCTTGAAAGACAAAGGATGCATCGGATCGATGACGATACGCGACAGCCGCGCGGTATCGAGAATGCCTTCCTCAAGATCGAAATCCCAGGAGCGGTTCTGCTGCGCCATCAAGAGCCGTTGGAGCTTGTTGGCGAGGCGCGCAACCAAGCCTTGCACGGGCGCGAGTTGCTGATCGAGAAAATTGCGCAGCCGCGTCAGTTCTTCCGCGTCGCACAGATCTTCGGCGTTCACGGTCTCATCGAACTGGCCGGTGAAAACTTTGTAATCCCAGCGGTCGACGTCGGAAAACGGAAGATCGGGCCGGAAGGGGCGCTTGCCTTCCTTCGTTTCCATCGATTCCTGAGCGTCGGCTTCATCGGATTTCATTTCGCCGGCGACATCCTCGCCTGCTTCGCTCGATTCCTTCTTTTCGCTTTCGAGCGAGGAGGGCTCGCTGTCCGAGCCTTCGGATTCGTCTTCGCTTTCGCTCTGATCCTGGTTGGAATCTTCGGGTGATTCCTCTTCACCCTGCGGCTCGTCGACATATTCGTCGGCGAGTTCGAGCCCGGTCAGAATCGAGCGCGTGATTTTTCCAAAGGCCCGCTGGTCGCGAACATTGTCTTTGAGCTTGTCGAGGTCACCGCCAACCTTGGCTTCGACAAAGGGCCGCCACAGATCGACCGCACGTTTGGCGAGGGTGGGGGGCGCGTCCCCGGTCAGCCTTTCGCGCATAATCAGGCTGAGGACGTCGATCAGCGGCGCCTGAATTTGTTCTTTCACATCGGCCAAGCCGTGTGCCTTGCAGCGCATGGTGAGAATGGCGTTGAGATTCTCCCGCACGCCGGGCATGGCGAGCGAGCCGATAGCCTCGACCCGTGCCTGTTCGGCGGCCTCGAAAATGGCCCCCGCATCGGTGCCGGCGGGCTTCAGATCCTTATCGATCGCGTCTTCGTGATAGGCGAGCTTCAGCGCGTAGGCATCGCCCGCACCTCGCACAGCCGCCACTTCGTCGGCTGGAAGCGAGCGTGACGGCAGGGGCAGCCGCGCCTTCTTGCCGCGCAGCATCGGCTGTTCCGGCGAGAAGGTGACTTCCAGCTCGGGCTCGCCCGCCATGGAACGGACCGCGTTCGCCACTGCGCGCTTGAAAGGATCGGTCGGATTTTCGGTGGTCATGTCGCCGCCTGACGGCAAGAGTTCACGCGACCATGACTTTGGCCGCGGATTCCGGAAGCTCCTCGCCGAAGCAGCGTTGATAGAACTCCGCCACCGTTGCCCGTTCCAGTTCGTCGCATTTGTTCAGGAAGGTTACGCGGAACGCGAACCCGACGTCGCCGAAGATGGTCGCGTTCTCAGCCCAAGTGATGACGGTGCGCGGGCTCATCACGGTCGAAAGATCGCCATTGATGAACGCGTTGCGCGTCATATCGGCGACCCGCACCATGGCGGCGATGGTCTTTTTTCCTTCCGCGGTCTGGTAGGCAGCAGATTTGGCGAGCACGATATTCACCTCGGTATCGTGCGGCAGATAATTCAGGGTCACCACGATGTTCCAGCGGTCCATCTGGCCCTGATTGATCTGCTGCGTGCCGTGATAAAGGCCGGACGTATCGCCGAGGCCAACCGTGTTGGCGGTGGCGAACAGCCGGAAGGAAGGATGCGGCCGGATCACGCGATTCTGATCGAGCAGTGTCAGCTTGCCCTGCACCTCGAGCACGCGCTGGATCACGAACATCACATCGGGGCGTCCGGCGTCATATTCGTCGAAGCACATGCACACGGGATGCTGGATCGCCCAGGGAAGAATCCCTTCGCGGAATTCGGTCACCTGCTTGCCATCCTTGAGCACGATGGCATCCTTGCCGACCAGATCGATGCGGCTGATGTGGGAATCGAGGTTCACGCGCACGCAAGGCCAATTCAGCCGCGCCGCCACCTGTTCGATATGGGTCGACTTGCCGGTGCCGTGATAGCCCTGGATCAGGACGCGCCGGTTGTGGGCGAACCCCGCCAGGATGGCGAGCGTCGTCTCGCGGTCGAAGACATAGGCCGAATCCAGAT
>DATLVC010000109.1:0-5491 GCA_035577685.1 Micropepsaceae bacterium | reverse complement strand
CGGACATCCCGGAATTGATCTGCACGGCCGCTCCGCGATCTGTGCCCAGGCGCGCGTCGTGCTGCCGAATGGACGCAAGCTGGTCGGGCAAGTCGATGGCGGCAGCGGGCACTCTGGCCGTCGAAGTCCGGATGTGCACCTCGGTTTGGGCAAAGTGAATCCAGCCACCAAACTGGATGTAGAAGTCAAATGGCGCGATACGGCAGGCCAAGCTCAGCAAACCACGCTGAAACTCGCCCCCGGCTGGCACACTGTCGTGCTCGGCAACGTTGATTCGACCAAACTCGCCGCAGTTACGGAAGGAACCACCCCATGAAAGCACCTGCCTTCAACACAACTGTTCTCTTCTATCCCGCCAAAAATCCGAAGCTCCGGCTCGTCGCGCTGTGGTATTTCACCATCTTGATGATCGTGTGGAACATTCTTGGCCACACCGTTCTCGGGTTCGAGCAATCGCACGCCGCGGTCTTCGTCGGCTTGGGCAGCGCCATTGCCATTCAACTGTTTCTGGAGTGGGTGGACGCGCGGGCGAAGAACCGCGAGGTGCGTTTCGCCGGCGGCTGGGCGAATTTCTTGAATTCACTTCCCCCCGCCCTCATCCCGGGCTTCGCCTGCTCGATGCTGCTCTACCCCAACGAACGCCTTTGGCCCATCGTCTTTGCGGTGGCTTTCTCCATTGGTTCGAAGGTGCTCATTCGCGCACCCGTAGGCGGAGGGCGCACCCAACACATTTTCAATCCGTCTAATCTTGGAGTCGCGCTCACGCTCGTGCTGTTCCCACAAGTCGGCTTCGCGCCGCCCTATCATTTTACGGAAAATGTCACCGGTGTCTGGGATTGGATCATACCAGGCTTTATTCTGCTGACCGGCATCGTCATCCACGGCTGCTTTACCGGAAGATTACCCCTGGTTGCAGCCTGGCTGACGGGCTTCGTGCTGCAAGGCCAAATTCGGGCCCAGATCTTTGGTGTCCCCCCGATCGTGCCACTGACACCGATGACCAGTGCGGCGTTCATCGTCTTCACGCTCTATATGATTCCCGATCCGGCGACAACCCCGCTCAAGCCGTGGCGGCAAGTCGCGTTTGGTTTCGCGGTCGCGATGGTCTATGGAATTATCCAGGTTCTGCATCTGGTTTTCGGCTTGTTTTTTGCCTTGCTGGCGGTGTGCGCGATTCGCGGAATCTCGCTGCACCTTTATTACGCGTTCAAATCACGAGATACCGCGCCCGTCGAAGTCCCGGCGGCCCAGGTCGCATGAACTTGTCACTTCAACCATGAACCCCGCCATCGCCATCGTCGGAATGGCCTGCGTCTATCCGGACGCGCGCACGCCGGGTGAATTGTGGGAGAACGCTTTGGCGCAGCGCCGTGCCTTTCGCCGGATGCCACCGGAGCGCTTGAGCCTGGAAGACTACTTCGCGAACGACCCTAACACGTCCGATGCCACTTACTCGACCGAAGTCGCCGTCATTGAGGGTTACGAATTTGATCGGGTTGGTTTTCGGGTCGCGGGCAGCACCTTTCGCGCGGCGGACCCGGCCCATTGGCTGGCGCTGGATGTGGCGGCGCGGGCGCTGGCCGACGCTGGTTTCAGCGACGGCAATGGTTTGCCGCGTGAAACTACGGGCGTTTTGCTCGGCAATACGCTCACTGGCGAACTTTCCCGCGCGAACACGCTGCGTCTGCGCTGGCCTTATGTGCGCCGCGTTTTGGACGCCGCGCTCACGAAAGAAAAATGGACGGCCGGCCAGCGCCAAAGATTCCTTGCCGAACTCGAAGCCGACTACAAATCGCCCTTCCCGCCCGTGGGCGAAGAGACGCTTGCCGGCAGCCTCTCGAATACCATCGCCGGCCGCATCTGCAACCAGTTCGATTTGAAAGGTGGAGGCTACACCATCGATGGCGCCTGCGCGTCCTCACTGCTCGCCATTGCGAACGCCTGTTCGGCCCTGGCGGCGGGCGACCTCGACGTTGCCATTGCCGGCGGAATTGATTTGAGCCTCGATCCCTTCGAGATCGTCGGCTTTGCCAAGACGGGCGCGCTCGCGCCCGACGAGATGCGCGTCTATGACAAGCGGGCCGCCGGTTTTTGGCCGGGTGAAGGCTGCGGCATGGTCGTGCTGATGCGTCACGACGACGCCCTTCCGCAAGGCCGGCGCGTTTACGCGGTCATTCGCGGCTGGGGCGTTTCCTCGGATGGCAGCGGCGGGATAACACGGCCTGAAACCGAGGGGCAACTTGAAGCGTTGCGCCGCGCCTATCGTCGCGCTGGTTTTGGAATTGAAACGGTTTCCTATTGTGAAGGCCACGGCACCGGCACGGCCGTTGGTGACGCCACGGAACTCGAAGTCCTCTCGCGCGCCCGCCGCGAAGCCAAGGCGAAGTCTTCGCCGGCCGTGGTGGGCTCGATCAAAGCGAACATCGGCCACACGAAGTCTGCCGCCGGGGTGGCGGGTTTGATCAAAGCGACGATGGCGGTTCATACGCAAGTGCTGCCGCCTGCAACCGGCTGTGACCTGCCGCATCCGCAACTGACCGGCCCGGCCCCCGCGCTGCGCGTGCCCCGTGAAATCGAGCCGTGGCCGAGCGACCGCCCGCTGCGCGCCAGCGTCAGCGCGATGGGCTTTGGCGGCATCAACGCCCACGTTGTGCTTGAAAGCGTCGTTGCCGAGCGCCGGACTGCGCTCAGTCCGCGCGAGCGAGCGTTATCGCGCTCCACCCAGGATGCGGAACTTTTCCTGTTCTCGGCTGAAACCCGCCAACAACTCTCGCAACAAATTGAAAAACTGCTGCCGTTCGCCGCTCGTCTTTCGCGGGCGGAGTTGACCGACCTCGCCGCCCAGTTGCAAAGAGATCTTGCGCCGCAAATCTTCCGCGCCGCCATCGTCGCAGCCAAGCCGGCGGAACTCGCTGAAAAACTCCAGAAGCTCAAGGCATGGTCGGAAACCAATGCCAATCATTCACCTGCTGGGTCGCCGTTGGAAATCTCTGATGGCATATTTGTTGGATCTGGAGAAACACCACCACGCATTGCCTTTCTGTTTCCCGGCCAGGGGTCGCCGACGCATCTGGACGGCGGTGTCTGGCGGCGGCGCTTCGAGTCCGTCCGCGAACTTTATTCACGAGCTGAACTGCCTGCCGATGGCGACACCGTTTCCACGCGAGTGATGCAGCCGGCCGTGGTCACCGCGTCGTTAGCGGGTTTGAAAGTCCTGAACGATTTGGGAATCGCGGCGGATTGCGCCATCGGCCACAGCCTGGGGGAAATCACGGCGCTGCACTGGGCTGAGGCTTTCGACGAGGAAACACTCCTGCGCATCGCGCGTGTGCGCGGGGCAGCCATGGCGGAACTGGGCAGCCCGACGGGCGCGATGCTGGCCATCGCCGCACCCTGGCACGACGTTCAGGAAATGCTCAATGGCGAACCGCTAGCAGTCGTCGGTTACAATTCGACAAAGCAGACAGTCGTGGCGGGCGGAGCCGAGGCAATCAAGTATCTGGCGCGCCGCGCCGCCGCACGCGGACTGCAGGCGACCCAGCTTCCGGTCTCGCACGCGTTCCACACTCCGCTGGTCGCTGCGGCCATGCCGGTGCTCGCCGATCAGCTTTCGCGCGAACTGTTTTCGGATTTGAAGCGCAAGGTTTTTTCCACCGTGACGGGCACTTTGCTCGAACAACGCGACGACCTGCGTGAATTGTTGTGCCGTCAAGTAACTTCGCCCGTCCGATTTATCGCCGCGCTTCAGACGCTGGGCATTCGGTCAGGATTGCCTCACGATCGCCGCAGTTGGGCTGACTGCGTGGATTTGTTTATCGAGGTCGGGCCCGGAGCGGTGCTGAGCGGTCTGGTGCGCGATGACGCGGACACGCCGGTCGTCTCGCTGGACGCTGGAGGAAATTCATTGAAAGGTTTGCTCCACGCCGTCGGCGCGGCTTTTGCCTTGGGAGCGCCGGTGCGTGCTTCCACCCTGTTTGCCGATCGGATCACCCGACACTTCGACCTGGATTGGAAACCAAAATTCTTCTCCAACCCGTGCGAGCTTGCGCCCGTCTCGGAAGGCGCAATGACTGCGCTGGCGCGCCCGGCGGGGGCGCTCGATGAAACCTCCTTCGTGAGCCAAGCCCCACTCCAACCGCTGGAGTTAATCCGCGAACTTGTCGCCAAGCGCGCGGAATTGCCGGTTTCGGCCGTGCACGATGACAACCGCATGCTGAGCGATTTGCATCTCAATTCGATCACGGTCGGCCAGCTCGTTTCCGAAGCTGCCAAGCGGCTTGGCGTGTCGCGTGTCGCCGGCCTGACTGAGTTCGCCAACGCCAGCGTCGCGGGCATCGCGCGGGCGTTGGACGAATTGAAACGCACCGGCGGCAGTGTGAAAAGGAATGACCGCGCACAAGCGCCGCCGGGCGTGGACACATGGGTTCGTACTTTTGTTATCGAATGGATTGAGACGAAACGGTCTGCGCAGCGGACGGCGGCGTCTTCCAACCGCAATGGTGTTACTGGAAATGGTCATGCTAAACACATTCGGTCCACTCTAAACGGGGTAAGTGCTGCGGCTGAGGACGGCCGCGCTCCTTCGGAATGGAAGATTTTCGCGGGCGCAAATGACCCTCTCGGCGCGCCGCTCCGCGCAGCGTTCGCTCAAACCGGCGGTTGCGGCGCAGTCGTGTGCCTTGCGGGTGCTTCGGAAGATGAACGAATCTCGCTTTTGCTTTCCGCCAGCCGCGCGGTGTTGGCCATGAAGGAATCGCCACGATTCATCGTCGTTCAAGAAGGATCGGGCGGTGGCGGTTTCGCCCGAACGCTGCACCTTGAAAATTCTGCCATTGCGACGTGCGTTGTGAACGTGCCGAGCGTGGAGGCACGGCGGATGGACGATACCCTTCGAGAAATTGTCGCCGAAGCGCTGGTGGTGAGTGGCTTCTCTGAAGTGTCGTTCGGTGAGGATGGCCGGCGTTTTGAGCCGCGATTGAAACTCGCGGAATTATCTCTGCCGCAAATGAGCGCGCAAAATTCTCTCGGGCACGAGGACGTGCTGCTGGTCACTGGGGGCGGCAAGGGAATCGCGGCGGAATGTGCGCTCGCCTTCGCCCGCGAAACCGGGGTCAAGCTGGCTATCCTTGGCCGGAGCGAACCCCAGGCAGACAAGGAACTTGCGGACAATCTCGCGCGCTTCGCCGCTGCTGGCGTGCGGTCGCATTACGCGCGTGCCGACGTCTCGGATGCTCAAGCCGTGAGGGCGGCCGTCGCTGAAGTTGAGAAAACTCTTGGAAAAGTGACGGGTATTTTGCACGGCGCCGGCGTGAACACGCCGCAATTGATCGGCGCGCTCGACGAAGCCGCGTTTCGGCGGACGGTGCTTCCGAAAATTTCCGGTGCGAAAAACGTGCTTGCGGCCGTGGATGCGGAAAAGTTGCGGCTCTTCGCCACTTTTGGGTCGATCATCGCGCGCACCGGCCTTCCCGGGGAGGCGGACTATGCGGCC
>DATLVC010000108.1:0-22340 GCA_035577685.1 Micropepsaceae bacterium | reverse complement strand
GGGCCGTCCACCGGAAGTGGATGATCACGGGCCTGAATGATCCATGCATCTCAGCTGGGGACGTAAAATGCTCAGACGCCGTTTGGTCATCGTCGTGTCAGTGATCGTAGTCGCTGTGCTGATAACCGCTATAGCGCTTCGTCAATTGTTGCTTCCGGGGCTTTCGGTCGCGAGGGCCGAACCGTCTACCCTCGAGGTTCAAATCGCAACCTGGCTGCTGCATGCCAGCGTACCAGACGCAGCAAAAGCCCTTCCCAATCCGCTCGGGAGCAAGGCTGAGGTGGCTGATGTCACGGCGGGACGCGAGTTGTTCCGGCAAAAATGTGAAGTCTGTCATGCCTATGACGGGGGCGGCAAAACCGAAATCGGCGCAGGAGTTTTTCCACGCCCGCCAGTACTGCACGCTGCGGCAACCGCGATGTCGGATGGTGAAATTTTCTACCATATTCGCAACGGCATCCGGAACACGGCAATGCCAGCTTGGAACATGTCGGACCGGCAGATATGGCAGATCGTGTCCTATATTCGGAACCTTCCCGGAGTGAATCCGGTCGCGTCGCCACAAGGCCCGGTGGAGCAGCCTGGCCCGACGGCCACCGCGCAATATACGGGCTCCGAAGCGTGCAAAAGCTGTCATGAAGAGGTCTATGCGCGATGGGTGAAAACCAAAATGGCCAATGTGGTGCGCGATCCCAAGCTGCACCCCGACGCGATCATCCCGGATTTTTCCAAGCCCGATAAGCTTCTCACATTCACTAAGGACGATGTCGCCCTGGTCTATGGCAGCGGCTGGAAGCAGCGTTATTTCACCAAGATCGGCGACGATTATTTTCCGGAACCCGCGCAATGGGATGTCACGCACAAAATCTGGCGACCCTACATGGTGGCCAATGGCGCCGACTGGTGGGTGCCATTCTACCCTACGGACAATTTCATGCGGCCGACCGGGCCGCTCTGTGACGGTTGCCATTCCGTCAATTACAACATCGAGACCAAGACTGTGACCGAATGGAATGTCGGCTGCGAGCGCTGCCATGGGGCAGGTTCGGAACATGTGAAACAGCCAACCCGGGCGAACATCCTCAACCCCGGGCGCATGGACTATGTTGCAGCCAATGACACCTGCATCCAATGCCACTCCCAGGGTCGGCCGCCTAGAAATCCTATCAAGGGCAAATATTACGATTGGCCGGTCGGCTATAATGTTGGGTTGAAGCTTTCGGACTATTGGAATCTGGAAGAACACAAAATCGGCGATCTGACCTTTACGCATTTTCCGGATGGCACCGCGCACAAAAACCGCATGCAGGGGAACGATTTCGTTCAGAGCCTGATGTATGCGCGCGGAGTCACCTGTTTCTCATGCCACGATCCGCACGGCAGCGAGAACGAAGCAATCTTGAGGAAGCCGGTCAACGACGTGTGCCTAACCTGTCACGGGCCGAACACGCAGAACGGACCGCATGCCGCCTCGATTGAAGCTCACACGCATCACAAGCGAGGCAGCACAGGCAGCCAATGCGTTTCCTGTCACATGCCTAAGATCGAACAAACGATCGCGGACGTGAACGTGTCGAGCCATACCTTTCACTTTGTCACGCCAACCCAGACGGAGATCGCTAAAATTCCCAATGCCTGCAACGTCTGTCACACCGACAAGGACACGGCGTGGGCGAAAACAGCAATCAAGAGCTGGTCCGATCGCTCGCCGTGGCGGATGTTTCAGTGATAGGCGCGTACGCCTTCAGGTAGAATAGGATGCGTCTTTTTGCCGGATGTGTTGCGCTGGCCGTGACCGGGGTGCCGGCGGACGCGTTTGCGTACCGGCCGTTTGAGTCAACTGATCCTGCTGTCGCCGATCTCGGTCCGGTCGAGATCGAACTGAGTCCTTTGAGCTATCGGCGTTGACGACACAGGGCCTGCCTGGATCGAGGAGACGGCATTGCTCGGAGGTGCCATATGGCAGGTGATGGACAGTCTTGCCGTCGATTTTGCCCTCCGGCATGCTGAAATCGACGGCCAGCCGGAGACGGAAATCCGCGCCGGAGTAACCTTTGACTTTCCTGTTCGGTGATTTTGGCAGAGACCCCGAGCGATGCCGGCAAGGGCGGCTGACGTGAGGGGAGCGTTGCCGGGTGCGGCCATTGTGGTAAGCTCGCCAAACACTTGGCGAAGATAGGTCTCCGTTTGGAGCGGTGGAAGTTTGGTGCTTTGAGGCGTGCAGTCGCCGTGCTGTGCATGGCGATGGCGGTAATGCTGTCCGGCCAGGCTTACATCTCGCTGATGGACCGGATCGATCACGCCCATCACCATCACCATTTTGCCAATCCCCTCGCAGGCGATGTCCAGTTTTGTGGCGGCGATCACGACGGATGCGGCCTCCATCATCATCACCACGCGGCTCATGACGGTGATCACCATTCCGGTGCTCCGGCCGATCATCAGCACGGCGATGCAACGATCGTTTTTCTTGCCGCGCAGTTTTTTGTGCTTCCGGCGCATCCGCTGGCGGAATCGCGCTATGACCGCACGCCCCTTGGTCTTGTGACAGTAAGACCGAGCGGATTAGACCGCCCACCGAAGGTCAGCCTCGAAATGTCCGCATAACCCTGCGCGGGGGCGGTGATGCGCCTGCGCGCTGTTGCGACTTATTTCGAGGAACCTATGGAAACGATTTGTTCCAGAGGCATGCCTGCGCGCCTTGTTGCAGCGTCAGGTGTTGCCATGCTGTGCGCTGTGTTTTCGCCCGCCCGGGCCGAACCAGCACCGCCTTATTCCGCCCTGATCCAACAGGCACAACTTACCGCGCCTCGCCTGGCAGAGAGTGACGCGAATATCCGCGCCGCAGAAGGCGCTTCTGTTCAGGCCGCCGTCCGGCCCAATCCGAGCGTCGGACTCGAAGCTGAAAATGTCGGCCGGGGAACATCCTATAATGGCTTGTCGCAAGAGCAGACGACGTTGTCCGTTATCCAACCGTTTGAGATTGGTGGCCAGCGCGCTGCGCGGATAAGCGCGGCCGGAGCAGAGCTGGAAACCGCGCGTGCGACTCGCGAGCAGGCAAGGGCTGACTTCGCCTACGACCTTGCCATCGCCTATATGACAGCCGAACTCGCCGGCCGGCGCGCCGATCTCGCAATGGAATCGCTGGACCGCGCTGAGGAAGATGAACGTGCGGCCCGGGCGCTGGTCAATGCGGGACGGGAAGCGGATTTGCGCGCCGTTCAAGCCAATGCCGCCACGACAGCAGCAGAAGCCGATCTGGAAAGCGCGCGCGCCGATGCGACAGAGGCCTTTGTTCGTTTGTCGGGCTTGGTTGGCGCGCTCACGCCCTATACGGGGGTAAGCCAATCCCTGCTGGACCACGCGCCCGACTTTCCGCGTCCCCCTATGGTGACGGGGATTGTGTCACCCGGGGTTCGCGCCGCTGAAGCCGCTCGGACTGCAGCGGCGCAACGCGTCGCAGTAGAGCGTACGCGTGCTATTCCCGATATCAGCGTGTCATTGGGTGTCCGCAGATTCGCTGGCGAGAATGCGAAGGCCGTCGTTGCGGGCGTGTCGGTCCCATTGCCGTTGTTCAACAACAATAGCGGGAACATCACGACGGCCGAGGCAGAGCTGGCTGCTGCCGAAGCTCGTCTAAGCGCTGTGCGTCTCAGCGCAGAGGCCGACTTCCGAGCCGCAGTGGTTCAAGCAATAGCCGCGGAGCGAAGGCTCAATGCTGCAGACGGCGCCGAGCAGGCGGCGAACGAAGCCTACCGGCTGGCGCGGATCGGCTATGACGCCGGGCGGACGCCTCTTGTCGAACTTTTGGCGGCCCGACGCGGTTTGACGGACGCTCAGCTGCGCAGCCTTGAGGGACGAGCGGCGCGGGTTCGCGCCGAGGCCTCTCTCGCCCGGCTGACGGGGCGCATCCCGTTTGGAGAAAATCCATGAACACTCGTGCCCTTTTGCGCGCCTTGCTCTTCGGCGGAGCGCTCCTGATAGCGACTGGCATCGGCTATTGGCTCGCTCCCTCGACGCCGCCAGCCCCTGAAACTTCAAAACCCACAACAGCAGGGCCGTCCGAGCCCGGCGAGCTCAAGCTTAATTCCTCCTATCTCGCAACCGTCGGGATCAAGACGGAAGCCGTCGCGGCCGGGAATCTAAGCGCCGATGTGCTTGCACCCGCGATGGTGACGGCCGCACCCAATGGCGTCGCCGTTGTGACGGCGCATGCTTCGGGCACGATCGTTCGCCTGGCGAAGCAAATGGGCGACTCGGCAAAGGCCGGCGAAATACTCGCTTTGGTCGAGAGCCGAGAGGCCGCGGCGATGGTTGCAGATCAAACGGTTGCGGAATCCAAAGCGGCGTTGACGCGGTCTCAACTCGCACGCGAGCAAGATCTCTATAATCAGCGCGTTACGCCACGTCAGGATCTGGAGCGCGCGCAAGCCGAGCTGGCCGTGGCCGAGGCGGAGGCGAAGAGAGCCCGAGACGCGGCGGCGGCGGCTCACGTCACCGCAGAAGGCCAAATCGCCGTTACCAGTCCGCTAGCCGGGCGGATCACCGCAGTGGCGGCGGCCCTCGGAACATTCGTTCAGCCGGAAACAGAGCTGTTCCACATCGCCGACCCGCGCTTCATCCAGGTTGAAGCTGCTGTCACGGCCATGGACGTAATTCGCATCGCACCCGGTGATCCGGCGAAGATCACCACGCCCTCGGGCACAATTGTTGCTGCGAGCGTTCGGGCGGTAGCGTCTATATTGAATGAGCAGACGCGTGCGGCGACGGTCGTTTTGTCTCTCAGCGGCAGTCCCGAACCGCTATCGCCGGGAGAGGCGGTACAGGCGGACATCACGCCGAAGAACGCTGCGCCGATTGGCGTGCTCGTGCCGGAGGATGCCGTCCAGAATATCGGCGGCCGCATGGTGGTTTTTGTCCGCACTCCGACAGGATTCAGGGTTCAGCCCGTCGGACTAGGCGCGCGGGGCGCCGGACATGTGTCCGTTCTTTCCGGGCTCACTGCGGGTGAGACCATCGCAACGACCAACGCCTTCTTCTTGAAAGCGGAACTCGGCAAGGGCGCGGGAGAGGACGAATGATCGCGCGAATCCTTTCGTCCTCCGTCAAGGCCCGCTGGTTCGTTGTTTTCGTAACGGCAATCGTTGCTGCTTATGGCTTCTATGAGGTCACGCGTCTGCCGATCGACGCATTGCCGGACATCACGAATAAGCAGGTGCAGATCAACTTCCTGGCCCCGACGCTCGGCCCCGAGGAAGTCGAAAAGCGCGTGACCTTTCCGATTGAAACCGCTCTGTCCGGTTTGGCTGGCGTGGAGAGCACGCGGTCTTTCTCCCGCAACGGCTACGGACAGGTGACGGCGATCTTCCGCGAGGACATGAATCTTTACTTCATGCGCCAACAGGTGGCTGAACGGTTGGCGCAGGCGAAATCCAATCTCCCGCCCGATGTCGAGCCGCAATTGGGGCCGGTCTCGACAGGCCTTGGCGAAATCTTCATGTACGCCGTCGAATACGCAAATCCCGACGGCCACGGCGCCCAGGCCCATAACGGCGAGCCGGGATGGCAAAGCGATGGCTCTTATCTGACGGTCGAGGGCGAGCGCCTGACGGATGAAGTCTCCCGTCTGGCCTACCTTCGAACCGTGCAGGATTGGATCATCCGGCCGCAATTGCGGACGGTGTCCGGGGTGGCTGACATCGACTCGCTCGGCGGTTATGAAAAACAATATGTGGTCGAGCCGGACCCGACCAAATTGGCCGCCTACGGCATTTCCTATTCCGACGTGGCCAAAGCGCTGGAGGCTGCGAACCTTTCCGTCGGCGCAAATTACATCCAGCGCGCGGGCGAAGCCTATCTCGTGCGCGCTGATGCGCGCATTCATTCGATTGATGAAATTGAACGGGCGGTCGTCGCGACCCGCAACGGCGTACCGATCACGGTCAACACCATCGGAACGGTGCGCATTGGAGGCGAGCTTCGCCGCGGAGCTGCAAGCAAGAACGGTTATGAAGTTGTCATCGGGACCGCGCTCATGCTGGCTGGCGAAAACAGCCGCACAGTCGCGGGCGGCGTTCGCGAAAAATTGCTGGAGGTGCGCGACAATCTACCGCCGGGCATCGTTGCCAATGTGGCGCTGGACCGCTCTCAGCTCGTGAACGCCACCATCACGACGGTCGTAGAAAATCTCGCTATTGGCGCGCTTCTCGTTATCGTCACGCTGTTCCTCATCCTCGGCAATGTCCGCGCTGCGACGATTGCCACGCTGGTGATACCGCTTTCGATCCTAATGAGCGCCACCGGCATGAACGCGCTGGGGATCTCCGGCAATCTTATGAGTTTGGGCGCACTGGATTTCGGGCTCATCATCGACGGTGCCGTGATCATCGTGGAGAACACGCTCCGCCGGATCGCCGAACGGCAGCATCATCACGGGCGTGTGCTGACGCGTGAGGAGCGCCTTGCCGAAGTGGTGCAATCTTCGCAGGAGATGGTACGCCCGACGATCTATGGCCAGATCGTGATCTTCCTCGTCTTCGTGCCGTGCCTGACCTTCCAGGGCGTAGAAGGCAAGATGTTCTCGCCGATGGTCATCACATTGATGCTCGCGCTTGCTTCGGCGTTTGTCCTGTCGCTTACATTTGTTCCGGCCCTGGCCGCGCTCCTGGTGCAAGGACGGGTCTCGGAAACCGAGGTTGCCTTTATCCGCGGTGCGAAGCGCCTCTATGCGCCATGCCTGAAGCAGGTCCTCGCACATCCGGTTCCCTTTATCGCCGGAGGGGTTGCGATTTTCGGGGCGTCTATTCTGGTCTTCCTGTCGCTTGGCCGCGTCTTCATGCCAACCCTCGACGAGACCAATTTCAATTTGTCGTCGGTCCGTATTCCGTCCACTTCCATCGAGCAGTCCGTGAAGCTCGATCTACCGTTGGAACGGGCCATTCTCGCCCTCCCGGAGGTCAGTCTCGTTTATTCCAAAGCTGGAACGGCAAGCCTCGCGGCCGATCCAATGCCGCCCAACGCATCCGACAATTATGTGATGCTAAAGCCCAAAAGCGAATGGCCCGCCGGAGTGCGCGTCAAGGACGACGTGCTCAAGCGCATCGAGCAAGTTACAGCGCCGATTGTCGGCAACTTTTATGATATTACGCAGCCTATTCAAATGCGCTTCAACGAGCTGATTGGCGGTGTCCGCAGTGATGTCGCCGTCGCGGTCTATGGCGATGATCTCGAGATTATGGGAGCAACGGCAAAGCGGGTCGCTGCCGTACTCGCTAAAGTGCCCGGTGTCGCCGATCTGCGTATCGCGCAAACCGGAGGCTTTCCTACATTCGATATCAAATTCGATCGCGATGGCATTGCGCGATATGGTCTTTCCATGGAGGACGTGGCCGACACGGTATCGGCTGCCCTCGGGGGAAGGCCGGCGGGTCTTCTCTTCGACGGCGACCGCAGATTTGAGATTGTCGTGCGTGTTCCCGATGCGCAGCGCAACGATCTTGAGGCACTGAGCGCCCTTCCGATTATGTTGCCCGGAGACGGGGGCGCCGCGCGGAAATCCGTACCTTTGCGACAATTGGCGAGTTTCGGCTTTTCTGAGGGGCTCAACGAAATCAGTCGCGATAATGGCAAGCGGCGCATCTTCGTTGAAGCCAATGTCCGCGGTCGCGACATCGGTTCCTTTGTCGACGCAGCCCAGGCCGGAATTGCACGCGATGTGAAACTTCCGCCAGGGTCCTGGCTGGAATGGGGCGGCCAGTTCGAGAATCTGCAGCAAGCGGTGCGCAGATTGGAAATCGTGATTCCGGTATGTTTAATCTTGATCTTCGCCGCCCTTTACATGGCACTTGGCAGCATTCCGCTGGCGTTGACGGTTTTCTCGGCCGTCCCGCTGGCCGTTGCAGGCGGCGTCTTCACGATTGCTCTGCGCGGAATCCCGTTCTCGGTTTCAGCGGCCGTGGGTTTTATAGCGGTTTCAGGTGTCGCGGTGCTCAATGGTCTGGTGCTCATGTCATCAATCCGGCGCCGGATCGCAATGGGTGAGGACGCGAACGCTGCTGTCACGCGCGGCGCGCTGGAACGGGTGCGCCCGGTCCTGATGACGGCGCTCGTCGCATCGTTAGGCTTTGTGCCTATGGCGATTGCGACGGGGACAGGAGCTGAAGTGCAAAGGCCTTTGGCTACCGTCGTCATTGGCGGGTTGATTACGTCGACGGCGCTGACGCTGTTCGTGCTCCCCGCGATCTGCGGATTGGTGCTGCGGAAAAGGTCTTGATGTCCGCCGTTAGTGGTCGTTTCAAGGATCGTTGCAACACTTTTCGCCAAGCAGGAGTGGGAATCGCCGTCAGCACCGCTACCGGCCTCACTAACATCGTGGCGCTGGTCGAACAGGGACGGACAATTTACCAGCGCATTCTGACATGGATCATCAACAAGATCAGCCGGACGATCCTTAAGGCTGCTTTCGTTGCATGGCGGGGATCATCTGGGGGCCAGCGGGGCATTCTTCTCGATGCCGAGCCAGCGCGCGATCAGGTGATCGAGCGATATCGTGCCGGGTCCACGGCACAGAAGGACCAGCAGCATCGCTGCCCATTGGATATGCGTCGGCCATGCCTGTGGATAAACGAAAACTTCGATGATTGTCGTCATGCCTAGGAGCACCAGAGCGGCGCCACGTGTGAAGAGACCCAAAATCAATAGCACTGGCGTTGTGAGTTCGACGGTCGCCGACATGTAGGCGGCAATCTCGGGCGGGATCAGCGGCACTTTGTATTCGTCTGTGAACAGTGAGAGCGTCGTATCCCAGCTCGCGAGCTTGGTCGTTCCGGAATTCCAAAACACCGTGGCGATCGCGGCCCGTAAGGGCAGCGCGAGCAACGCATAGGGCACGCTTTCGAGAAGATCGCGCGCTCGGGCAAGGACGGTGATAGCTCCGTTCCTTGCCGTCATTGACATGGCGGTGTTGCTCATAACCCGGTCCCTTCCTGCGTGTTCGATGGTTCGAGATGAACGCCGGTGAATCGTCCTGCTGTGAAATGCGCTGCCAAGGATGGCGACATGTCGCAATCCACGGCGGCAAGTGCGCGCGACAGCGCAATACCCGCGAAAATCGCTTTGGCAAATCGGAATTCATCGGGGCTCATGCGCGTGACCGAGATACCATGAACGTCTCGGCTCACGATGATGAACAGCGGGCCTTCGTCGAGATCGATGGCCGTGAGCGCATCGTCGTTCTCGTCGATAGTGGCGCGCCAGATTGCGTCGGCCGGATACTGCGTTTGGAACAACCTCACCGATGGATGCGCAACGAATTTTAGATCCACGTCCACTGGTAATACGGCAAGGCGCGCAGGATCGAGGGGTGGCGCATCCTCAGCGTGTAGGGCACAATTCACGGCCCATTCCAACCTTGCGACATCGGCGAGATAAGCGAGCGAGGCTGCCGGGGGGAAGTGCGCCAGAAAATCGCCGAACTGCGAACCATAGTCGTTCAGATACGCGCTTTGCGGAGGATGGGCGTCAATGAAATCGCGCGCCGCGCCTTCAAAGAAATCCTCTCCGACGAGGCGCTTCACGGCGGGATAAGAAATCCGCAACGCACCCACGAGGTTGCCGGCATAGGTGTTGCGGTAGATGCTCAACCGCGAGTCCGGCGCAATGCCGTCGGCGATCACGAACTCGGCCGCCGCGAGATCGCCATGCGCCATGAATGCGCCAATTGCGCGCTGAACGTCAAGCAGCGTCGGCATGGATGTTTTCCTTCGACCGTTCGAGGGCGCGGGCCGCGACCGCCGCTTCATCCAGCAGTACGTCAAGAGCGGGAATATTGGTGTCCCATTCGATCAGCGTTGGAACCGGCCCGAAACGTTTTAGCGCGGCGTCGTACAGTTGCCACACATCTTGGGTGACGCGCGAGCCATGATCGTCGATGCGGATAGTCCGTCCGTTCGGCAATTCCTTGACGTTGTGCCCGGCGAGATGAATTTCGCCAATGGCATTGGCCGGCAGCGCGTCTAAGTAGACGCTCGCGTCCCAGTCGTGATTGCGCGCGCTGACATAGACATTGTTCACGTCGCAGAGGATTCCACAGCCCGTGCGGGCGCTGACCGCGGCGATGAACTCCCATTCGGGAATTGTCGAATGGCGATAGCGCAAATAGGATGAGGGATTCTCGATGAGGATGCGTCGGCCGAGTGTCGCCTGGAAGTCGTCCACGTGGCGGCACACGATCTCCAGCGCTTCCTCGGTCATCGGCAGCGGCAAGAGATCGGCGAGATAGGTGCCATCGACCACGCTCCACGACAGGTGCTCGGATATCAATGCCGGCTGCACGCGATCGACAAGCTGTTTGACGCGATTGAGATGAAGGGCATCGAGGCGGCCATGGCTTCCCAGCGAAAGCCCTACGCCGTGCAACGAAATGGGATAATGGGTACGGATGGCATCGAGATAGGCGAGCGATGTGCCACCGCCCATGTAATTCTCGCTGTGCACTTCCAGCCAGCCTATTTTGGGCTGCGTCTCGGAGACCACGCGGTGATGCGGGAAACGCAGCCCGATCCCGGCGGTTGCCGGAAGCGGGCTGCGCTCGCACATGGCAGCGGTGGGAGGTGTCCGCTGCATGGTCATCACGACGCGGTCGTCTTGCCGCCCTGAATCTTCCCACACACGCCTGCAGGCAGCATGACGAACGACTTGGTGTCACGCGCCTGTGTCGCCTGGCCCGCGCAGGAATGGGCACCTTCCGCGCAATCGTTCTTCGCCGCGGCGTTGATGCCGTAACACTTCTCCAGATGCTGGGTCTGCATCTTGGCCATGTTGTCCTTGACGATCTGCGGCATCTCCGCAGCGCCGGCGCCTTGGACTGCGAGCGCAAGCCCGACGGCGGCGGAAAGGGTAGTGAGGGCAGAAATGCGGTTCATAGGGGTCTCTCCTGTTCGCGTCCCGTGGTGGGACTGACAGAAGAGAGTTCGGGCACTCGGGGACGAAGGTTACAGTCCCACGTCCGATTATTTGTGTGAGCCGGCGCGACCAAGGTCTGGATTGCTTGCTTATCCCTGGCGGGGCCGCGCAAAATGCGCCAAATGAGCCGGCAACTTCCGATCTCCGATGTGTCCGACGCGCAAGGCGCCCCGCCGGGATCTCCCAACTCGGATGCGTATGAGCAGGACAGGGTATGGGCGGGGCTGATGCGGCTGGCACAAGATGGCGACCAGGCCGCCTATCGTAGTCTTTTGACGAACATTACCCCCTATTTGCGGACACTTTGCGCACGCCAGCACCGCGACGCGCGTGATGTGGAAGACAGCGTGCAGGACATCCTGCTGACTCTCCATACGATCCGGCATACCTACGATCCGGCGCGGCCTTTCAAGCCCTGGTTGGTCGCCATCGGACGGCGGCGAATCATTGACCGCTTGCGAACGAACCGCCGGTCTCGGCTGCGTGAAACGGAATTATTGGCCGAGCATGAAACCTTTTCCATCGATGAATCGAACATTCATGAGGCGCAGTCCGAAAGCCGGGTCCTGCGCGATGCCGTGGAGAGCTTGCCGAAGGGGCAGCGGGACGCTGTAACATTATTGAAGATTGAGGAAAAATCGCTCGCTGAAGCGGCGGCACAGAGTGGGATGACGGTGGCGGCCTTAAAGGTATCCACCCACCGTGCCGTGAAGGCGTTGAGGAAGATTTTGGAAGGTAAGAGACAAAGCCCGTGACCACGACCCACGATCTAATCGATTCTCTTGCCCGTGACGCCGGTCCGGTTCGCCGGCTGCAATCTCCGCTACGCCGCGGGTTCCTGTTCCTAGCCGCGATTGTCGGCATTGTGCTCGCGGCAACTCTTGTTACCAACGCATGGCCGGGCATGCTCTCGCGTCTGCAAGACAGCCGCTTTGCCATCGAGATGAGCGCGACCGCGCTAACCGGCGTTGCCGCGATCCTTGCGGCATTCTGCCTTTCGATTCCCGGTTGGAGCCGGGCTTGGACGTTCGCGCCGATCCCGCCGCTCGCGGTTTGGCTTGGTGCGAGCGGTTACGGTTGCTATCGCAATTGGTTCGTCTACGGCGCCGACGGCAGTCTTGCGCTCGGGCGATCTGCGGATTGCTTCGTCTTCATCCTGACTGCAAGTGTTCCGATGGTGATTGCGCTGTTCTTTGCGCTGCGCCGCGCGCGCCCGCTCAATTTAGTTCCGGTGCTGGCGATGGGCGCGCTGGGCGTTGCCGGCCTTGCAGCGGCAGCACTCCAGTTCTTCCACCCCTTCGATGTGACGGTCACCGACCTTGCGCTGCACGCGGCAGCAGTGACGCTCGTGGTGGCATTCGCAACGCTCTTTGGGGTGCCGTGGTGGAGGCGTATCGCGGTGTAACGGTTATCGGGACCTTGCAGTTGGGATTGCAGGAGGTATCTAAGTTCACGTGACCGGGGATGTCACCGGAGTGCGAACCGTTAGTGCAGTCGGCGGATGTTCCGGCGCGGGCACGTTTTGCGACTCGTCTTCGACGTTTTCCAACGGGAGATCGAATCTCTTCCGGCGTAGGAATTGGGCCATCCCCTTGGCCGGAACGGGGCGGCTGAAGCAATAGCCCTGGATGCTTCGGCAACCGGCGCGCGACAGAAAATCGAGCTGCTCGCGGGTCTCCACCCCTTCTGCGATGATTTCGAGATTTAACGCCTGCGCCAGCGCGATGGTCGCCTTGACGATGGCAGCCGCGCCTACATCGAAGGGGATGTAGCGCATAAATTGCTGGGCGATCTTGATCCGGTCGATCGGGTAGGCATGAAGATATTCCAATGAGGAATATCCGGTGCCGAAATCGTCGATGGCCAACCGGACTCCCAGCGCGTGGAAGCGATCCAGGATATCGCTATGCGCCTGAGTGGCTTCGATAAGAACGGATTCCGTGAGTTCAAGCTCCAGAATTGCACTCTTCGTATCCCAATCGCTCAACGCTTCCTCGACAACGCCGAGGAGGCCGGCAGGATTGCGGAATTGCACCGCCGATACGTTGACGCTCACCATCGGAAGATGCAGCCCCTCCGACCGCCAACGTTCCGATTGCTGGCACGCTTCCTTGATGGCCCAACTGCCCATTGCTCCGATGATCCCGGTTTTTTCCGCTATGGGAATGAATTGGTCCGGCTGAAGCATCCCGCGCGTCGGATGGTTCCAGCGCATCAGAGCTTCGACGCCGATGATCTCGCCGGAGGGAATTTCGACCTGCGGCTGATAATAAAGCTCAAGCTCGCCGTTCTGGAGCGCGGAATGCAGCTCCTCGCCGATGGCGACCCGCTCCCGAACCTTGGCGTCCATATCCACGGAATAGAAATGGAAGCGACCGCGGCCCTCCTCTTTGGCGCGGTAGAGGGCGAGATCGGCTTGAACCAGAAGCTCGTTCTCCTCGGCTAACGCGTCGCTATAGAGCGAAATGCCGATGCTCACCGTGATATGGATATCCTTTCCGCTCAGCAGGAAGGGCTCAGCCATCGCCTTGACGATGCGTTCGGCAAGGGCGGCGGCATCCGAAGGATCGGACATATCCGTCTCGAGGACCGCAAATTCGTCGCCGCCGAAGCGCGCGACGCTGAAGCGCGCCAACGCGTCGGTCTGGCGGATCGTGCCGCTCAGGCGATCCGCGACCAATTGCAGCAAGAGGTCGCCAACTTTGTGGCTGAATGCATCGTTGACATCCTTGAAATGATCGATGTCGAGATAGAGGAGCGCGAAGAGGCGTCCGTTGCGCTTCGCATCGGCAAAGGCAAGCTTGAGCCGCTCGATGAATGCCCCGCGATTGAAGAGCCCGGTCAGAGTATCGTGTACGGCAAGATGGGCAATTCGTTCTTCGGCGTTCTTGACCTGGGTGACATCGGACATGATTCCTTCGACGGCTACGAGCCGGCCGGTTTCGTCGTGAACCGCGCTCATGGAATTGGCAACCCAGGCCCAGGAATCGTCGCCTTTCTTGAAGCGCTGCACGCCGCGGATCGTGTCCGCTTTTCCGGACCTCAGGTCTTCAAGGTTCTCGCGTATGTTTGGTGGATCGCTGAGGCAAAAATGATCCAGCCAGCCTGCCGGGGATTCCAAAAGCGCAGCTACGCTGTAACCGTAGCGGTCTATATTGTGCGAGACGTAGCTGAGCGGCCATGACGGGCCCACATTCATGCGGAAGAGCACCGTAGAACTGTTTTCCACGATTCGATTGGACTTTTCGAGTTTGTCTACTTCCGCTTTCAGTTGCACGTTGAGCGCGGCGATCCGTCGCTGCGACTGCGCCTGAGCCAGCAACGCGACCCCGCAGATGATAGCGAAAAGGCTGGCAATCGCCCCGGCAATCAAGCCGTAGCGACCGATCTGTTGCTCCCAGCTCGCCGGACCGTCGATCCCGGGCACGGCAATAACTTCGCCGTTCGCGTGGCCGATCATGGGAGCAAGACCGGATACCCAGGTGCCCCAGCGATCGACATAAGGGGATTCCAGCAACGGCTCCGAAGCAGAAAAGGGACGATGCACGAAGGGGTCCGGCGAGGTCGGCTCCTCCGCAGCGCCGATAAAATATGCCGTCTGGTCGCGCAGCCCCATCAGATAAACAAACTGCGCTTGTGCAATGTGGCCGCGGCTGTGTTTCAACGTCTCGCGGACGGCCGCAAGACTGGGGGACGACGTATTGTCTCTTGCGTACTCGATCTTGCGTAATGCGTCCGTCTCAAGTTCAAAAGCGGTCGCGGCGACGGATGCTTCGGTCATGAGGTCCTGCTGGTCGACTTTGCTGCCGGCGCGCTTCACGACATCGACGAAACCTGCTCCGCCGGCAATGATCGCCATCATCGCCAGGGCGCCAACCCAGAACAGGACCGAGCCTCGCTTCGGGGGAGTCATGAACGCATCATCGTAGACGGCCGGCCACGGAGCCTCCTCACAATGGGCAGGTTGAACCGTTTGAAAGGCGCGGGTAGTGACAAATCTCAAGAGGATGGGCGTTTACGCCGGGCACGCAATTGACGACCGGAACAAATCGCCGGCCGCGCCGAGGTTGCGGGTACTAGGAGCGCAGCCTTTCGCGCCACAGGGGCTTCAAGATTTCCAGCGCAACCATCACGAAAGCGCCGGCTCCAAACGTCAGCGCGAGGTCGTCCATATGCAGAGGCCCAAAACGGAAGAGGGTGCTCGCGAATGGCCATGCGAGGGTCACGCTCAATGTGGCGAGGATGACGACAAGCACCAGCACAAGCGCGCGATTGGGCCGGCCAATCCCCGTCATCAACGACGTGCTGAAAGAGCGGTTGACGAGGATCAGGCTGACAATCGTGACGACCAGCGAAACAAAAGCCAAAGCCCGTACGTCCGGCTCTGTCATCCCGCGCGCGATGCCGCCGAGGAATATGGCGGCCACGACCAGAAACACGAAAGCGCCCTGAAGCAGGCTCCAGCCGATGAGCGCGCCGGAGAACAGCGGCTCGTCCGGTGGACGCGGGGGCCGGCGCATGACGTCCTCTTCCTCGGTCTCCGCTTCGAACACCAGCGAACACACCGGATCGATCACCATTTCCAGAAATGCGATGTGCATGGGTCCGAGAATGATCGGCAGGCCGAGCAATAGCGGCAATAAGGCAAGCCCCGCGATGGGCACATGAACGGCAAAGATGAAGCTCATGGCCTTTCGCAGATTGTCGTAGATCCGCCGGCCCAGCCGGATGGATTTGACGATCGAGCCGAAATCATCGTCCAGCAGCACGATGGAGGAGGCTTCGCGTGCCACGTCGGTTCCGCGCCCTCCCATCGCAATGCCAATATGCGCCGCCTTGAGCGAAGGTGCGTCATTGACGCCGTCCCCTGTCATTGCGACGATTTCACCATTCTGCTGAAGCGCGGTGACGATACGGAGCTTTTGCTCGGGCATGATCCGCGCAAACAATGTCGCGGTGCGCAGGCGGTGTGCCAGTTGTGTTTGCGTCAGGTGCTCCAACTCCTCGCCCGTCACGAGATCATCGGCATCCAACCCGGCCTGGCGGGCGATTGCGCGGGCGGTCGCCGGATAATCGCCGGTGATCATGATCACTTTGATGCCGGCAGTTCGGCATTCGCGAACCGCATCGGCAGCGCCGGCGCGCAGCGGATCGGCGAGGCCGACGAGACCCACGAACTCGAACGCGAAGTCACGCTGGGAATGGGGGAACGCGGTCCCGGAGAAGATTGCCCGCGCGACACCCAATATGCGCAACCCCTCCGCCGCCATGGCTTCGACGGATCGGGTCATTGCCGCGACGTCGGCAGCGCCGAGGCGGCAAAGCGCGGCAATGGCTTCCGGCGCTCCCTTCGCCGCGACAATGAAGTCCGCTTTTCCCGGTTCCGGCTCCCAGATTTGCGACATGGCGAGGAGATCGCTGCGAAGCCCATAGGTGCGCACAAGCGTCCATTGGTCATCCGGAACATCGGCCTCGTTTAGCTGTTCATGGCTCAGGTCGTGAAACGCCTTCTCCATGGGATCGAAAGGCACGCGCGCGCTCGCAAGAAGTCCGAACGCGATCAGATCACGGAAAGCTCCCATTCCATTTGCGCTGCGTGCTTCGCGGGGCCGGATAACCTCGCCGCTCGCAAGACGCAGCTCGGCGATGGACATCCTGTTTTCGGTCAAGGTTCCTGTCTTGTCCGTACACAGAACGGTGGCCGAGCCCAGTGTTTCAATGGCAGCCGCGCGCCGTGTCAGCACGCGCGCCCGCGAAATGCGCCAAGCGCCCATCGCCATGAACACCGTGAGAACCACGGGAAGTTCCTCGGGCAGCATCGACATGCCAAGCGCGATGCCGGCAAGGAACGCATCGAGCCATCCGCCGCGCAGAAGGCCGTACAGCAGGACCGCGAGGATGCTCACCGCGCCGCCCACGACGGCGAACCCGCGGACAAGTCGCTGCGTCTGCGCCTTCAGTCGCGGCGGTGCCGTTTCGACCGTGGCGAGCGAGTGGCCGATCCTGCCGATTTCGCTCCGCACGCCGGTTGCAATCACTTCGCCGATTCCGTCTCCTCGGACCACCAGC
Organism: Micropepsaceae bacterium; assembly: GCA_035577685.1. Classification (GTDB taxonomy): domain Bacteria; phylum Pseudomonadota; class Alphaproteobacteria; order Micropepsales; family Micropepsaceae; genus CAIYRG01. The sequence goes on along the minus strand of DATLVC010000108.1, from coordinate 5,309 downwards.
GCGCCGGAATAGACATAGGGCTGGTCATCGCCGCCCGGCCTGACACGCGGCTGAGCGCTGCCCCGCTCGCCGGCGATCTTGCGCACGGGAACGGATTCGCCCGTCAAAAGGGATTCATCGGTTGCCAGGTCGTTGCTCTCGATGAGCCGTGCATCGGCGGGAATCCGATCGCCCTCGGCAAGCACAACACAATCGCCGCGCACCACATCCCGGCCTGCGATGCGTTTGCGCTTCCCGTCGCGAATGACGAGCGCGCGCGGGCTGGTAAGATCGCGCAACGCCTCCAGAACGCGCTCGGTGCGCGTCTCCTGCACAACGGTGATCAGGACCGACAGGCTGGCGAAGACAAGCAGAACGAGCGCTTCGCGAACATCGCCGAGGGCAAGATAAACCACGCCGCCGCCCACCAGCAGAGCCAGCATCGGCTCACGCATGACCTCGATAATGATTCTGAAGGCGGTGCGCCGCTCGGACCGCGGCAGTTCATTATATCCCTCGCTCTTCAGCCTGGCTTGAGCTTCCGCTTCGGGCAATCCTGAGAGCGAAATGGGCGATGAAAGATCGGGGGGCATTTCAATCCCTTTGACAGAATCTCATAAGCGTTGGCGTTGGTGGCCCAGCGTTGACGTGGATCAATCCATTTGCGTTTGCGTTGAGCCAGTGTACGAAGAAGACGCGACGAATCGGAATCGATGATGATCAAGAATATCCTTGTTCCGCTGACGGGATTCGATAGTGATGTCAGGGCATTGAAGGCCTCCTATCTTGTCGGTTTGCGTTTCGGCGCCAATATTGTGGGTTTTCGGGTACGTCCTGATCCCATGCAGATTGTTATCCAGGCCTCGATGGGCCAGTTCAGCAGCACGCAGGGCAATGTCCATCTCATCCATGCGATTGAAGACGAAGGCAAGAAGCGCACGCTGAACGCGCGCAAGGCCTTCGATGAATTCTCCGGATGGGTTGCTTCGCGCGCTGCAGCGGGAGATAAACCGGTCGCGCTCTCATGGCAGGAAGTCGAGGGCGACCCCGTTGCCGATACGATCATTGCGGCGCGCTACAGCGATCTGATTGTCGTCGGCCGCGCACCGAAGGATGGCGAATTCAGCGCCGATAATATCGCAAACATTCTCGTCAGATGCGGGCGTCCGCTGCTTCTGGTGCCCGACCGGCCGCTGGAAACGATCGGTTCGCATATCGCGATTGCCTGGAAGGAAACCGCCGAAGCCGCCCGCGCGGTTACCGGCGCGATGCCATTGCTGTCTCAAGCGGAACGCGTCGCGGTGATCGCGGTGAACGAAACTCTGGCGACATCCGCGCACAAAACTGGAATGGCGCGGCGTCTTTGCGACCAATTGGCCCATCACGGGATTTCGACCGAGGCCCGCGACATCGCATTGCTCAAACAGAATCTGGCGGACATCGTGATTCGGGCGGCGCATGAATGCGACGCCGATCTTCTCGTCATGGGCGCGTATAGCCATAGCCGCCTGCGGGAACTGGTTCTTGGTGGTTTCACGCAGCACATTCTCCGCAGCTGCGACATGGCCGTACTGCTGTTGCACTGAGACGGCGGCAGAAGCGCGAAATTTAAGCGCGACCATATGGAACTGAAAAGAACATCGTTCCGGTCTTGTCGTTCAGGCGCCGAATGGGGGCGCTGTGAACATGCAATCGAAGCCGCCGCGCTGACTCTTAGATTGGCCCATAGAGCGGTTGAAAACGGCAGCACAGAGCTGGAACAAAACTCGTCCAAACCCGTAACATTGTCTCGTAACGCTAGACGTTAGGGTACAAGCTATGCCTCGGCTAAAACCGTGTTCTACAAGTAATAGCGGACCAGCATAGCTTAAGTAGGCCGGGCGTTAACATCTTGTTAACCACTGGGGTCAATGATTCCTTAAGACACGAATCGGTAGCGAAAAAATGCTTACGGAATCTGAGGATATAACCGAACGCGCCGCCAAATTGAGAGCGCAGGCCAAGCGCTACCGCGCGCTGGCCGAGTTTCTGTCCGACCAGAAATCCATCGCCATCGCGCAGGAATGCGCCTCTGAACTTGAGGCGGAAGCCGCGGCTGAAGGCGCCAATGAGGTTCGGGAATTGCAGCGGGCATCCTGAGGAAGTCCGATTAGGCGCCACCGCCTAACCCAATCGCGGCCGACCCATTGGGAACCGGACACCGGTCGGTTATGTTTCATCGAAAGCCGGATCGCGGTTCGGCGAAGGCCGCCGTCACAGGCCGCCTCCAGCAAATGCAGGTCGATTTCATGATCAGGGCGCGCGAACTGCTTTTGGCCGGGCTCGCCTGCGCGATACCCTTGGCGGCCCTTGCGCAGCCCGCGAATAATGGCGTGGTGGCCGGCTATCCGAACCCGAATACGCCGCCGAATCTGGTTGCACCAAACACAGCCCCGGGCGGCATAACTCTGGTCCCCGGGACCGTCGTCATCCCTGCGGTGGGCGGCACGGTCGTGACTGGAACGGTGCCGCTTGCCGGCACCGTCGGCTCGACGGGGGTCGGGACCCTGGATCCGGGTCTTGGCTCCAACCCGCTGGCGGCCACGCGCGGCACACTTTATCCGCAGGCAAGCTATCCCCAGATTGCGCTGCCGAGCACCAATCAGAGCACGGTGCCGCAACCTGTTCCGGCGGTGCCGGGAACCATCATCGGCCCGGCGGATTTGCTAACCGTCCTTCCTTACGGCGCCGAGCCGACGGTGACCAATTGCCCGTCCGCAGCGCCCGGCACCGGAGCCTGCTGAAACCCTCTCGCGCCTGCGGTAAAGCCCAAGCTTGCCTCGCTTTTTTGCATTTGGGGCGATGAAATTCCCGTCGTTGGTTGAACGATCGTAAATCTTCGTTAACCCATTCTGGTTAACGTTAGCCATCGGTTAAGACGACGACCGACAATGTTCCGAGAAATGCTCGTCGGACAAAGGAGTTAACGACATGCGCGTACTTTTGATCGAAGACGACAGCGCTATGGCTCGCAGCATCGAGTTAATGCTCCGTTCGGACGGGTCCAATGTTTTCACCACCGACCTGGGTGAGGAGGGCATCGATCTCGGCAAGCTCTACGATTACGACATCATCGTGCTCGATCTGAAATTGACCGACATGAGCGGCTTCGAGGTGTTGAAGGCGCTGCGGCTCGCCAAGGTGCAGACTCCGGTCCTCATTCTCTCCGGCAATGCTATCGTCGAAGCGAAGGTCAAAGCGCTCGGCTTCGGCGCCGACGATTATATGACCAAACCCTTCCATAAGGACGAATTGATCGCGCGCGTGCAGGCCGTCGTTCGCCGTTCCAAGGGCCATTCGCAGTCGGTCATCACCACCGGCAAGCTGGTCGTCAATCTCGATACCAAGACCGCGGAAGCCAATGGTCAGCGCGTGCATGTGACCGGCAAGGAATATCAGATGCTGGAGTTGCTGGCGCTGCGCAAGGGCACGACGCTCACCAAGGAGATGTTCCTCAATCATCTCTATGGCGGCATGGACGAACCCGAGATGAAGATCATCGATGTCTTCATCTGCAAATTGCGCAAGAAGCTCGCGGCCGCCTGCGACGGCGAACAATATATCGAAACCGTCTGGGGCCGTGGCTACGTCATGCGTGACCCCGATGAGCAGGGCAAGAACGCTTTCCAGCCGCAGGGCAAGAACCCTAATCCGGGATTGGCGCTGGTTGCCAACTGAGCGACCGAGCGCGAGCCGCCTAATCGGAGGTGGGAAGCTGTTCCTCGAGCACGTCTGCGAGTTTTTCTAACGTCTTCGCCAGCGCGAGAAACCAGTCCCTGTCGTGGGGACTGACCGCGCTGTCGGCGTTCAGTTTCGCCTGATGGGCCAATTTCCGATATTGACCAACGGCCTTGGATGTCCTGTCGGAATAAGAACTCTTTTCCGTCATCGCTTCCCAAACTCCACCGGGCTAAAGCATCGCCCGCACCAATGATTCCCGTTGAGGCGTCGTACCCCGCTCAGAAATTCCAAGCGAAATTGCCCTTGATGCCGTGATCGTTCAGGCGCGTACCGAACTGTCCCGAATAGGCCAGGCCTATCGTCGCGTTGGGACGCAGCTGAAGATCGAATCCGGCATCGACGAGCGCACTGTCACGCGCGAGCGACACGCCCGATGCCGTGAAGCTCGCGCCGGTGCTGGCGAAGGCGAGGCTCGCGGACGGCACCACATCCTGCAATGCATGCTGCCAGGCGAGGGAGCCGTGCAGCGTGACGGCCTTCCCCTCCATCATCATCGGCTCGGCCGAAGCGATGCCGAGCGAGGAATAGGGCAGGTCGGTCGTGTTGCGCGGGCCGGTCAGCGCAGCGACGCTGCCGCTTTCGGCCAGCGATGATGTATGCAGACGCACGTAAGAAAGGCCGGCGAAGGGTTCGACTTTAAGCGCACCCAACCCTATGTCGTAACGCACTTCGCCGAAGGCTTGTCCGGTTTCGCCGTGATAATGGGCGCTGTCGCTGTCGGCAAAACCGGTGAATGCGATATCTCGTTCGGTATGGATGCTGTGCCAGGCATAGGCGCCGCCGAGCCGTAGATTCCATGCCCCATACGCGGTCCCGCCATAGGCCGCGACGTGGACCGTGTCGACACTGGCAGAACTTGCGCGCGCATCGGCGCTGAGATCGGATCGCGAATACCCGGCCGCAGCCCCCACGCGCCACGCGCCGCCAGCCCAGGCATCGACACCGGCAACGAACCCGCCGGTGTTGCGATCCACCGCCGCGGCATTTCCATTGCTTCCGAAGCGTCCCCAGGAGCCGAAGCCCTGCAGCCAGAAGGCGGGCTCGGAAGGGCCATCCGTCCCTTGGGCCGGCGCGATCTGCGAAGCGGAAGAAGACAGACGTTCCATCACCGCTTGCCGCACGAAACGGCTGTCTTCGATCAGCGCCGAGCGCAGGCTTGCATGGATTTCGCCCGAAAGCGCATCGAGACCGGCGGGAAGCTGGCTCGCCGGGAGATTGAAAAGCGCGATGAGATCGAGATTGCCGCCGCTGAGCGAATTGTCGATAGCCGCCGCGATGCGCGACTGGTTGAGCGTCGGATTGACCAGGAAGGGAGAGATGGCGTTCGGATCGAGCACGATGAAGATATCGTTCGCATCATAGGCGACGCGCGGCCGTGTCGCGCCGAAGCTGCCTGCAACGGTCAGATTGGAAAATGTTCCGCTCACCCCACCCGCGGCGGTCAGCAGCATGTATTGCGAACCGATCGTGTAGCTCCCTCCGGTCCCGACCGCCTGCAGCGTGCCGGCAATGCTGGCCGCCCCCGTGACATGGATAAGGTCGGATGCGCC
>DATLVC010000107.1:0-13637 GCA_035577685.1 Micropepsaceae bacterium | reverse complement strand
CAGGGCCTGCAGCAGATCACTATCGAGTGGAAGCGGTTCGGCGTGAATGTCGATTTTGCGCCCATCGTGCTCAACGGTGATCACATGAGCATCAAGGTGCGCCCGGAGGTGAGCGAACTCACCGATCTGGGATCGGTCACGATCAATGACATCAAGATCCCGGGCCTCGCGGTCAGACGCGCGGAAACGACCGTCGAACTCGCCAGCGGCCAGAGTTTCGCAATAGCCGGCCTGTTCCAGAACAATGTCTCGAGCTCGCTTCAGCAGCTTCCCGGACTTGGCGACATTCCGGTGCTGGGGACGCTGTTCCGCTCCTCGAAGTTTCAACGCAATGAAAGCGAGCTCGTGATCATCGTGACACCCTACATCGTGCATCCTGCGGAGAAGCCTGGATCGCTGCACGTGCCGACCGAAGGACTCGCATTTGCAAGCGATTTCGAGCGCGTCCTGCTGGGCCGTCTTACGTCCCGCGGCGACGGCAAGGACGAGCCCATTCCCACGGCCGATACGCCGCATCTGAACGGCGCGGCCGGCTTCATCCTGGAGCATTGATCATGAAAAACGCGTGCCACAGCTTGCGGCATATCTGGAATTTCTGCGCGGTCTTGGGGGTTGGAGCATTGGGCGCAGGCTGTTCCACGCCCCATGTGAATGCGGCCATACCGACCGCCGACCATCCATGCCCTGCCTGGGCTGATTTTCCGGCAGACCGTTACAGCAATGTCGAAACTGCATATCTCGGCTGCAGTGTCGGCTTCAATTTGAAGACGATGGTGGATGACCCGCACGATCTCGAAAGCGGCCGGACCCTTGGGCCGGCAGACGGCGCGCGCGAAAGCATCGCGGTCGGTCAGTATGAGGCTGGCCAGACCAAGCCTTTGCCCGCGACCGGATCGCCTACGCCCACTTTCGTCTTCTCCGGCAGCAACGGAGCGGCGCAGTGAACGAGCGGCCATCCCCCACCGCATCTTCGCCTGTCGCGATTCCCCGTTTGCAGGCGATGGTATTCGTTCGCGACCGCGACTCCGAAGGAGTCATCCGCCAGAGCCTCAGCGATCTCGGCATTGCCGACGCCCAGTACACCAACGGCGACATAGACACGGCCATCGCAACCCTTGCGCAGCGCAGCTCGCCACGTCTGCTGATTGTTGATATTTCGGGGGTCCACGATCCCAGCGCCCGGATCAATGCCCTCGCCGAAGTCTGCGAACCCGGTGTGGGCGTTGTGGTGGTCGGTGAAAGCAACGACATCAGGCTTTATCGCGATCTCAAACAAGGCGGTATCGTCGAATATTTCTTCAAGCCGCTCGTCAGCAATCCTCTCGGTCTCACCTTTCAGAGTGTGCTCACCGGCGGCCCGGGGCCCCGGGTAACGCGCACCGGCAAGCTCGTCTTCGTGATCGGCGCGCGCGGCGGTGACGGCGCCACGACGATCGCGACCAACACCGCGCGGCACCTGGCGGACAACGGCATGAGGCGGGTTCTCTATCTCGACCTCGATCTGCAGTTCGGCGACGCGGCGCTGCAATTTGATGCAACACCCAGTCACGCCCTGCGGGAGGCGCTCGAACATCCCGAACGCGTCGACGATCTGTTTCTGCAACGCGGCGTCACGCAAATCACCGAGCGTCTCGATCTTATGGCGGCGCAGGAGCCCTTAAACGAGAGCGTGACCTTGAACGACGAGGCGGTTCTGACTCTGCTTGGAAACCTCATTCACCGTTATCGCTATATATTCGTCGATCTGCCTTGCCTGCTCGCGCCATCGCTCCTGCGTGTGCTGACGCTGCCGAGCGTCTTGTTGCTCGTGAGCACCGCGAGCCTTTCCGCCGCGCGCGACGTGGCGCGATGGCGGCAGCAGATCGGTCCGAACACACCCGAGCGTATAACGCTGCATGTGCTGAACAAGAATGGCGCCGATGCAAGCTTGCCGTTGAAAGAATTTATCGGCGCCGTCGGCCAACCGCCGGACCTGGTCGTGCCCTATGAGCGCGAAATCGGCCTTTCCTCGAATCTCGGCGTCGCCGAGGTGCGCAAATGCGCGAGCTTCCAGCGCAGCCTCGCGCCGCTTTTCCGTCATCTCACAGGCGAAGGGGAGGCTGCGTCTCCTTCCTTTTTGAAGCGGATATTCGGATGAGCATCTTCTCCTTCGGCAAAAAGATCGATGAAACCGGCGACACAGCCCCGTATGAACCTCCGCCGCCGGCCATAGCGGTTGCGCCTGCGCCGCCCACGGCCTCCCCGGCCCCACGCACATTCGCGTCCACGTCGCAGGATTTTATCCGCGGCCAGGTGCTGACGCGGATCGAGCCGGCCGTCGCGGTACGCATGACCACCGAAGAACTCATCGCCCGCACCGAGGAGTTGGTTGCGGAGATTGCCAATGAACGCCGCGTGCTCCTGAACAAGCAGGAGCAGGGCGCGCTCGCGCGGGAAATCGTCGACGACATGGTAGCGCTCGGCCCGCTCGAGCCTTTGTTGAACGATGAATCGGTGGCCGACATTCTCGTGAACGGCCCGGAGAAAATCTTCGTCGAGCGGCGCGGGAAGTTGGAACTTACCAAGCTTCACTTCCGGAATGATGCCCATGTGCTGCACGTGGCCCAGCGTATTGCCTCCTCAATCGGACGGCGCATCGATGAATCGAGTCCGATGCTGGATGCGCGCCTGGCTGACGGCAGCCGCGTGAACGCCATCATCCCCCCGTTGAGTCTCAAGGGGCCCTGCATTTCGATCCGGAAATTTTCTCACAAGGCGATAGATTTTGGCCAGTTCATCGGGCTCGGCAGCCTATCGCCGCAGCTTGCACGCGCGCTCGAAATCGCCGCCCGGTGCCGTCTGAATCTCATCATCTCGGGTGGCACGGGCTCTGGCAAGACCACACTTCTGAACGCGCTGTCGGGTATGATCGATCACGGCGAGCGCATCATTACCATCGAAGACGCGGCCGAACTGCGGCTGCAGCAACCCCACGTGGTTCAGCTCGAGACTCGCCCTCCCAACATCGAGGGCAAGGGCCAAGTCAACCAGCGCGATCTTGTTCGTAACGCGCTGCGCATGCGGCCCGATCGCATCATCGTCGGCGAAGTGCGCGGTTCGGAAGCGTTCGACATGTTGCAGGCCATGAACACCGGCCATAACGGATCGATGTCAACAATTCACGCCAATACAGCGCGCGACGCGCTTGCCCGCATCGAGAACATGGTGCTGATGGCGAATGCGGGCCTTCCTATCCGGGCGATACGAGGCCAGATCGCGAGCGCTGTCGATCTCATTGTTCATATCGAACGCATGCGCGACGGCGTGCGGCGTTTGACGGAAGTGGTCGAAGTCGTCGGACTTGAAGAAGACGTCATCTCGCTGGGCACACTCTTCACCTTTCGCTTCACCGGGGAAAATCGCGACGGCACACTTCGCGGCGCGTTCGATTCTACCGCCACACGCCCGCGATTCCTGCCGCGTCTTGAATATTTCGGACTTGGCTCGACATTCCTCGAAGCGTTGCGACCCAGTGGCGGGGAGGCCTCATGACCCCGACACTTGTTTCCGCTCTCTCATTCCTGGTCGTCTCCGGGATGGTGCTCTTCTTTGCGCTCGTGCTGAGCCGGCGGGATCGCCTGGCGTTGAACACGCGCCTGGCGTTGATGTCGAGCGACATCAAACCGAATGACGTGACGGTGCCTGTCGAAGCGCCTGCCGTTTCGCAACGGGCGGCCGAAAGGCTGCGCCGCGTAGTCTCGCTGGGGCTTTCGCGCACCTGGGGAACGCATGCGAGCGCGGCAACTGTGCTGCTGCTTGCACTCCTTGCCGCCGCGGCGGTTTGGGCCGTGATGGCCTTCGCGTTGAAAGCTTCATTTTGGATTACAATTGCCGCCGCGGGTGCTGCGTTCGTCCTGTTGCCGCGTATTCTTTTCGCGCGTGAGCAACGCAAGGCAGAAAACAAATTCACTGACTTCTTCCCCGACGCTGTAGACATGGGCGTGCGCATGCTTCGTGCCGGCCTTCCCATCAGCACCGCCATCCGCACGATCGGCAACGAAGCACCTGCCCCAGTGGACGGTGTGTTCAGGAAAATTGCCGATCAGGTAAAAATCGGCATTCCCTTCGAGGAGGCTTTGGCCTCGACCTCCATGCAAGTCGGCTTGCCGGATTTCCGCTTCTTCTCCGTTGCGGTGACGTTGCAGCGCGCCACCGGCGGCAATCTCGCCTCCACGCTCGAGACATTGAGCGACATCATGCGCAAGCGGCGCGCCGTCCGGCTGAAAGCGCAGGCGACCACCGCCGAAGTTCGCGTCTCTGCCTATATCCTGGGCGCGTTGCCATTTCTTGTCACGGGCACGCTATTGCTGATTCAGCCCGGTTATCTCACGCCGCTCGTCACCGACCCGCGCGGCAAGATCATTCTCGGCCTGGCGGCGGCCATGCTGACAATTGGTTTCTTTGTAATGCGTTTCATGATGCGCAGTGCGGTCAAAATCTGAGGAAATCCGAATGATTCTCGCGCTTCTCAACGGTCTGCCTGCTGCAACTGGTGTACTAGTTCTTGTCGCGGCGCTCGCGCTTTGTCTTGGCGGCGTGGTTTTTGTCGCCTACGGCCTCGGCATTTCGCGCGAAGCATTGGTCCGCCGCCTGAGGCTCATTCAGTCGCCCGACATCGAATCGAAACTGGAGGCTGAAAAGGCCGCTGTGAGGGCCATTCTGGTGCGTGCGCATGCCGAAGGTCCTGCCGAACGCGACCGGAATGAAGTCCTGAGGCGGCTTGGCAATTTCGGCGTTCCGCAGAATCACGCCCTAACCATCTATTTCTTATTGCGGCTGTGCTTCGTGGTGATCCTGGGTGGATCCTTTCTTCTGATATTGCCCTATTTGCCGGCCTTCGCGGCTTCCCGCACGCTCACGGCTCTTGCCGCTGCGGGCGCCGCCATCGGAGGCTGGTTTGCCCCCGCGATGGTGGTGCGCATGTTCGTCAACCGCCATATCCACGCGGTGGTGTCCGGTCTGCCGGACGCCCTTGAATTGCTGGTGATTTGCGTCGAGGCCGGTCTATCGCTCGAAGACAGTTTGAATCGCATTGGTAAGGAGCTGAAAGCCTCCCATCCGGCGCTCGCGGATGAACTCGCGCTCACCTCGGCGGATTTGAAAATTCTTCCGAGCCGCGACGAGGCATTCGCCCATCTCGCAAACCGCATCAACGTGCCGAATATGAAGTCTCTGGTGACTACGCTGTCTCAGACCATGCGTTTCGGCACTCCGCTCGCGCAGGCGCTGAGGACGGTCGCATCCGAGATGCGCAGCGACTCGCTGATCGCGATGGAGGGGCGTGCCAACAGGCTGCCCGCGCTGCTGACCGTACCAATGATGCTGTTCATTATGCCGACGATCTTTCTGATTGTCGGTGGACCCGCGGCCCTGCGGGTCATGGACACGTTGCTGAAATAGTTCCGCCGCAAGCAATCGGACAAGGCGAGGCGGATTCAATGAATGATGCGGAAACCCGAACACGGCAGAGCAGGCACCTCGAACGCCTGATCTTCCTGCCGATTCTCGGACTGCTCCTGGCGATGTGGGCGGTCGTGATCGGCTTTACGGCGCTGGAACGCGCCGGTACGATCGAGCGCGCCAGGACCCAGCTTGGCATCACGGCCTCCTCGCTCGCCGATTTCGACGATCTGGCCGACAAGATCGCATCCGGCAACGAGGCCACCGCAAATCGCACTGCGGCCATCTGGCGCGCGCTGCTTCAGTATCCGACCGCGACCATATGGGTAGAAAAGAATGGTCTCGTGACCACCGGCGAACCGCCCGGAAGCAACGCCGGCGCCCTTGTCTTCGTTGAAGAAGTTCGCGCGAATTCCACGATCCACATTGCGCTTCCCGAAGCCGATGCGTTGGCGGATTGGCGCAAGGCCGCCTGGTTCCGCGGCCTTGCGCTCGGCTTTGTCTCGATTGCCCTGCTTGCAATGACGTACCTGCTGGTGCGCGCCTCTGTCCAGCGCGCAGCCATGGAACGGAAAAATGCGGTCGCGGAAGAGCGTGCCGAGCAACTCACCATCTATCAAAAGCAATTGGAGGATACCGTTGCGTTGCGTACCAATGAGCTCAAGGATGCCAATATCCATTTGGAATCCGAGCTCGTGGAACGCACGGCTGCGGAGAACATGCTGCGCGAACACGACGCGCTGCTCAATGCGGTAGCCAGAAGCGCATCCGAGCTGCTCGGCGCGGCCAGCTATGGCGATGCCATCGCGGTCGTTCTTGAGTTGATTGCACAAACGATCATGGTCGGCCGGGTGCAACTGAACTCGCTCAAACCCGATGAAAATGGTCATCTTCGCTCCACGGTGGCACATGAATGGTGTGCGCCCAATGCCTCCATTACGATCACGAACCCAGCGTTCCGGGACCTGGACGTGATGCTGCTGTTCCCAAAAGCGATTACCCACATTCTTAACGGCAATGTCGCCTCATCCTCGGTGGCAGATGTACCGAAGGCATACCGCGAGATTTTCGAAAAAGCGAAAATGCAGTCGTTCCTGCAGGTCCCCGTAATGGTCGACAACAAATTATGGGGAATACTGAGTTTCATCGATTCCCTGCAGACGCAGCGCAAGTGGAGCTGGGCGGAGACCGACGCCCTCAAGACCTTAGGTGATCTGATCGGCGCTGCCATCATGCGGGCGCGCTTCGTCAAGGAATTGGCGGACGCGAACATGATCGTACAGAACAGCCCAACGATTCTCTATCGCTTGCGCGCCGAACCTTCCTTTCCGCTCGCCTACATTTCCCAGAATATCGTCAAATTCGGCCACGATCCGGGGGACCTGCTGAGCCCGGCCAATTGGGCAGAAACTCTTGTCGACTCTGAAGACCGGGCCAAGGTCGGCCTCGCCATGGCCCAGCTTTTGGAAAAGGATTCGCAAGGCGGAACGATTGAATTTCGCATTCACAAGGGGGACGGCGGCATTCGATGGGTGGAAGACCGTTACACCCCCGTGCGCGACAAGCTCGGCCGTCTGACGGAGGTCGAAGGAATCATTATTGACATCACAGAGCGCAAAGCCGCCGAAGACAAAATGGCGCTGCTCGCCCGGACAGATGGGCTTACCGGCCTCGCCAATCGCTCTACCTTCATCGAGCGCCTGCGTCAGACCTTTTCCGCAACCAGGCGCGGCGGCAGCTTTTTTGCCATCCTCTACATGGATATCGATCATTTCAAGAACGTCAACGACACCCTTGGGCATCCGATCGGTGACCTTCTGTTGAAGGAAGTCGCGGATCGTCTCAAGGGCTGCACGCGCGACAACGACTTGGTCGCGAGGCTCGGGGGCGACGAATTCGCGGTGCTGCAAACCGAGATCGCCGGGGCGTCGGATGCGGGTGAACTGGCCAGCCGTATTCTCCACGCGCTGAGCATTCCCTATACGCTCAACGATAACGAAGTTCATATCACGGTAAGCATCGGCGTCTGCCCATACGCCGCCGACAGCGCCAGTCCTGACATCCTTCTGTCGCAGGCTGATCTTGCCCTCTATCGCGCCAAGGATCAGGGCCGCAACCAATATCGCTTCCATAGCGCGGATCTGGATAAGCAAGTTCTCACGCGCATTGCATTGAGCGACGAACTGCGCGCCGGCATCGACCACAACGAACTCGAGCTTCATTATCAGCCGCAAGTCGAGGTGATCTCCGGCAAGATCGCCGGTGTCGAGGCACTGGTGCGCTGGAACCATCCCACGCGCGGATTGCTGCAACCGGAGAAATTTTTGCCCGTCGCGGAGCAAACCGGCACCATCGTGGCCCTCGGCCACTGGGTGTTCGACAGAGCTTGCCAGCAGATGCGGAGCTGGCGTGACGAAGGCGTGGCGCCTCCGGTCATCACCATCAACCTCTCCTTGATGCAGCTCAAGAACAGCCGCGATCTTATTCGGGATATGACCGCAACGAGCCAGAAATGGGGTCTAGCCCTCTCGGAGTTCGAATTCGACGTGACGGAGGCAACGATCGCTTATCTAACCTGGACGCAAAACGATGTGCTCGCACAGCTTCACCGCCTGGGCGCACAAATCGCCATCGACAATTTTGGGACCGAATATTCGTCATTCGAGTATCTGCGATCGTACAATGTGAACCACCTCAAGATCGCGCGCTCTCTAGTCGCGACTGCCGATACCGATCCGGAACGGGCTGCTATGATTAGGGTCATGATCAATATGGCGCGCGAGCTCGGTATCGGCATCATGGCTGAAGGTGTGGAGACCGAGGAGCAAAGACTCCTTTTCCTGACCAGCGGCGCGTCCTCCAAGGCCCAAGGCTTCCTTTTCAGCCGCGCTGTCGATGCCTCGCAGGCTGGCGAGCTGTTGCGTCAGCAATACATCAAGCCGAATGCCGTCGAGAGTGACGCAGAACCCGATCAACGGGAGGGAACGGCGTCGAAAAAAGTAGCGGTCCGCGTGCTATGATAAACTTTCGCTTCGCGGTGAAATTGCCTGCGACAAGCGCGCCCATCAAGCGCGCGACGGCCTTCGGTTTGTACCTTGCCGTCGCGTTCGGCGCAGGCCCCGCTCACGCCGCGCTCACCCAGACCGATGTTCTGGTCGCCGAACGTGTCATCGGCTTTGTCGAAAAGTTCGGCAGCGGTGTCATGCGCGTAGGTATCGTCGTTGCGCCCGATTCCGCGCAATCCGTTCAGGACGGCAATGATTTGAAGGCGCTCCTCAGCAATCAGGTTCGCGCCGGGGATAATTTGCTGCAGCCCATTCTTGTCAGACCCGATCAGCTCGCCGATGCCGATGTCGGCCTGTTCTTTCTCACCGACGGTATCGGGGCAGCGGCTTCCAAAGTGGCCATCGTCAGCAAAGGACGAAAGATCACCTGCATCACCTTCGATATCACGCAGGTGAAGAACGGCACTTGCACCATCGGGATTCAGTCCCGGCCCAAAATCGAGGTGGTCGTCAATCGCAAAGCCGCGGCCGAAAGCAACACGGTCTTTTCCAGCGTCTTTCGCCTGATGATCACGGAATATTAGCGCGCCGCCACCAGCTCCCATTATCGACACAATTCTTGCGGGCGTCTAAGCTTGGTGTCCGCAAGGGGGCCGCAAATTCGCGGGAATGGGAGCACAGCGATGTCGCGTGAAAAGGATGTTCCAAACGTCAAGCGCCGCAGATTTCTAAAGGGCGCCGGGCTTGCCGGGGCGGCGGCAATTGCGGCGCCGCTGAATGCGGTGGCCCAGACAGGCGCACCGGCGCCGGCGAACAATCCCGTTCCGCTCCCCAACAAAGCCGCCGAAACCCAGGTGCCGCCCGAGCTCGAGGTGCTCACCGAAGGCAAGAGCGGCAGCGATTTCATGGTCGACTGCATCAAGAGCCTCGGCTTCGAATATATGGCGGCCAATCCGGCTTCCAGCTTTCGGGGCTTGCACGAATCCCTGATCAATTACGGCGGTAACAAAGACCCCGAATTCCTCACCTGTTCGCATGAGGAAATCTCGGTCGCCATGGGTCATGGCTATTATAAAATCGAAGGCAAACCGCTCTGTGTCTTTGCGCACGGCACGGTCGGCCTGCACCATGCAACCATGGCGCTCTACAATGCCTGGTGCGACCGCGTGCCGGTCTATGTCGTGATCGGCAACATCATGGACGTGCAATTGCGCCGTCCGGGCATCGAATGGAATCACAGCGCCCAGGACCCCGCCGCGGTGGCGCGCGATTTTCTCAAATGGGACGACAACCCGGCCTCACTGCAGCATTTCGCCGAAAGCGCCGTGCGCGCCTACAAGATCGCGATGACGCCGCCGACTCTGCCGGTGCTGCTGGTGGCCGATGGCGCGCTTCAGGAAGACCCGATTCCGGCCGGCATGGATTTGCGCATCCCGAAACTGCCGCGCATTTCGGCGCCGCAGGGCGATGCCGGCGCGGTGGCCGAAACCGCCCGCCTCCTGGCCACAGCGGAAAATCCGGTGCTCATCGCCGACCACTATGCGCGCACCGCGCAAGGCGGGAAGTTGCTGGTCGAATTGGCCGAGACGCTGCACTGCCCGGTGATCGACACCAGCGGGCGGCTCAACCTGCCGTCGCGCCATCCCCTGAACCAGAGCAGCCGCGCGCGCGCCCATCTCTCCCAGGCCGACGTCGTGCTCGGCCTGGAGATGACCGATTACTGGGGCACCATCAATTCCTATCGTGACCAGATCCACCGTACCTCGAAGCCGATCACCAAGCCCGGCGCCAAGCTCATCAGCCTCGGCAGCGGCGATCTCTACACCAAATCGAACTATCAGGATTTCCAGCGCTTCGCCGACGTCGACATGGCCATCACCGGCGACGGAGAATCCACCATGCCGATGCTGATCGAAGCGGTGAAGACCCATGTCGACGCGGGCAAGAAATCGGCGTTCGAAACGCGCGGCAAGAAGTTCGCCGAAATGCACAAGGCCGATTTCGAACGCGCCCGCACCGATGCGACCTATGGCTGGGACGCGAGCCCTGTCTCAACCGGGCGGCTTTGCGCCGAAGTCTGGAACCAGGTCAAGGACGAGGATTGGTCCATGGCCTCGCCGACCGCCTCGCTCTCCTATTGGCCGCAGCGCCTGTGGACCATGGACAAGCCCTATCACTTCATCGGCGACGGTGGCGGCATGGGCATCGGCTATTGCGCCTCGGCGTCGGTAGGGGCCGCGCTCGCCAACCGCAAGCACGGGCGGTTCACGGTGGCGATCCAATGCGATGGCGATCTGTTGATGACCATTGGCGTCTTGTGGACCGCGGCGCATCACAAGATTCCGCTGATGTTCGTGATGCACAACAATCGCGGCTATCACCAGGAGCTGATGCATGTGCAGCGTATGGCCAACCGCCACATGCGCGGGCTCGACCGTGCCCATATCGGCACCACGCTGCGCGACCCCTACATCGATTACGCGAAAATCGCGCAAGGCATGGGCATTGCCGCAATCGGCCCGATCAGCGATCCCAAGGATCTGGGGCCGGCCCTGACGCGCGCCAAGGCCATCGTCAAAGGCGGCGAACCGGTCCTGGTCGATGTTGTGACCCAAGGGCGCTGAGATGAGAACAACGATACTCTCGCGTGTCATGACCGCAGCGCTTGCCTTCGGCGTTTCGACCGCATGGGCGGCGGATTCGCCCAAAGGCGATCCGGCGAAGGGACGCGCGCTCTATATGGCGAACGGCTGTTCCTATTGTCACGGCACGGCAGGCCAGGGCGGCGGCGGGCGGACCGGCGGACTGCGCATCGCCAATATGGGGATCGGCCTCGAAGCGTTTCGCAACCAGCTCCGCCATCCGGTAAACGAGATGCCCCCCTACGTGGAATCTGCCATGCCGGACCAGCAGGTGGCGGACATCCACGCTTTCGTGTCGAGCCTACCGCCGCCGCCGGATGTGAAGTCGATACCGATTCTCAACAAATAAAGCGCCCAGCCGGGGGTGGGGCAAAAAGTCCGGCTTTTGATCCAGATCAAGCAGCATTACAGGCCGTTCATGCATTCTCATTTTCGAAAGAATTGGGAGTGTTCATCATGCCTCTGGAAAGCGTCCTGTTTCTCGCCCTTGTTCTTGCAGCCTTGAGCGTATTTGCCGCCGTTCTGGCCTATGCCGAATGGACGACACGGAAGATCGCGGGCACTAGCCCCGCTGCCGAGCCGGCCGCGGCACCAACAGTTGCCAAGCCGCACGCGCAACCCACCCACGCAACCATTCACGAAAAGGCAGCCTGACGGCAGCCGGCCTCATCCGATTTTCATCTCTCCACGATTACCCGCTCATGCAACGCAGGGAGCATAATTATGCTTGAAGATTTCTCCCAATGGCTGGCGCAGACGCAACTCAGCGCGTTTCTCGCTGATACGACGCATCTGTCGACCTGGCTGATCATTCCGGTTTCACAGTGCATTCACATCCTCGCCGTCGCGGTCGTGCTGATCTCCGTGGGCGTGCTCAATCTCCATCTCCTGGGGATCGGCGGAACGCGCCAGACATTCGCACAACTCGCGCGCCAATTGATTCCCTGGGTGTGGGGTGCGCTCTTTGTCTTGTTCCTGACCGGCGCGCTTCAAACCATCGCCGAGCCGGGGCGCGAGCTGCTCAATATCGGCTTCCGTATAAAGATGGCGATGCTGGTCCTGACCGCGGCAACGACCCTGATCTATCAGATCACGTTGAAGAAAGACCCCAATTATTGGGAGCTTTCGCCTCAACGCCGGCAAACCGGCCGCATGTTGGCGACGCTATCGCTCTTTCTTTGGGTCGGCATCGCCGCGTTAGGGCGCCTGATTGCCTATCTGGATATGAGACAGGATCTCTAAGTTTGTCACTGTTCACAGCAATTATGTAAGAGGCGAAAATGTCTAATCCTTTTGTCGATGCTTTGCAGTGGCTGAACGACACGCAAATGGCCGAAGCGATCCGGGACTCGGTTTGGATTTTCCCGGCCCTTGAAACGATCCATGTCGTTGCGATCGTGATCGTGGTGGGGTCCATCATGCGGCTCGATCTGCGCTTGGCTGGTCTTGTCTGGCGCAACCGGCCGGTGACGGAGGTCTCTGACGAGATGCTGCCCTGGACCTGGATCAGCTTCGTGATCGCCACGATTTTCGGTCTGCTTCTCTTCGCGTCGAAACCGCTCACCTATCTTGGAATCGCGTTTTTCGATGTGAAGATGATCCTGATTGCACTGGCCGGTTTGAACATGCTGGTCTTCCAGCACGTCACCTTCAAGGGTGTTGCCGTTTGGGATCGCGCACCCTTCCCGCCCACGGCGGTGCGCTTGGCCGGCAGCCTTTCTCTTGCGTTCTGGATCAGCGTCCTTGTTTGCGGCCGTCTAATCGGTTTCGTGTAGTCCCGGGGCTGTCCTCAAGGAATAATCGCGGGTCTGGGCCACCTTTGGGTGGCTCAGACCGCCGTTTTTCGGACAGAAACCTCCGAAAATCCCTTTTGGCCTTTGATCTGAATCAGCGCCGGGACCATCCACTTCGGGCGTAATCGCCATTGCCAACTCGGCACGGACGCGATCCCGAAGGGAAAAACGATGTCTCGGTTTGTAGCACTTGTCGCGGTTGGCCTGTCACTCGCAGGTTTGGTGCCGGCCTACGCCACCGCCCCGATCGAGCCCATCATCAGCGGGCAAATCCCGACGCTGTCCCCGATCATCAAGAAAGTCGCCCCCGCCGTTGTCAGCATCGCCGTCAGGATGCCTGCGGGCCAGCGGCGGGACACGCTGTTCGATGATCCCATGCTGCGGCAATTCTTCGGCCTCCCCGAAATGCCTCCGGAGACCCAGGCCTCCACCGCCGGCTCGGGTGTGGTTTTCGACGGGCGGCTTGGCCTGATTGTGACCAACAGTCATGTCGTCGAGAACGCGGACCAAATCATCGTCACCTTCGCGGACGGGCGCGAGGTCCCAGGCGTGCTCCAGGGCTCCGATCCGGATACGGATGTCGCCATCATAAAGGTTGCCGTCCCCAACCTGCCGGAGGTCGCGTTCGGCGATTCGGATCGGCTCGAGGTCGGCGACTATGTGCTGGCGATCGGAAATCCCTTTGGGATCGGACAGACCGTGACCTCTGGAATCGTCAGCGGCGTGCGGCGCACCGAGATGGGCCTTGAGCGCTATGA
>DATLVC010000106.1:0-3143 GCA_035577685.1 Micropepsaceae bacterium | reverse complement strand
ACCCCACAACGGCTTTCGGCGGTATTGGCGGCGGCGGTCCTTATTATATGCGCGCCTGGGGTCTTCAGAACATCTCGACCGCACGTGCCGATTTCGATCTCGGCAGGTTTCGCACCGAGGCCATTGCCGGCATCGATGTATCCTATCAGGACAATAAGAAGAGCTTCTCTTATTACACCCTGCCCGCCGCCGGCGATTTCACCTATCTCCTCGGCAACGGCACAGCAGGCCGCGCCAATATCGGGCGCAATCTGTTCGCGCCCGATCCCAATCCCCCGCCGAATTACGCGCCCTTTGTCTACAACGCTGCCGGGCTCGCCTGCTCGGGTGCCAGCCCCTGCACCTTGAACGGGCTGGTCACGACCGCAACAGCCACCTCGTCGGGGCGGACCGACGGCGATGCAACAGACCTCGCCATGTTTTTCACAGACCGGGTGTGGTTCACCGATTCCTGGTCGGTGATCGGCGGCATCCGCTACGACCGCTACAATTCGGAGTTCACCAATGTCCTGATCAACGGCGCCTCTTCGCTACTGAAATCGGAATCGGATCTGATTTCGCCGCGCGCGAGTTTGGTGTTCGAGCCGGATACGACGAAGACATTCTATTTCACCTGGGGACGGGCCGCGCGGCCGCAAGGCGCTTCGGTCGTGGGCGATGCAACCGCGCTCGCCTTGACCACAAAAGACCTCGAACCGGAGATCACCGAATCCTACGAGCTGGGCGCGAAATACGGTCTCTTCGATGGACGCCTCGGAGTGACGGGCTCCATCTTCACCGAGGAAAAGAACAACGCCACAGAGGTTGATCCCGGCACCGGATTCCTGGACGCCCAATCGGGCGAAAAACAGAAAGTGAAAGGTTTCGAACTCGGTCTGACCGGCAAAATCTTCGACACCATCACGCTGAACGCGGGTTGGTCGCATCTGGACAGCGAAACCGAGCAATCCTTCGCCAATTGTGCGGCGCTTACAGCAGCCAGCACCACCGGCGTTGCCTGTCCTGCCGGCGTGCCGGTGGGCATCCCTATTCCCAATCTCGCCATCGTTGGACGGCAGGTGATCTTCGTGCCGAAGAATGCCGGCTCGTTTTGGGCCAGCTATGACGCGGCGCAATTCCTCCCCGGCCTCTCATTGGGCGGCGGCATCACCTATCAAAGCAAAATGCCGGTGCGATACAATGCGCTCTCGCCCGTGGGAGCGCCGGCGCTTGCGAGCATCGCCGAGATTCCCGACACGGTCTCGTTGGACGCATTCGTCGCCTACAAGTTCGGCGCCTATCGGGTTTCGATCAACGGCTACAACCTCACCGACCGCCTGAATTACGTACAAGCCTTCGGCAATCGCGGCGTGCCTACTCCGGGGCGGACGGTGATTTTTTCCGTCGGCTACACCTATTAGAGGCGCCCTATGCTGGTCCGCATACCCGATGTGTTGACGCGAGAGGAACTGGTCGAATGCCGTACCGTTCTCGCTTCCGCCCAATGGGTCGATGGCAAGATCACGGCCGGCGCACAATCGGCCAAGGCGAAATTCAATCTCCAAGTACCGGAGAGCGCGCCGGAAGCACGCAGCTTGGGCGAGATCATCCTGCGTGCATTGGGGTCCAATCCTCTTTTCAACGCGGCAGCCCTGCCCATGCGCGTGTTTCCGCCGCTGTTCAATCGCTACGACGAAGGCATGGATTTCAAGCCGCATATCGATAACGCCATTCGCTATGTCGCCCAAGCTAATTTGCGTCTGCGGACCGACGTCTCAGCCACGCTGTTTCTGTCCGAACCATCCGATTATGACGGCGGCGAACTCATCATCGAAGATACCTATGGCGCCCAGTCGGTGAAGCTGCCAGCCGGCCACATCGTGCTCTATCCCGCCACCAGCCTGCATCGTGTAACACCGGTCAAACAGGGCGCGCGTCTCGCTTCATTCTTCTGGGTACAGAGCATGGTGAAGGACGATGGCAAGCGCCGCGAATTGTTCGAACTCGATCGCGCCATTCAAGAAACCCGAGTTGCGATCGGTGACACGCACCACGCCGTGATCGCACTCGCCGGCACCTATCACAACCTCCTGCGCCGCTGGAGCGAATTATGAGTTTGGCCGAATGAATATGCATGCGCCCCTGTCCGTTCATTCTGCCGCCGAAGCCCAATGCTATCCGGTGCTGGCGGACTTTGCGCGCGTCGCACCGTATCGGCACGTGCGATTGCGTAGCGCCGGGATCGGGGGTGTATTGGCCGTCCATGCTCTGCTGCTCGTGGCCTATTTCTTCGCAAGTCCTGCTTTTGTGCGAGCCGCGCCCCAACGCCTGTTGACCGTGGTCAACGTCCTTGCCGAACCGCCCAAGCCGCTGGATCCACCGCCGCTGCCGAAACTGGCGCCGCCAGACGCCTACGTGCCGGTGCCGATCATGCCGGAGGTTCAATTGGCCGTTCCGCCTCCGCCGCGGGAAACGATCACAATCCCGCCCGCGCCCGCTATCGCATCCCCGCCCGATGCGCCCTTCGGCCCGGCAACACCGCTAGCTCCTGCTCAAAAGCCCGCCCTTTCGGCAAATGCCCAAGCCGCGTTCGCGGCACGCTTGTTCGCGCACCTCAATCGCTTCAAGCGCTATCCCGACGGCGCCAAATTGCGCCATCAGGAGGGCGTGGTGTCCTTGCGATTCACCATGGACCGTAACGGCAAGGTGCTCTCGTTCGACATTGCCAAGAGTTCCGGCTCCGCCGCGCTCGATGCCGAAGCCCGCGACCTCATCCAACGGGCGCAGCCTCTGCCCCCTTTACCTGCGGAATTCGGCCACGACAGCCTGGATCTGGTCGTGCCGGTGGAATTCTTCCTGCATTGAGGAAAGTTCCGCGCCCTAACGGGTTGAGGAGCGCGCCCCGGCATACGATATAGATTGGGGCGTATTTCGGATTTCCGTAATGGCGAACAATTGGTCCCTCACCAGAGGACGCGTGGATAGGCGCGAGGCCGGACTCGGCTGGCGCGACCAGATGCGCGTGCTACGCCGGGTCTGGCCGCTGCTATGGCCGAAAGGCGAAACCGAGCTGAAGCTGCGCGTTGTCACCGCGCTATCGCTGATCTTTGTCGGCAAGCTGGTCAATGTCGCCCTGCCCATCGTCTATAAATGGGTGATCGACG
>DATLVC010000105.1:0-2557 GCA_035577685.1 Micropepsaceae bacterium | reverse complement strand
ATCACAGCAGGAAAGACCGCGAACAGCATCCGGTGGGGCGCGTCGGTACGCCGGAGGACATTGCCGAAGCGTGCCTGTTCCTCGCCGAACATGCCGGATTCATGACGGGCCAGAACATCATCGTTGATGGCGGCATGAGCGTGAAGATGATTTATGAAGACTAGGGCGCTAGCCAAGCAAGGCGGGTAATTGCGTCAGCGAGGCCACCACCCGGTCGGGCGTTCCCGGCAGCCGCTCGGCGCGATGATTGTACCGGTTGCACCAGACGACTCGCATACCGAATACCGAGGCTCCAAAGGCATCCCAGGCGTTGGACGAGGAAAACATGATGGCTTCGGCCGGTACGCCGAGGCGATCGACGGCGAGTTGATAAACGCGCGGATGAGGTTTGAAGACGCCCACCTCCTCCACCGAAAGCACCGTATCGAAAAGTGCCGCAGTTCGCGAGTTCTCGATCATGGCGCTGAGCATCCGGGGCGAGCCATTGGAAAGAATGGCAACGGTAAAACCGCTCGCCTTCAGATTCGTGAGGGCTTCGGCAGCATCGGAAAACATTTCGAGCTTGAGATAGAGATTCATTAGCCGGTCGCGCAAACCTTCCGGCGCAAGCCCTAGACTATCAAGCGCAAAGTCGAGCGCATCTCCGGTCACCTGCCAGAAATCCGCGTGCCGGCCTTCGATCGTGCGCAGCCAGGTGTATTGCAGCTGCTTGTCGCGCCAGAGCGTGGTGAGCCGTTCGAAATCGCCGCCCAACACATCGCGGGCGCGCGCCGCAGCGGACGCATAATCGAACAGCGTGCCATAGGCATCGAAAACGCAAGCGCGAATGCCGGTCAGAGGACGCATATCCATGATTGTCCCCTCCCACTTCCGCGCGGTAGAATTTGCGCAAGTCAATGGAGAGAGATCATGTCCCGCAAATCCGCCGCTTGCATAGCCCTTGCCGCTTTCGCCCTTGCGCCATTCGCGTTCGCTGCGCCTTCGGGCGGACTCACGCTGACCAGCACCGAAGTCGCAAACGGGAAGACCATAGCCGCCGAGCAAATTCTCAACGGCTTCGGGTGCAGCGGCGCGAACGTGTCGCCCGGTCTCAAATGGACCGAGCCGCCGGCCGGAACCAAGAGTTTTGCGCTCACGGTTTACGATCCGGATGCGCCCACGGGCAGCGGCTGGTGGCATTGGGTGGTCGTTGATATTCCCGCAGCGGCCCGCGAGATTCCCAAAGGCGCAGGCAAAAGCGGCACCGTCCGGATTGCGGGCGGGGCACGGCAGACCCGCACGGATTTTGGCACGCCGGGATATGGCGGCCCCTGCCCGCCGCAAGGCGACAAGCCGCACCGCTATGTGTTCACCGTCACCGCGCTGGACATCGACAAGCTGCCGGTGCCCGACGATGCGTCCGGTGCGCTGGTCGGCTTCAATGTCGGCGCGCATGCCCTGGGCAAATCGACCATGACGGCGACCTACGGCCGCTGATAGGACACTTCGCAGTCCATTTCGCCCCAAGCCGGGCTCGATAGCCTTCCCCACGACGGGGATAGGAGCACGTCATGGATAGTGCAGCCCTTGCCGGAAGCATTCCCGTGACGGGTACGGACGATTCTGTCGTCCGCAAAGTGTTCCGGCGTCTCATTTGGTTTCTGTTCGTCCTCTACGTCATCTCCTTCCTTGACCGCATCAATGTCGCCTTTGCCGGGCTTTCTATGAATCGGGATCTCGGCCTGACGTCGGCGATGTTCGGCCTTTCGATCTCGATCTACTATGTCGGCTATCTGCTGTGCGAGATCCCCAGCAATCTCATGCTGGCGCGCTATGGTGCCAGGACCTGGATCGCACGCATCATGGTCACGTGGGGCATCGCATCGGCGGCGACCATGTTCGTGGCTGGCCCCTACAGTCTGTTCGCCATCCGCCTGCTCGTTGGAATTGCGGAAGCCGGTTTCCTTCCCGGCATTCTCTTGTACATGACGTTTTGGTTTCCCCGGGCTTATCGGGCACGGGCCATGTCCCTCTTCATCATGGCCACGCCCATCACACTTGCCTTCGGATCAGCGATTTCCGGTCTCATCCTACAGATGGACAATTTTCTGGGCCTTGCCGGATGGCGCTGGCTGTTCCTCCTCGAAGGATTGCCGGCGATCATTCTCGGAGCGATCGCATTCTTCTATCTGCCGGACGGACCGGCAAATGCCGAATGGCTGACGGAGCATGAGAAATCCACGTTGCAGGCGCGGCTCGAACGGGAACGGATACTCGAAGCGCGAGATCCGCTGCAACGTCGCAGCGTGATCGGTGAACTTGCGAGCCGAAAACGTAGTCTTCCTTTCGCTCGCCTATTTCGGCCTGGTGGCTTCGCTGAATGCCAATACCACTTGGACGCCGCAGATCGTCCGCGCGTTTGCGGGCGCCGCAAATTTCTCGCTCATCGGCGTAATTGCGGCCATTCCGGCGATTATCGCGGCGGCCGCCATGCCGGTTTGGGGTCTGCATTCCGATCGCCGCGACGAAAGGCAGTGGCATCTCGTTCTTCCCTTGCTGCTGGCCGCAGTGGGATGGC
>DATLVC010000104.1:0-6478 GCA_035577685.1 Micropepsaceae bacterium | reverse complement strand
TTGCCATGATGGACTTCCAGCCGGAGCGCACCATCATGTTCGCCTTCGGCCAGGATGAGGAAGTGGGCGGCGGAAAAGGCAATGCGGCCATCGCCAAAGCGCTCTCCGCCCGTGGCGCGCATTTTGCCTGGGTGCTCGACGAAGGCAGCTCGATTATGAACGAGCCCTATCCCGGCACGCGCAAGCCGGTCGCTTTCATTTCCAATGCCGAGAAGGGCTTCCTCACCCTGGAATTGACCGCCCACGGCCAAGGCGGCCACGCCGCGCGGCCCTCGCCCGATCTTGCGCTGCCGCGGCTTTCCAGCGCTATCCTGAATGTGGTGGGACACCCGTTCGAATCGGACCTCGATGATATTCAGCGCGAAAAGCTTGCAGTGCTGACGCCGTTGGTTTCGTTCCCCGACCGGTTCGTGCTCGCCAATCTGTGGCTGACCAAATCCTTGGTGTTGCGGCAGATGGAATCCGAGCCCGATTCAGCGGCCGTGCTGCACACCACGATTTCGCCGACGATTCTCTCTGCCGGCATCAAGGAGAACGTGATTCCGCCGACCGCGCGCGGGGTGATCAATTTCCGCCTGCATCCGCGCGACACCATCGCCTCCGTCATGGCGCATGTGAAGCAGGCTGTGGCCGATCCCAAAGTGGACGTCACCGAGCGTGAGGAAACGCTTTCGGAGGCGACCAAGATCGCAGGAACGAACAGCCCGGCCTATTCTTATATTGCCGACGCCATCCGTGCGACTTATGGCGTGCCTGTTGCGCCGGACATCATGACGGGTGCCACCGATTCGCGTCACTATCTTCCCATTGCGGATGCGGTGCTGCGGTTTCGCCCCTATCATGAGGAGATCGTGGATTTGGCGCGCGTGCACGGCACCAACGAACGCCTGGCGGTGAGCGATCTGGGGCCCGCCGTCGGTTTCTACATGCGTCTGATTCAGGATTTGAAGTAAGCGGCATCGCCCAAGCTGACCCAGATACGATTTGGTGAGCTACCGCGCGATATAACCGTACTTGCCGTTCTTCTCGTCACCCATGCGCACGGCCGCCAGGCCGTCGGACGCCGAGAACAAATCCGCAAAATCGAATCCGGGCGCGACCGCCATCTTCCCGCTGGTGTCGATGAAGCCATATTTGCCGCTCGTCTCATCGCCGACGCGCACCGCGGCCAGACCGGCTGAGAACGAATCTGCGAAATCGGCTTTGGGATCGATGACCCGTTTGTTCTGCTTGTCGATGTAGCCATATTTCTCACCGATGCGGACATCGGCAAGCCCGTTCACGAAGGCGAAGGCCGCATCGAATTGCGGTGGAATGACGAACTTACCTGTCTTGTCGATAAAGCCCGCTTTGCCGGTGAGGACATCGCCGACCCGGACCGCCGCCAGCCCGTCGGAGAATGTACCGGCAGAGGCGAACTGCGCTGGAATGACGAATTTGCCGCTTTTGTCGATGTAACCCCATTTGTTATCGACAGCCGCGACGGCCAGCCCATCCGAAAACGCGCCCGCCGAATCGAATTGCGGCTCGATGGCGAGTTTCCCCTGGCGGTCGATATAGCCCCATTTGCCCGTCAGAAAATCGCCCACGCGAATGGCGGCCAGCCCTTCGGAGAAAGTGAACAAATCCGCGATATCGAAATCGGGCGTGATGACGAATTTGCCTTGATGGTCGATATAGCCCTCCTTGCTGCCGGTGCCGACGGCGGCCAGCCCTTCGGCGAAGGAGGTAGCGAAATCGAATTGCGGTGCAATCACCGTCTTTCCCTGCTTGTCGATGAAACCGAATTTGCCCCCGATGCGCACCGGCGCCAGACCTTCGGAGAACACGCCGGCCTCGTCAAATTGCGGCGCGATGACCATGCGGCCGGTCTGATCGGTCGTCTTCCATTCGGGCACGGATTTGTCCGGCGTGTCCGGTTTGGCAGCCGCGGCAGCCGGCTGAGGCGCGGCTGCCGATTGCGGGGGCCCTTGGCGTTCGCATGCGTTCAGCAGCAGCAATGCGGCTGATATCGCTGCGCGTCCGAAGCTGCGATTTAAAATCATCATGGCCGGCCTCCCAGTCGGGCAGTCAGCCGCGGTTGCAACACCCGGTCAAGCCCGGGCAACCGGATTCACGCTCTTCGCAATGGGGGTAGAATTCACCCATGGAGTCGAGCGGAGAGCCAGAAGGAGCGTAACGCTGAATGCACCTCAAATGCACCGAAATTGCACCGCAAAATCCGCCTATTTCGGCAGTCTGTCGCCGCAAAAATCCAGGCAATCACAGGAAAACGGCAAAGCTTGGCCCCGAAATCTGGGGGAGTGGGGAGGGCATGCTTGGGGCCGGGACGTCACGGTGCCATACTGGATTTTTAGAGGTCGGCACGATGAGACTCCTTCAAACAGCCCTCGCCGGGTTTGCGCTGTTTCTGGCTTCGCCGGCCGGGGCGCAAATCGTTCCGGATCTCTCGGGGCACGATCCTCACTGGATCAAGGACCCGGCGAAGGATTGCTGGGCCGCCAATCCCGACCCGGAAGCCGGCGAGACCGTCACCTGGACGGGTGGTTGCGAAAGCGGCCTTCTCAGCGGCCAGGGGACACTCACCTGGTACATCAACGGTC
Source organism: Micropepsaceae bacterium (assembly GCA_035577685.1). Taxonomy (GTDB): domain Bacteria; phylum Pseudomonadota; class Alphaproteobacteria; order Micropepsales; family Micropepsaceae; genus CAIYRG01. The sequence goes on along the minus strand of DATLVC010000104.1, from coordinate 3,875 downwards.
GGCTCGTCGGCCGTGACGAAGGCAGCTTCAAAGGCGGCCAACTTTCGGGCCATGGCCGCATCAGCTTCGCCGATGGCGCGAATTTCGAAGGTGAATTTCCCGGCCGCGGCATCCTCACGCTGCCCAGCGGGCAGAAGGTCGAGGCCATATCCATCAACGAAGCGGCCGGCTGGAGCATCGAACAGGCGGTATCCCCTGCCCGATAGCCGCGAACGGCATGCGAAATATCTTGGGATAGGGCTTTGCGCCGCTACTGAAGCGGCCAATATCCGGCTATGAGACGCGCATGGGCAAGAATGTGACAGATCCGATCGGGCTACCCTTCGACGAATCCCCGAGCGCTTCCGGGAGCGAAGGCCCGTATGGCAAGCATTCGACCGGGATTCTGCCCTCCCATGTGCTGCGCCGTCTGATCCGTGGCCGCCGCGAGGTGCTGGCGGCCGAGGACATCATCGAGGAGCAAATCCAGCCCGCAAGTCTGGATTTGCGGCTGGGGGCGAGTGCCTACCGCATCCGTGCGAGCTTCCTGCCCGGGCGCGAATACCGCGTCGCGGACAAGCTGGCCGATATTGCCATTCACGAGATCGATCTGAGGCCGGGCGCCGTGCTGGAGACGGGCTGCGTCTATCTCGTACCGTTGCTGGAACGGCTGGAGCTGTCTTTCCGTGTCTCCGGCGTCGCCAATCCCAAAAGCTCGACCGGCCGGCTCGATGTTTTTACCCGGCTGATCACGGATCATGCGCAATCTTTCGATCGGGTCGAGGACGGCTATCACGGTCCGCTCTATGCCGAGATTTCCCCGCGTACCTTTCCGCTTCTGGTGCGCAAGGGTTCGCGATTGAACCAGCTCAGGCTGCGCCACGGCTCACCGCAATTCACCGACACGCAATTGAAGCGTCTGCACGAGGATGTGGGGCTGGTGGATGGGCCTGCCAACATCGAAGGGGGGCTTGCGCTTTCCGTCGATCTCAGCGGCGAAGCCCTGACGCGTCAGGTTGGCTGGCGTGCCCGCCGGCATACAGGCGTTGTCGATATCGATGTCCGGGGGGCCTATGACCCGCTCGATTTTTGGGACCCCATCTATGCCCGCAAAGGCACCAGCATCATCCTCGACCCGGACGAGTTCTACATCCTCGCGTCTCGGGAGGCGATTTCGATACCCCCCGATTTCGCCGCCGAGATGATGCCGTTCAACCCGCTGGTCGGCGAATTTCGCGTGCATTATGCGGGATTTTTCGATCCGGGCTTTGGCCATGAATCCGGCCAGGGGCGCGGGGCGCGCGCGGTTCTGGAAGTGCGCTCGCGCGAGGTGCCCTTCGTGCTGGAACACGGGCAGACCATCGGCCGGCTGGTCTTCGAACGCTTAACCGACACCCCGCCCCAGGTGTATGGCCAGGCACTGGGCTCCAACTATCAGCGCCAGGGACTAAAGCTGTCGAAGCATTTCCGTTTACCGTAAACTGCGAAAACGTGTGGCTTTTCTTCCACAGCAGCGCGGCCGAAATGCGAACATCTCAGAATCCGATTGCAACTCGTACAGGTTCGCGCAAAAGTTCATCTTGCGCATCTGTCGGGGGCGAGGGTGCGTGAGCCTCACATCAGGGGGCAGGCGTTAGGCGGCTAGGTCTTCCCGAGCAATCGGCGGTGGATCGGCCGCCTTCGCATTTTGGGGGTAGGGATGACGACCGGACTCCTTGCGGTCCGCCAATTCTCGTTCGTCGATCAAGAGGCCTTTGCACGGTGGTCGGGCGACTTTAATCCCATGCATATGAACGCACTGGCTGCGCGACGCACGCAGGCCGGCGCCTGCGTCGTGCACGGCATGCATACCGTTCTGTGGGCGCTTGATTGTCTTGCCAGTGCCGGCGAACCGGTTGCGCAACTCGCGAGTCTGAAAGCGCAATTCAACAAATTCGTTTATCTGGACCGCGAGATTGCGCTGACCGTTGCCCGGCGCTCCGACGACAGCATCAAACTTGCCCTGACCGATGACGGGCTGACGGTCAGCACGCTCACACTGAAATATGGCCCGCGCGACAAAGCCAGTGGCGAGCCGTTACGGCATTTGCCGCCTACTGCCTTAGGCCGTGTGCCCCTGGAGCCGAAATTCGAGGCGATGAGCGCGTTGTCGGGACGGCTTATGCCGTCGCCCCACGCGCCGGATTTGGCCGAGCATTTCCCGCATCTTTGCGCCGCTTTGGGGAAAGAACGCGTTATCGGCCTGGCCCTCACTTCAACCCTGGTCGGCATGGCGTGCCCCGGCCTGCATTCGATGTTTTCGGGATTCTCGATAAGCATCGTCGCAGATGACGATAATTCGTCGGGATTGAGTTGGCGCACGGAGCGGACGGATGAACGCTTTCGCATGGTCTGGTTGCGCATCGCCGGGCTTGGGCTTACCGGCGAGGTTTCATCATGGGTGAGAGCCGAACCCGTGATCTTGCCCGATATGTCCACCCTATCCTCGTTGGTTGCGCCTGATGAGTTCGCGGGGCGTGTGGCAGTGATTGTCGGCGGCTCGCGCGGATTGGGTGCCGTCACCGCAAAGCTGTTGGCGGCCGGAGGCGCGCAAATTCTCATCACCTATGCGAGCGGCAAGGCGGACGCCGAAGCGTTGATCTCGGAAATCCGAACTGCGCGCGGGGAGAAGGCAGCAGCATGCATTGCCTGCGACGTCAGAGGCGATATCGGCTCGCAGCTTGCGGCCCTGACTGAAGGCATCACCCATTTCTATTATTTCGCAACGCCAAGAATTTCACGGCAGACCACGGCAGTTTTCGACCGCGCCGCATTCGATGAGTTCATGCGGTTTTATGTGGAAGGTTTCTACGCACTGGCCAAATGGCTCATCGACAATCGCCGCACATCGTTGCGCAATATCTTCTATCCCTCGTCTGTTTTCGTGACGAGCCGGCCCGGCGGCATGACCGAATATGCGATGGCGAAAGCGGCCGCGGAAATATTGTGCGCCGATCTGATGAAGGCGACTCCAGGCCTGTCTATTGCGGCTCCGCAAATTCCGCGCGTGCTCACCGATCAAACAGCGACGGTGCCGCCCGTGGAGACGGCCGACGCCATCGGCGTGATGTTGCCTTTGCTGCGTGCCGAGAATGGCCCCTGACCTAACCATTTGCGAAAAAATTTTCTGCCGCTTCTCGGCCTGATGCTATATTGCAAGCGGTGGCAATGTTATGCGTTGCCGTGCGCGGGCGTAGTTCAATGGTAGAACGGCAGCTTCCCAACCAGAATTGATACCTCCGCATAGCGCCTCATACGCGCTCCTAACACTTTGCTCCTATTGATTTTTCACCTGATGCTCTCCTCATAGGAGTGCATGAGAAATCGTCGCTACGCACGCGATCTTTGAGCAAAAACGGAGCAAAAAAATGCACCTGACTGACCTTTCGGTGCGCGCCCTAAAACCGAACGGCCGCACAACCTATTACTGGGACAGCGCAACTCCAGGATTTGGAGTGCGCGTCGGAAAACGGAAGAAGACATTCACTATCATTCGCGGCGAAAATCGTGAGCGCATCACTATTGGTCACTACGGAGACCTTTCCCTCTCCGAAGCTCGGGCAGAAGCCAAACGTTTGCTATCGGCCAGCCCCGAAGAGAAAGCCCCACTCATAACTTTTGAAAAAGCAAAAGCTGAGTTTCTTTATGAGAACTACAAGGATGCGAGTCCGCGAACCGCATACGAAGCCGCCCGTCATCTCGGCAAACACTTTAAGGCGCTTCACACGACAGCACTGCACACCATCACTGACGCGGATATCAAGAAACAACTGGACAGAATTTCAGCGCGCGCGGAACGTCTACATGCCTACCGATATGCCCGATGCTTCTTGAAATGGTGCACGCGTCCCCCGAGG
>DATLVC010000103.1:0-7342 GCA_035577685.1 Micropepsaceae bacterium | reverse complement strand
TAGGCACGCCCTTCACGCGAAACCACATCGCCGACGGATGCTCGCCGGGCTGGAACGGACTCGCCGCCGAAAGTTGGTCGTAGCGTGTCAGCACCGAGCCGTCGGGGCCAATGACGAAGGCGGAATTGCGGCGCGCGCCGTCCGCGCGATGCTCCATGCCGACGACCACCGTGATGCGATGCACGCGCGCGGCGGCCTGAAATTGTTCGAGCGCCGTCTCAGCAATGGCCCGCGCTGGGAACACGACGAGGTCGGCGTGTTTGGCGCGGGCTTGGGCGATCATTGCTTCCATGGCGGCGAAGTTATCGGCGACTTGCGCGGCGGCGAGGGTGATGTCTGTTGCCGCGGACTTGAGCGGCGTCAGCGCCGGCGCCTCCATCGTTTGTCCGTGTTGCAACTTCGCGCCCGCCTCCCAGAACCGGCTCAAGGCCGGGTGCGCCGCGCGAGCGAGCGCCGTGGAGCGCGTCGCCTGCCCGATATCGAGGTCTGCGAATACGATGCTCTCCACGTCATCGCGCACCGCCGCCACCCATGTGGCCATCAGGCGCGACGATGGCGCTGTGGCCGTGACGCAGTTCGCGTGGCGCAGCAGGATCATCGGACACGCCGGACACCTTGTTGCCCGTGTTAGCGAAAACCACCCAAACGTTGTTGCGGAGCGCCCGCGGCACGTACCAATACCAGCCATAGGGCCCAACCCATTCGCTGGCGAAGTTGCACGACAGCTCGAAACTGATCTGCGCGCCCTGCTGAATGGGGATCTCCTCGACGCCGCGCAGCCAGCGGTCGGCACAGATTATCGTGCCGCAGGGGATGCCATCGATGCGGAACACACCCGGCATCGCCGCGCGATGGTTGTCGTAAATCTTCTCGTAGCGGAACACGTCGCGTCCGTCGGGACCGACGACCAGCATCCAGTTGGCGTCCTTCTTCGAGTTGGGCGAGCAAGTGGAGCCGCCAAACAGGGCGAACAACTTGGCTGCGCAAGCCGCCTGTCGAATCGCTTCGATTGCCTGCTCAACGAGCGCTGGCTGATCGCTGCCCTGGCCACGCAGCGCGCCTTCGGGAAAAACCACCACGCGCGCACTGTGCGCCGCCGCGTTGGAAATTCCGGCCATGATGTGATCGCGATTATCCGCGATGGTCTGGCCCAGCGCCATTTGCACGACGCCGACACGAAGCCGGTTTGGAGACGCGCTCATCTCCGCGCCGCGCGCAAAGCCAGAGGCGAAGACGAGCAGGACGACAAGGAAAGGAATCGCGGACTTCATCATGTCATTTTCCGGAGCAGTTTCGGGTTTGACTGTTGGCGCTGTCCCGGAATTCACAACCAGCTGTTCGGGCTTGTCGCCGCCCCTCAATGTCCCAAACCAGGAAGCTCTTGTCTGCTGGGAAATCACGAATACAATCGGAGCATGCACTACAAACACCTTGCGTCGTTGGCGCTGGCGGTGGCGATTTCCTCGGCTGCCGTGATCGCGGTGCAGGGAGCTGCCCCAGTTCCCGTGCGCTGGAGCTGGCAGGAGCCCTACGCCGAGGTGGACCCGAAGGGAGATCTTGCGTGGGAACCGCGGCCCTTCGTCTTCGAGAAGGGGGCGTCGGTCCGTTACATCGACTTTGAGGCTGGAGACGATGCCAATCCTGGCAACGCTACGAGCATGCCTTGGAAGCACCACCCATGGGATCCACAAGCTGCCGGCAAGGCGGCCGCGGACTTGGGCCTTCACACCTACGTCTTCAAGCGCGGCGTTGTCTATCGCGGCCGTCTCCTGGTCAAAGACGCCGGCCGAGCCGGCGATCCGATCCGGCTCACGAGCGACCCGGCCTGGGGGAATGGCCAAGCCGTTCTCTGCGGCTCCGAGCGCGTGACCATTTGGACGAAGGGTTCCAGCCGCAACGACATCCCGGAGCCGGAAAAGGTTTGGTGGGCGGACCTCGACTTCGCGCCGCGAAGCGTCTGGAGCGTAAGCCCGAGGGGTGAGATCACTCGAATCCCGCTGGCCCGCACGCCGAACTGGAAGGTTTCCAATCCCGATGACGTAAAAAGCGAGTGGTGGGTGTGGGACAACCCGCGCAAGGTGTTTGGGAACACGATCACGAATGCGCGTGGCCAGGCCATCCACCTCGGGATTGACACTAAACACATCAAGGACAAACCCGAGGACTATTTCAAAGGGGCGCTGATCTGGCCGGAGTACGGCTGGGTCATGAGCGGACCCTATCCGACCGAGGTGGAAGTCGTGGACCTGGCGCAGAACGGCCTCGGATTCGGCGGCTGGACCGGTGGTGGCACGGGCGGTGTCATTATGCGCAACATGCGTTACTACCTCGAAGACAAACCCCAATACCTCGACGATCCCGACGGCGAATACTGGTTCGACAAGAAGGGCAAGGGGGGCCGGCTTTACCTGCGCCTTCCGGGAGACGCTGATCCCAACACCGGGCAGGTTGAAGCGGCCCGATGGATGAACCTGGTGGACGGCGAGAAAGTCGATCACCTGCACATGACAGGCCTGACTTTCCGCTTCACGACGCCAAACTGGTCCATCACCTCTGCGACCTGGGATTTCAGCACCAAGCCCTGGGGACTGCGGACGGAGGCCTTTCCGGGCTGCGTGCGGGTCTGGGGTTCAGGCCGGGACATCCGGGTTGCCAACTGTCTCTTTGAGCACGTCTTCTTCCCCATCCGCGTCCGATCGCTCGTGGCCGGCCAGCGGGTGGATGACGTGCGGATCGAGGATAATGACTTCCGCTACACCGATGCGGGCATCCTTTCCGTTTCAGACGGTTCGGACTGGGGCTATGCGCAGCTCCGCGGCCGGTTGGGCGACGTACGCATTTATCGAAACCACTCCCTCGAAACCGGACGGCGCCCCTCGCGATTTGGCACGGGCACGGGCATGGAAATCAGCGGCGCGCGCACGCTGGAGATCGCGGGGAACGTGATCGAACGCTCCTACGCGCAGGGCATCGACGTCCACGGCGCCAAGGTTGACGGCATGTGGGGCGATGTCCCGTTCACTCGGCATCTGATCCACCACAACAAAGTCTGGGAATCCATGCTCAACTGCAATGATTACGGCGGCATTGAAACCTGGCAAGGTGGGCCTTTCTACGTCTTTAACAATCTTTCTTATAACGCGCTGGGCTACCGCCACTGGGAACGCTACAGCGGCACCGACGCGGGATTCGGGCACGCCTACTATCTTGATGGCGCGTTTAAGAACTATCACTTCAACAACATCGCCTGGGGCAAGTCCAAGGATGTGGCGAGTCCGGTGGTCAACTGCGCCGCCTTCCAGGAAATCATCAGCTACCAGAACACCTTTTTCCACAACACCGTCTTCAACTACTACACAGGTTCTCGCCGTCAGGCACCGGAAGCGGGACGCAACAAATATCTCGGCAATATCTGGGACGGCATCGGCAAGCACGTCTTCCGCCACGCTGACCCGGCGAAGACCGCCGCCGAAGGCAATGCCAAAGACGCCGGTCCGCAGAAGTCCCGTTTCGCGCTCGACTCGAACGCTTATGGCCGAAACGTCTTCCATGACTTCGCGGAAATGGGCGTGCTCGAACCCTCGGGACGCTGGCTGCGCTCGTTCGATGACTTCAAAGCCGCGCTCGAAAAGAACCAGAGCCTGCTCGGCGAGTTGGGGCACGTCAGCCGGAACTCGCTGCTGCGGAACCCTGCCCAAGGCGACTTCCGGCCGGCTCAAGGCTCTGCTGCCGAGAATAGGGGCGTCAAGGTTTTCGTGCCGTGGTCGCTGTCCGGGGTCGTGGCCGAGTGGAACTTCTATCATGCGGGAGACGATCCCACCCGCATCATGGATGAACACTGGTACATGACGGACTACTGCGTCTCCCGAGACACCTATCACGAGCGGCCCATGTATCCGCTAAAGGGCGTGAACGTGGGTGCTTCGGATTACGTGATGGGGCCGCTCGAAGACTGGATTCCCGGCGCGTTAAATTTCGCCGCCGCCAAGAAGCAGTACGCCACAATTGCTCATGCGGACATGATGAAACCATTTTCCTTCCGGGATTTGAAAAAGAGCCGGCACGAAGGCGCGCAGCCCGAGCCCTCCACGATCGAAGGCGAGGCCTTGAAAAATCCGCAGGTCTATACATCGAATCTGCTGATTGAGATTTATTTCAAGAGTGCGCGCGGTCATGCGGGCGGTGTGCTGTTGGAGAAGATGAAGGGCGATGGCTACAGCCTGACGATCAGCCCGGCAGGCCGGCTCTCCTTCAGCGTCAAGGGAAGCGGCGCGGCGGCGGAGTTGGAGAGCAAGGCGAAGGTGAATGATGGACAATGGCACCACGTGATCGTCGAGGCGGACCGTAAGGCCAAGACCCTGACGGCCTATGTGGATGGCCGGAAGGACGCTTCGGCCCGCGGCGTGGACGGTTCCGTTTCCCTGGCCAACGACGGTGATGTCCATGTGGGCGGCAGGCCCGATGGGCGTTTCTTTGACGGCACGCTCGATTTTTTGCGAATCGCCCAAGGCACCCTCGCCGACGCAGATACGACGATCGAGGAACTCTATGCATGGGAGTTCGATGGGCCGTTCCTGCGCGACTTCACGGGGCGCAAGCTGGCCGGTGCACGGCGGAACCCAGGGGCGATCGATGAGGCCGAATGAGTTTGACTTCTGGTCCCAAAAAGCACTGAATACAGGCTACTGCATGGTGGTCTGATAGATGGCCCTTACAGCCGAAGACGGATAAACAACTATGTTGACGATACTCGGCCCTAAACAACGATTCTGCGACGGTATTTCGCGGCGGAATTTTTTGAAAATCGGCGCGCTTGGTCTTGGGGGCCTCAGCCTGCCACAACTTCTCCAAGCCGAATCTCTGTCCGGCATCCGCCGCTCGCACAAGGCAGTCATCATGATCTTCCTGCCCGGCGGGCCTTCGCACCAGGACATTTTCGATCTCAAGACGGAGGCGCCGTCGGAAATTCGCGGTGAGTTCAAGCCGATCAGCACAAAAGTGCCCGGTATCCAGATTTGCGAGCACCTGCCGCTGTTGGCCAGAGTCATGGACAAGACGGCGATAATCCGTTCCGTGTTCGGCGCACTGGATGATCATGACGCGTTCCAATGCCTGACTGGCAGGCCGGTTCGCAACCAGCCTCCGGGCGGCTGGCCATCGCTTGGCGCGGTCGTGTCGAAGCTGCAAGGGCCGATCAATCGGTCCATCCCGCCGTTCGTCGGCCTCTCGCCAAAAATGGGCGAGATGCGCTGGGCGCGCTCGGGTGATCCTGGTTTCCTCGGCCTGGCGCATGCGCCCTTCAAGCCTTCGGGCGCTGGCAAGGACGACATGGTTCTCAACGGAGTCACCCTCGATCGCCTCGCCGACCGCCGCCTGTTGCTCGCCAGCTTCGATCGCCTGCGCCGCGACATCGACAGCAGCGGGATGTTGGAAGGGCTGGACGCGTTCAATGAACAAGCCTTCGGCATGTTGACCTCGAGCAAGCTGCTCGAAGCCCTCGACATCGAGAAGGAAGACCCCAAGGTACGCGCCCGCTACGGCAAAGGCGATCCGAAGAACCGCGACGACGGCGCCCCTAAACTGATGGAGCACTTCCTCACGGCTCGCCGCCTCGTCGAGGCCGGCGCGCGTTGCGTGACGCTCGCCTTCAGCCGCTGGGATCATCACGGCAGGAATTTCGACGCCCTCCGCCAGGATTTGCCACTGCTCGATCAAGGCGTCTCCGCCCTGGTCGAAGATCTCCACCAGCGCGGGCTCGAGAAGGACGTTTCGGTCATCGTCTGGGGAGAGTTCGGCCGCACACCGACGATCAACAAAGACGGCGGACGCGACCATTGGCCGCGCGTTTCCTGCGCTTTGCTGGCCGGTGGCGGAATGAAGACCGGCCAGGTCATTGGCGCGACTGACCGCCTCGGCGGCGAAGCGGTGGAACGGCCCGTCGCCTTTGGCGAAGTCTTCGCCACGCTTTACCATAACCTGGGCATCGACGTGAACAAGGTTACGGTCAGCGACCTGTCTGGCCGCCCGCAATTCCTCGTCGATGGGGGCGCGCAACCGATTGCGGAGTTGGTGGGTTGACCGTTGGTTATGCTGACCATTTACGCTAGCGCGCCTCGTTCCTCCCGCTTCTGCGACGGCGTCTCGCGCCGCAATTTCATCCGCATCGGCGCGCTCGGCCTGGGTGGACTTGCCTTGCCCCAATTGCTGCAGGCCGAGGCGCAATCCGGCATCCGCAAGTCGCACAAGGCCGTCATCATGATCTACTTGCCGGGCGGCCCGCCGCATCAGGACATGTTCGATCTGAAGCTCGACGCGCCTTCGGAAATTCGCGGTGAATTTCGCCCCATCCCTTCGAGCGTGCCGGGCATCCAGGTTTGCGAATATCTGCCCCTCCTCGCCCGCCAGATGCGACAACTCGCCATTATTCGCTCCATTTCGGACGGCGTGGATGATCACTCCGATTTCATGTGCCTAACAGGGCGACGCAAACAAAACCAACCACCGGGCGGCTGGCCGTCCTTCGGCTCGGTCGTGTCGAAAGTGCTCGGCCCGGTTAATCCAGCGGTGCCGCCCTTCGTCGGCCTCGAACCGAGGATGCAGCACAAGCCTTACAACGCCGCTACTCCCGGGTTCCTCGGCGCTGGCCGCGATGCGTTCCGTCCGGCAGGTGACGGCAAAGCGGACATGGTCCTCAATGGCGTCACTGTCGAGCGACTGGCCGACCGGCAGGCGTTGCTTGCTGGATTTGACCGGTTGCGCCGCGACGTGGATGCCAGCGGAGTGATCGAAGGCATGGATTCGTTCAATCAGCAAGCCTTCGGCGTGCTCACTTCCAGCCGGCTGCTTGAGGCGCTGGACTTTCAGCGTGAAGACAAACGCCTTCTCGAACGCTACGGCAAAGGCGATGCCAAGGTGCATGGCGACGCCGCGCCGATGTTGAATGAACAATTCCTCGTCGCCCGCCGCCTTGTCGAAGCAGGCGCCCGCGCTGTGACCGTCGCCTACGGGTTCTGGGATTATCACGGGAACAATTTCAAGAACGCCCGCGCCGATCTGCCGCTGCTCGATCAGGGCCTCAGCGCGCTCGTTGAAGACCTGCACCAGCGCGGCCTCGACAAGGACGTGAGCGTGATCGTTTGGGGCGAATTCGGCCGCACGCCCACCATCAACAAGGATGCCGGACGCGACCATTGGCCGCGCGTTTCCTGCGCGGTCCTTGCTGGCGGTGGGATGAAAACCGGCCAGGTCATCGGCGCGACCGACCGGCTCGGCGGCGAACCCAGCGAACGTCCGGTGGCTTTCGGCGAAGTCTTCGCCACTCTTTATCACAACCTCGGCATCG
>DATLVC010000102.1:0-14891 GCA_035577685.1 Micropepsaceae bacterium | reverse complement strand
CCGACTATATCCCCGAACACATGCTGACGCGCGAATTCCTGACCGAGGTGAAAACCGTGATGGCGCCGAACGGCGTCATCGTCGCGAATACGTTCTCCGACAGTGCACTGTATGATTATGAATCGGTGACCTACCGCACCGTGTTCGGCCCGTTCTTCAATCTGAAGCTCGCCAATCGCATCATCGTGGGGCGGCCCAACGGCGTGACCGCTGACGATCTCGCCAAGGCCCGCGCCAACGCCATGACACTGGAGCCCGAATTCGCCAAGCGTGGCAGCGGCTCCAACTTCCTGCTGCCGCTCCTAAAAACCGATGTCGATTGGAACCCGAATACGCGGGTTTTGACCGATCAATATTCGCCCTCCAATCTGCTGAACGCGATGCGTCGCCCTGCGCCATAGGTGTTTATTTGACTGCTCCCGAATCCCCAGCCAAAGCCGTTCCCAGCGACGCCGATTCCGTCAACCCGAGCCCCTCCCACAATCGCGAACAGCCTGTGGTGTGGGAGCGTTGGCAGCGCAAACGCACCTTCGTGCGCGCCCTGGAAGGCACCTATAGCGAGCTGACCAAGGCGCTGCTCGAACAGCCGCGCGTGCTCACGTTCCGTGACAAGCCGTGGAAGGGCGGGCCGCAGCATTACAGCAAGACCGGCATCACGCCGGGCACGACGGCGGTCGGCCAATCCATCGAAACCCATATCGAAGCCTATGGTCCCGGCGCCTATGGTCAGAAGCACGGCCATCTGAACAGCGCCGTCTTCTTCGTCCTGAAAGGGCGCGGCTACGACGTCCATGATGGCCGCCGCATCGATTGGAAAGCCGGCGACATCATGATCGTCGAGACCGGCTGCGTGCATCAGCACTTTAACGACGATCCCGAAAATGAAGCGGTGCTGCTGGTGTTCAAGGCCAAACCGCTCTTTCTGTTCATGCATCTGCTGTTCCAGAAAATGGTGACCTATCCGCCGACCACGCTGCTGGAAGGCCACGAAGACTGGAAGCCGCCTACGGATTTGTAAAAAGGGGAGGGCGCGTTGGCCGCCATAGACAATTCAATTGCCGAACCTCGCGTGGCCGTACCGGCTATGCCCAGCCGCAGCAATGCATTGCGCCTTGCGCAGACCTTGTTCTGCCTGGGCGCGGGCGCGGTGATCTGGTTCTCACCTTGGGCCATTGCGACCAACACCAAGGCCGCGCTCGCAATCTCGGCCATGATGATCATCGCCTGGATGACGGAGGTGATGGAATATGCTTCGGCCGGGCTGGTCGGGCTGTTTCTGTTCTGGGTTTTCGGCATCGCCAAGCCGGAAATCGTCTTCAGCGGTTTCGTCAACGATGCGTCCTGGTTCTATATCGGGGCTGCGCTGCTCGGCGCCATGGCGACCAAGACGGGTCTTCCCCAACGCATCGCGGGGTTCGTGGTCACCCGCGTCGGTCTGACCTATTCGCGGCTCCTTCTCGGCCTTATCGTCATCGCCTTCCTGCTGACCTTTATGGTGCCCTCGGGTGTTGCCCGGGTGGTCATCATGGCGCCGATCTGCATTGGCGTGATCAACCTCTTCGGCGTCGATAAGGGCTCGAATATCGGCAAGGGCATATTTCTTCTCATCACCTACGCGTGCGCCATTTTCGACAAGATGATCATCGCCGGCACCGGTGCGATCACCGCCAGCAATCTGATCCAGAAATACGGCCAGGTGAATGTCACCTATTCCTTCTGGCTGGTCGCGTTCTTCTTTTGCTCGATGGTTACGATCCTGGTCGGCTGGCGGCTGACGCTGTGGTTGTTCCCGCCTGAAGTGGAGAGCCTCGAAAACCGCCGCGACGAGGTGCGGGAGCATTTTCGTGCGGGCAGCGCCTGGTCGCCCATGGCGACGAAGGCGAGCATCCTCGTTCTTATCGCGCTGGCGCTGTGGTTCACCGACCGCTGGCACGGCATTTCGGCTGCGAAAGTGTCGTTCGGCGTGGGTTTGGTCGCGTTGCTCCCTTTTGTGGACGTGCTTGATTCGAACGATTTTCGTAAAGCCAACATGCTGCCCTATTTCTTTGTTGCGGCCGCGCTCGGCATGAGCGCGGTTCTGGCCGAAACGGGCGGCCTCAAGCTTCTGACTGACACGATCCTGGGCGGCATGGAGCCGCTTCTGTCGAACAGAACCGTCGCGGTGCCCGTGCTCTATTGGACCGCGTTCGTCTATCATTTCTTCACCGCGAGCGAGATTTCGATGCTCGCGACGTCGCTGCCGATATTGATGCAGTTCGCCAAATCGCACGGCCTCGATGCGCTTTGGATCGGCATGGTTTGGACCTTCGCGGCGGGCGGCAAGCTCTTTGCCTATCAATCCGCGCCGCTCGTCGTGGGATACTCCTTCGGCTATTTCCGGCACAGCGATCTGTTGAAACTCGGTGCGCTTCTGACGGTCGTCGAATTCTTAGCGCTGGCGCTCAGCGCAGGCGTCTACTGGCCGCTGCTGGGGTTCTGAGAGGTTGGTTTCACGCTTTCGGGAGAGTCACACATGGCCCAAGACGCCGATCTGATCACCGAAGCCTATGAAGGCATCGTCAAGTCGCTCTTTGCGGTATTCCACAGCAACCGAATCTCCGCTGGCGCCGCGAAGGATCCGGCCGCGGCGATCTTGGAGGCCGAGCACGCCTATCAAAGAGGAATCACGGCGGCGAAAGCATCGCGGGACCGCGCGATACAATTGCTGGGCACCGCCGGGGTCTAGCCCCGCGGCCCCGAGTCCATGACCGCCGGCGACGCGGTCATTGCCAAACGTGGGACCGCAACGAATGACTGCTCCGGCTTCTTGCGTGCGTGAAATTCTCTGGCGTCTTTAGTTGTGCCGGGGCTCCCGGCTCTGTAGCTTCCGCTTCATACCCGGGGTTTTGTGCATGAGCGCCAGCGACGTCGTCATTGCCAAACGTGGGACCGCAACGGATGACCGCTTCGGGTCCTTGCGGGCGTTCTTCGCGATTGTCTGCGTTGCTGTGCCTCTCGCGATCTGGCTGACGCCCTTTCCCGTCGCTCCCGCCGCCAAAGGCGCGATGGCGATTTCCAGCTTCATGATCCTCGCCTGGATGACCAATGTCATGGAATACGGCGCGGCCGGTTTGATCGGCTGCCTGCTGTTCTGGGCGACTGGCGTCGCCAAGATCGAAACCGCGTTCAGCGGCTTTGCCAACGACACGCCATGGTTCCTGTTCGGCGCGACGCTGCTCGGCGCCGCCGCGAACAAGACCGGCCTGCCGCAGCGGATCGGCGCCTTCGTGGTCTCGCGCGTCGGCGCCAGCTATTCGCGGCTGCTGCTCGGCCTCGTCATCACCTCATTCGTGCTGACCCTGTTCGTGCCGTCGGGCAATGCGCGGCTGGTCATCATGGCATCCTTCGCCATCAGCGTGATCAACATGTTCGGGGTGGGGAAGGGCTCGAATATCGGCCGCGGAATCTTCCTGGTGCTCACCTACACCTGCGCGATCTTCGACAAGATGGTCATCGCCGGCGCGGGCGCGATCACGGCCGTCGGCAACATCACGCGCTTCGGCGGCGTGCAGGTGTCTTACGCGCTTTGGTTCATCGCGTTTCTTCCCTGTGCGCTGCTCACCATCTTCACGGCGTGGCAATTTGCCAAATGGGCTTACCCCCCGGAGGTGGAAAGCGTCGGCGGCAATATGGACGCGCTCAAGGCAGAGCTGCGCGGCACCCAGGTCTGGACGCCTCTTGCCGTGAAATCGACGATCCTCAGCCTCCTCGCCATCACGCTCTGGATGACCGATTTCATCCATCACATTTCCCCTTCGGTGATTGCGCTGGCGCTCGCGCTCGCGGCGTTTTTGCCGTTTGTGAATGTGCTGGAACCCGAGGACATGCAGCGCGTCAATTTGATGCCGGTGTTCTTCGTTGCCGCGGCGCTCAGCATGAGCAATGTCGCGCAAGCGACCGGCGCGCTGAAGCTTCTGACCGATTTTTTCTTCGGCGGCGTGACGCCCTTTCTTTCCGACAAGATCCTCGCCGTTCCGGCGCTGTATTGGGGCGGCTTCGTCTACCATTTCGCCACCGCCAGCGAGATTTCGATGCTGGCGACGTCACTGCCCGTGCTGATGGAATACGCCAAAGCCAACCATCTCGCCCCGCTCTGGGTGGGTATGATTTGGGCGTTTTCAGCCGGGGGCAAGCTGTTCGCCTATCAGTCGGCGCCCCTGGTGGTGGGCTATTCTTATGGCTATTTTAAGCATACCGATCTTATAAAGATCGGCGCCGTTCTGACGATTGTGGAATTCATCGGCCTCGCGCTCAGCGTCGCGTTTTATTGGCCTTTTTTGGGCCTTTAAGGGCCTTTGATCTGGATCAAGGTTCCGCGAATGGTGCGAACCTATACGTAAATGTAATGTTGTCGCAAAAGTCTCCCACCGCCACTTGTTGATACGGCGTGTGAAGAACAATTCACGGGACCAACGCGGACGCTTGCGCATTATGTCCGCCGCCTGCGGGCCCCCCTTACGCGTGAGTGAGTATGAACATTTCGGAAGTCTTCATCAAACGCCCGGTCATGACCATTCTGGTCATGGCGGCCTTATTGTTTGCCGGGCTGTTTGGCTATTCCTCGTTGCCGGTCAACGAGCTGCCCAACGTTGATTTTCCCACCATCGTCGTAACAGCCCAGCTCCCGGGCGCCGACGCGGGCACCATGGCGTCGTCGGTCGCGACTCCGTTGGAGGGGCAATTCTCTCTGATTCCCGGTCTCGACTCGATGAGTTCGACGAGCATCTTGGGAACGACCCAGGTCACGCTGCAATTCCGGCTCGACCGGAACATCGACGGCGCCAGCGAGGACGTGCAATCCGCACTCGTCGCGGCGGCGCGCCAGCTCCCGCCGAATATGCCGACGCCGCCCACCATGCGGAAGGTGAACCCGGCCGATAGCTCGATCCTGCAGCTCACCGTGGCCTCGCCGTCTTTGCCGCTGTCAACCGTCGATGAATATGCGGAAACCATTCTCGTCCGTTCGATTTCGACGATCGACGGCGTGGCCAATGTCGAGATCTACGGCCAGGCCAAGCCGGCGGTGCGGGTCCAGGTCGATCCCAACGCGCTGGCGACGCGCGGCATCGGCATTGACGAGGTCGCGGCCGCCATCAAGAACGCCAACGTCAATCTTGCCACCGGAACGTTGGATGGACCGGCGCGCGCAGCGGTCATCCAAACGGAAGGCCAGCTCACCAAGGCATCCGAATATCTGCCGCAGATCATCGCCTACCGCAATGGCGCGCCGGTGCGTTTCGCCGATGTCGGCACCGTCGTCGACAGCGTGGAAAATCGCTGGCTGTCCGGCCTGTACAACGGCAAGCAGGGCGTGACTCTCGGGATCAACCGCCAGCCCGGCGCCAACACCATTGCCGTGGTCGATGCCATCAAGGCGAAGCTTCCTTCGCTGCGGGCGCAACTGCCGCCTTCGATTTCGCTCGACATCACCCTGGACCGCAGCCAATCCATTCGCGCCGCGGTGAACGATGTGCAGACCACGCTGATCATCGCCGCGGTTCTCGTGGTCGCGGTGATCTTCCTGTTTCTGCGAACGGCGTCCGCGACGTTCATTCCGTCCGTCGCGTTGCCCATCACCGTAATCGGGACCTTCGCCGGCATGGCCGCTTGCGGCTACAGCCTGGACAATCTTTCGCTGATGGCGCTGACGCTGTGTGTCGGCTTTGTCGTGGACGATGCCATCGTGATGCTGGAAAACATCATGCGTCACGTCGAAGAGGGCGAGCATCCTTATCAGGCGGCGCTGACGGGCTCGCGCGAAATCGCCTTCACGATTCTTTCGATGACGGTTTCGCTCGCCTCCGTGTTCATTCCCGTGCTGTTCATGGGCGGCATCGTTGGCCGGCTGCTGCACGAATTTGCGGTCACTATCGTGATCGCGATTTTCGTTTCCGGTATCGTGTCGGTGAGCCTGACGCCGATGCTATGCAGCCGGCTGATCAAACCCCACAACGCGCAAGCCAAGGCGCACGGCGCTTTCTACCGCATAAGCGAGGCCGCCTTCGATAAGATGCAGCGTGGCTATGCGCGCAGCTTGCGCTGGAGCCTTACCCATCGGCCCGTAATTCTCGCGCTGTTTGCCGGCAGCCTCGTGGCCACCGTGGTGTTGTTCCGCGCCATGCCCGAAGACTTCCTCCCCGCCGACGATGTCGGGCGGCTCTATGCCTTTACAGAGGGCGCGAACGGAATCTCCTTCGAGTCGATGAGCGCCCATCAGGCCGAGGCGGCGCGCATCATCTGGAGCGATCCCAATGTCGCAGGCGCAATCTCCACCGTCGGCTCCGGCGGCGCACGCGGCGGCTCCAATCAGGGCTCGTTCGTGATGGTGCTGAAGCCGCGCGATAAGCGCCTGCCGATCAACGCCGTGATGGCCGAAATGCGCCGCAAATTCTCGGCCATTCCCGGTCTCAACGTGTATCTGCAGAACCGGCCGCTCATCACCATCGGCGGCCTCGTCAGCAAGGCGCAGTACCAATACACGATGCAGGACGCCGACACGACGGAGCTTTACACCTGGTCCAATCGCCTTAAGGACGCCTTGTCGAAGACACCGGGCTTCCTCGATGTCACCAGCGACCTGGACCTTTCGACGCCCTCGGTCCATGTGTCGGTCAACCGCGACCGTGCCGCTGCGCTCGGCATCTCGATGAATCAGATTGAAACCGCGCTCGGCGCGTCCTTCGGCGGGCAGCAGGTCTCGATCATCGACACCTCGGCCGACCAGTTCAAAGTGATGTTGGAACTGCTGCCGCAATATCAGCAGGACGCCGATTCGCTGAACCGGCTATATCTCTCGACACCGCGCGCCGCGTCGGTTTCCACGGGGAATATCGGTGCCATCGTCCCGCTTTCCGCCGTCACGCAGATCACCACCGGCGCTTCGCCCTTGGCGGTGAACCATTTCGGTCAGCTTCCGGCGGTCACGGTCTCCTTCAGCCTGCCGCCGGGACGGGCGCTGAGCGATGCGGTCGGCACCATCGACGAACTGAAAGCCCAGATCGGCATGCCGGCCTCCGTGCAGGGGAGTTTCCAAGGCACGGCGAAGGCGTTCCAGCAATCGATGCAGGGCATGGGCTTCCTGCTGCTGGGCGCGATTCTGGTGGTCTACATCGTGCTCGGCATCCTCTATGAAAGCTTCATCCATCCGTTGACCATCCTGTCCGGCCTGCCGTCGGCGGCGGTCGGTGCGCTGATCACGCTGTGGCTGTTCGGGATGCCCCTCACGCTCTACGCCTTCGTCGGCATGATCATGCTGGTCGGCATCGTGAAGAAGAACGCCATCATGATGATCGATTTCGCGCTGGTGCGCGAGCGCGAGCATGGCGTCGATGCCACCACTGCGATCACCGAAGCCGCGCTGATCCGCTTCCGTCCGATCATGATGACCACCATGGCGGCGCTCATGGGAAGCCTGCCTTTGGCCTTCGGTTGGGGCGAGGGCGGCGCCGGCCGGCAGCCCTTGGGTCTGGCGGTCGTGGGCGGATTGATCCTTTCCCAGGCGCTGACTCTTTACATCACGCCGGTGATTTACGGGTACCTCGACCGGTTCGGGACGTGGGTCGGACGGTCCTGGAGCCAGGAAGTGCCCGTTCAGGCTGAGTGAGCAAAACTTTGCGGGCCGGCTGAACGTCGCGTAACATCCAACTCATGACGGATGTGAGCGAGCGGCGGCGGTTCAAGGACAATCTGCAGGGCGAAGTGGATGGCGCTGCCGTCTATCTGGCGCTGGCCGAGGCCGAGAAGGATCCCAATCTCGCCAAGATCTATCGCCGGCTCGCGGCGGTCGAGGGCGCCCACGCCGAGTTCTGGCGCTCGCGCCTCGACCGGGCAACGTCTAACCACACCAAACTCAAGCCGAGCTTCAGGGCGCGCGGTCTGAGCTGGCTCGCGCGCCGGTTCGGTCCGGAATTCGTTCTCCCCACCATCGCCGTGACCGAAGTGAGCGGCAGCACCGATTACGACACCCAGCCCGACGCGGTGGCGAAGGGACTGCCCACGGACGAGCGCTCGCATGCGCGCATCATCCAGGCGGCCGCTGCCACCCATAAAGGATTGGCCGGTCCGGCGCTCGCCCAGCTCGAGGGGCGCCACCGCGGTTCCGCCGGAAACGCGCTGCGAGCGGCCGTGCTCGGGGCCAATGACGGGCTGGTCTCGAATTTGAGTCTCGTCATGGCGATAGCCGGTGCCGCCGCGGTCGAACGGACGATTCTGCTCACCGGTCTTGCCGGCCTCGTTGCCGGGGCCTGTTCCATGGCGATGGGGGAATGGCTGTCGGTCGCCAGCGCGCGCGAGCTTTACGAGAAGCAAATCGCGACCGAAGCGATGGAGCTGCAGGAATCTCCGGAAGAAGAAAAAGAAGAGCTGGTGTTGATCTACCAGGCCAAGGGTCTCAGCGAGACCGAGGCAAAGGCGCTGGCGGATCGACTTCTCAGCCAGAAGGGCGTGGCCCTGGAAACGCTGGTGCGGGAAGAATTGGGTATCGATCCGAAGAAGCTGGGAGGCTCTGCTATGGCGGCCGCCGGGACGTCCTTCGCGCTGTTCGCAATCGGGGCGATTTTTCCGGTGGCGCCGTTCTTCTTCATGACCGGGACTGCCGCCATTATTGCCAGCCTCGCGTTTTCCGGCCTCGCGCTCGCGAGTGTCGGGGCGGGCACGTCGCTGTTCACCGGCCGCGGCGTGGTCTTTTCCGCTGCGCGTCAGATCGGCATCGGCTATGCCGCCGCGCTCGTCACCTATGGAATCGGCCGTTTCGCGGGCGTTGCCCTGGGCGGATAGGAAAGACCCCATGACCCGCCTGTCCTACGTCGATCCCGCGCGATTGTCGCCGGAGCAGAAAGAGCTTTACGATTCCATCGCCAGCGGACCGCGTGCCGCGAAACGCCGCTCGCTCGTCGACGCCGAAGGCCATCTGACGGGGCCGTTCAACGCTTTCCTGCACCTTCCCGCGCTGGGCAAACATTGGTCGAGCATCGGCGAAGCGTTGCGATTCCACACCACAATCGATCGCCGGCTGTTTGAGCTCGCCATCCTCGTCATCGCGGTGCATTGGCGATCGGGCCATGAATGGGCGGCGCATGCCCGCCTCGCGCGCGAGGCGGGCATCGCGGACGACATCATCGCGGCTTTGAAAGACGGTGTCCGTCCGGTCTTCGCGAAAGCCGATGAAGATGCGGTGTTCCAATTCGTGCATGAACTGGTGACGCAAAGACAGGCCAGCGCCGGGGCCTACAAAACCCTCGTTGCCGTTCTCGGGGAAAGCCAGTTGGTCGAGCTCGTCAATGCCGTCGGTTATTATGTGGCGCTGGCAGCGATGCTGAATGCGTTCGATGTACATCCGCCGGCGGGCCTCGAAGACCCCTGGCCCCCGGCCACGCAAGCCTAAGACGACGCCGTCGCGATATCGGAAAGATCGCTGGGGTCCAGCATCTGAGCCAATTGCCGCTTGGCGCGGTAGACGCGTGTCTCCACCGCCTTGGCGTTGATGCCGAGCATCTCCCCGGCCTGCCGGTGCGACAGGCCCTCAAGCATGGTCAGCACCAGCGGCTCCTTCAGATTGCGCGGCAAGCGGGCGATGGCCGCTTCCAGACGGTGGACGGCCTGATCGACCTGGGCGTGGGAATCGGCCGCCCGTGAGGTATGTTCGTCGGCTATCCCGGACTCGCCGAGCCCGAACAGGCGAAGGGCTGCGTTCCGTACGGCGCTGCGTCTGGCGCGGTCGCGGCATTTGTTTAGGGCGATGCGGCGCAGCCAGGCTTCCAACGGCCGTTCCGTGTCGAAACGCGCAAGCGCGCCCCAGGCCGAAACAAAGCTCTCCTGCAGAATGTCATAGGCATCGTCGCGGTCGGCAACATAGCGGCGGATGAATTGGTACAGCCAGCCCTTGTGCCGGCGCATGATGGCCGCGAAAGCGGCGTGATCGCCCGCACGCGCGGCGATGGCCAGTGATGCATCCGCGAGATCGTCCGCCCGCGTCACGGTCTCGGTGAAGCGGTGGCGGTCAGAACGTCGCGAACCTTGCGGTCGTAGATCATCTGCTGTTCGGGCGTGAGCACGTCGCGCAGCTCCAGCACGTAAAGAATTGTAGCCCGCTGAAGTTCCCCAAGCCCGCGCTCCACATGATTGCTGGCCTGCTGCGCTTCGCGGCCAAAGGCCATGTCCGCCATCAGTGCGTCGGCCAATTCGCGATTGGCCATCGCTACGTCCTGCCTGAGCGTGGCGCGCTGGTTGTAATATTTGTCCTCGATGGCCTGGATTTCCCGGGTCTGATCTGGGGTCAGCTTAAGGTCCTGGCGGACGATCTCGTGCACGGTCTGGCGCAGCGGCAAGGTTTGCGCGTCGCTGTCGAGCACCTTCTGTGCGCCCATCCAACCGCCGATGCCGCCCGCGAGCAGCGCGACCACGACCGTGATCAGAAGGTTGCGCCAGAACGGGCTCAAATTCCGCCCTCAAGCCTCACGGAAGGGGCCATTGCACTGTCGTCGGACAAGACCACCATCTCGCTGTTGAGCACCCGGGGCATGAGCCCGTAGCTCGCGAATTCCGCGATCGCAAGACCCAGGAGCAACGCCCCGCAGCTGACCGCAAGTTGCACGTGCAAGGCACTGCTACCGAAGAAGTCGGTGCGCTTGGCCCCTTCGATGCGGCCCCAGACGTCGGATTCCAGCCGCGAAAGATCGCGGTCCACGGGCGAAGCCTTGAGCCGGTTCAACAGGGCATCGATCCGATCGGTCATAGGCGATACCGCTCCAAATACAGACACATCCAACTATAATACGCGCCCGCAGCAGTCTCCACTCAAGCGATGGCACCCCCGGCCGGGTAAGGGGATGGGGCGTCTCTCACGTATTATAGAAGAGGATAGCAGGGCACCCCTGCTTTTGGCGGAGAATCGGATGAAAGCCCGGCCATTCGCACTGATATTGAGCCTCGCCACGCTGGGGCTAGTGCCGGCGTCTGCGCACCATTCCTTCGCCATGTACGACCGCGAAAAGACCATGACGCTTTCCGGTACCGTTAAGGAATTCAACTGGACCAGTCCCCACGTCACCATTCAGGTCTTGGCCGCCAGCAAGTCCGGACCGGCCATCTGGTCGATCGAGGGTGGCTCACCGAACATTTTGATGCGCGGCGGCTGGACCAGCACGCTGCTCAGAAACGGCGACAAGGTTTCGCTCGGCATTCATCCGCGCAAGGACGGGGCTGTCGGCGGGCTGCTCGCCGACGAGCAGCAAGTGCTGGTGAACGGCCATCCTGCATGCGGCGTGCTGTTCCTGCAGCCGGCCGGCGAAGAGACCTGCGCGCGATAGGCGGCAAATGATCGCATCACACGAGGCTGGACTTTCACAAGCGACGCAACGCCGGCTTCGCCATGTTTCGAAATTCGTGGACGCAAACGGCGTGGGCTTCGCATGTCCGCACGTCAAAGTTCCGCAAGAAATGCGCCCCATGTTTGTGCGAATCGCTTGCGCTAATGCAGTTACTTCATTGATAAAAATTCACGGGACGGCCCGTCGGCGCTCCGCTAGGGGATTCCCCTGCCTCATCGGAGGCGCTCGGGCATCCACAGCTTTCTCTGTTTGCGCCGGGAATGCGAAGTCGCCTTACGCTGAGCTGCCGCAAAACACGCATCCGATCTTGTCGTATTTTGCGGGTGCTAACACGATTAAAACATTGACAATCAGGTGAAGTGCCTGCGATAGCAGGAAAAATAGGTGGGGGGCTACCATGCATCTGATCCCGGCGTCCTGGTCGCATTTGCACATCCTCGTGTCGGTATTTCCGTCCGTCGGGCTTGTATTCGCGGTTGGTTTTTATATCACCGCGATATGCACCAATAACGAGGTTATGAAGCGGGTCTGTCTCGCCGCCTTCGGCGTTCTGGGCCTCCTGGCGATCCCGACCTACATCAGCGGCAACGGCTCAGCGGACATGCTGGCCCACGATCCGAAGATTTCCATGGATCGGATCGACCTGCATTACGACTGGTCCATGGCCGCGCTGACGGTTCTGGCGCTGACCGGCATCGCCGCATGGTACGAGCTGTGGCGCTTCAGCCGCGCCGGACGGCTCTCCAACAACGCGGTGCATCTGGTCCTCGGCCTCGCGCTCATCACCCTTGCCCTGATGATTGTCGTGGGCGAAATGGGCTGGGAAATCAGCCACCACGAATTGCAGGCGGCGCTCCGGGCTTCGCCGGGTGTCTCCGCCAGCGATATTCCCGAGGGCGTCGGCACCTCGCAGGGCTGGTCGCACGTCCACATGATCCTGAACCATTTCCCGACCGTCGGGTTCGTGATGACGCTGGCCCTCTACATTGCCGGGCTCGTCATGAACAACGACATCATGAAGCGGACCTGCCTGGTCGCTTTCACGATCTGCGCCATATTGGGCGCGCCGACCTATGTTACCGGCGCCGCCGCGATGTGGGCGCTGACCGATCCCCCGATTGCCGGCATCACCAAAGCCTCGATCGATGCCCACCGCGATATGGCGTTGTTGACATTGTTTGGCCTTGCCTTCACGGGCGGCGCCGCCTGGATGGTGTTGTGGCGCTATCGCTATACGGGTCGCTTCACCAGCCGGTCGCTCAACATCGTGCTGGTCTTCGCGATCATCACGCTCGGGATCATGGCGGAAACGGGCCACCGCGGCGGACAGATCAATCATCCGGAAATCCGGACCGAAGCCGTGCCGACCAGCGAAGCCGGTTATTGGAGCCCGCAGATCGAAGGGCTGATCAACAACGTTATCTGGTTCGTGCCTTGGCAAACCGTGCACTTCTTCGGTTATTCGCTGGTCTTCGCCACGGTTCTGGCGGTGGTGCTGCGGATCCTCGGTTTCTGGAAATCCGTGCCATTCTCAGCCGTCCACCGATTGCTGCCGCTCGGTGTGTTCGGTGTGATGATGAATGTCTTCACCGGCATGCTGATGCTGATGGCCGACACCTATCGCTACGTGAACGAGACCTCGTTCACACCGAAGATGATCCTGCTTCCCATCGGTGCGATCGCGGTTCTGTATTTCTCCCTCTCTGATCCGCTTTGGGAGGTGAAGGCCGGGGAGGACGCACCCATGGCGGCCAAATGGGTCGCGGTGATTGTGCTGCTGTCCTGGATCGGCGTGATCATGGGCGGCCGTCTGCTGCCTTACGTTTGATACGAAAGGGATAGCCCATGCCGTTTAATTGGCCTTTGCTGTTGCTGGTCATCGCCGTCGCGGGCTGTGTCCTTGGCGCCGCTTTCACCGGGATGTATCTTTTGAACAAGTCGGTGGATCAGACCGGCCGCTAGCCCATCGGAGCGGGCTTTCGACGATCGAGGGAGACTGAACATGCTCGACTGGATACAGAACACGGCGTATGCGACCTGGGTTCGCGAATCTTGGGGATGGCCCTTTGCTCTGACGCTGCATGCCTTCGGTAATGCCATCGTCGTCGGGCTGAGCTTGATCATTTTCCTGCGCGTTCTCGGTCTCTTCCGGACCATTCCCTATACTTCGCTGAACAAGCTGGTTCCGATCATGTGGATCGGCGTCGTGATCCAGGTCTATAGCGGCTTTACGCTGTGGTCCTCCAAGCCAATGAAATATCTCGGCGATGGGTTGTTCCAGTGGAAATTCTCGCTGGTGGTCCTCGGCGTGATTGTCACCTGGTATTTCCAGAACACCCTCAACCGGGAAACCGCCAACTGGGCGGCCGCGGGCACCGTGACGTCGAAAGGCGTGAAGATTGTCGCTGCTACGGCCCTGGTTTGGTCGGCCGTTCTGGTGGCGGGCCGCCTGACCGCCTATCTCGGCCAGTTGTACCACGCCTGATCTGGACTCGTTTTCGCGATCCTTGCTTAGGAACCGCCGCTCTCGGCCAATACCGAGGCGGCGGTTTTCGTTTGTCCACGAGTTCCGACCAGCGACTCGCTCCTCTTTACATCGCGTTGCGCGTTTCCCATGTCGCTTGAGCCGGAGCTTGATGAGGGGACGTTGTCGACCGTCTTCAACGAGGTTTCGGCCGGCGTTTGCGCCTCCTGGGATCGACGGAGCTCAGGAAAAAACGTGCGTACGGACGGTCCACGGAACCGTGCTGCGCGCGGGCGTGAAGGTGAGCGATGCCCAAACCCCGCGTGAGCCCTTCAGAAAGGTGGATGCGGGCCGGTACTGGGCCGTCGTCTGGGTCACCGAGGGTAGCCACTCCTCCGGTCCCCCCGCTTTCCGACGTTTCGGGGCGGAAAGGATGTGCGGGCAGGCGTCACCCAAAATCGCCGGGCGTGAGGAGCCGGGATCGGCACCTTTTTCGTTCCACCGTGTCCGCTCCGCTGACAGCGGCGCCTCACGCCATCCCCTCGTGTCTTGTGGACGTGTACGAAAATATTCCGTATACGGAATATTACGCGCCACATACTCGACACACGCGATTCACGCGCTTAATTTCGGTTCCATGCTGCTCGGAGAAGACAGGCCCAATTCCGACTTTCTGGCCGCGTTGGAAGACGTCCAGGGCTGGACGCGCCGCCGCTTCCGCCTCGCACCCGAAGCGGCCGTCCTGGTCTCGGAAGTGGCCTGCCGGCTTCCCGGTTGCCCGCCTCTGGAAACCGTGGTCGCGTTCTGGACGGACAATGACAAGCGCCACCAGTTCAAGCTCTACAAGCCGCTGGCGCAGGTCATCTATGACGATATCGGCTGGCTGATCGGCTCGCCCACGAGCCATGACGGCTCGGCCTGGGATTGCTGCTAGCCCATCTTGTTCATGGTGACGCGGAAGGAGCGAACCTCCACGCTCTGCATCAAGCCGCACGTCACATAGGGATCGGTCTTGGTGAAAGCGATGGCCGCCGCTTTGTCGGGCGCTTCCACGATGAGGA
>DATLVC010000101.1:0-5412 GCA_035577685.1 Micropepsaceae bacterium | reverse complement strand
GCATGTGGCCCACATGCAGCGGCGTCTCGCGCAGGCCGAGCACCAGACGGCGGCGCTCCTTCAACACCACATCGGCGGCGCGGCTCAGCAGGTTGCTGGCGATGCCGTGGGCGATCTCGCTCATGGTGTGGATCGAACAGGGCAGGATCAGCATGCCCATGGTCTGGAACGATCCCGACGAGATCGACGCGCCAATATCGCCGATGGGGTGATAGACGGTCGCCATTTCGCGCACGGCTTTCGGCTTCACATCGGTCTCGTAGGACATTGTGAGTTCCGCGGCCGGGCTCATCACCAGATGCGTCTCGATACCGAAGGCGCGCAAAATCTCGAGCGCGCGGATGCCGTAGATCACGCCCGAGGCGCCGGCGATACCGACGATCAGACGAAGCGGCGGGCTCGGTTTGGTCATTGGCTCAGTCCTTTCATGGTTCAATCTTCCCGCGGCGAGGAAAGCACCGCGGCGAGCAGGTTCGACGCCAGCCGCGCCGCCGTGTTGGGATCGGCATAGAGCGCCGCCCCGATATATTCCTTCACCCCGCAGAGGGCTGCGCGGTTGCGGTCCAGCAGATGCGCCAGCATCGCCTCCACTGCCGCATCCAACCCGCCCTTCGGCACCACCTCGCTGAGGATGCCGAGCGACAGCGCTTCCGCCGCTCCGATGCTGCGGCGCGTATAGACCATATGCAGCATGCGTTTGGGTGGCACCTTGTGCAGCATCGCCGACATCGCGAGCGTCGGCGGCAGATGGTGGTCCATTTCGGGGAGCGAGAACGTCGCATCGTCGGCCGCGATGGCAAGATCGCATTGCGAAACGAAGGCGCAGCCGAAGCCCTTGGCCTCGCCCTGCACCACCGCGATCACCGGCACGGGGGTGCTGCGGATATCCGCATACACGTCCAGAATGGGCTGGGTGATCTTCTCGCGAATGGCCAGTGCCGTGGTGGGCGCCGTGCCAGGGAGATCGGGCAGCCGGCCCTGGCAGAAATTGGCGCCGTCTCCCTTGACCAGCACGAGCTTGATCTCCTTGCGGCTTCCGGCCTCGCGAATGGCCCGCCCGACAAGCGGTATCTCGGCCGCGCTGAGCTTGTTGCCGGTGGCCCCG
The DNA here is from genome assembly GCA_035577685.1 of Micropepsaceae bacterium. Classification (GTDB taxonomy): domain Bacteria; phylum Pseudomonadota; class Alphaproteobacteria; order Micropepsales; family Micropepsaceae; genus CAIYRG01. Next base: position 4,307 of record DATLVC010000101.1, on the reverse strand, counting down.
CGCGTCAGCCGCAAGGTCGCGATCCGGCGGGCCTTGTCCTCCTCGATTCGAAAAGCGTCCGTTTCCACCCCACACCCCGTAAAAATTCATCCCGAGGAGCCTTTTCGCCTTCCTTCGCCTTGCCCGCAAGACGCCCAGGCGCGGCCACAGGTTTATCGCGTGCAGATTGCGGCGAATTTCCTTGCCCGGAGCGCGCGCCCCGGTAATTTAGGCGCCGTTCGAGCCGAAGGGGTAAGGCATGAATCGTTCGCAGGGGCTGGGCTGGGGAGCCGTGCTGTTGTTGGCCTTTGGGCTCAGCGCTGCCCAGGCGCAGCCGGCGCCACCGCGTTCGCAGGCCCCCGCGCCGCAACGCCCCCTCATCACCCAGCCCGCCGGGCAGCCGCGCGTGGACCTCAACCTCGTGCTGGCGGTCGATGCCTCGGGCAGCGTCGATGACGAACGCTTCGAATTGCAGAAGCAGGGTTATGCCAAAGCCTTCCTCAATCCCAAGGTGCTCAATGCCATCCGCAACGGCAATGAGGGCGCGATTTCCATTTCCATGGTGCAATGGACCGGCCCGACGCTGCACGTGATCATGGTGCCGTGGATGGTGGTCAAGGATCAGCGCTCGGCGCAACTGGCCGCTGCCGCTATCGCCGCTTCCCCGCGCATGATCTTCGGCGGCGGAACGTCGATCTCGGGCGCCATCGATTTTTCGGTGGGGATGCTGGCGGCGAGTCCCTATCGCGCCGAGCGGCGGGTGATCGATATTTCCGGCGATGGTTCGAACAATCTGGGGCGGCCCGCCGAGCAGGCCCGCGACGAAGCGGTGAAGATGGGCGTCCGCATCAACGGCCTTCCTATTCTGGCGGTGGAACCCGATCTGGATCAGTATTTCCGCGAAAGCGTGATCGGCGGCCCAGGCGCGTTCATCATTCCGGTGAAAAGCTACGACGCATTCGGCGATGCGATCATGCGCAAGCTGGTGCAGGAAATTTCCCAGGACCAGAAACCAGGCACCAAGTTCGCGGCGAAGTAAGCGAGTAGCGAATAACGATTGGCTATTCGCTATTGCCTATTCGCCATTCGCTACTTCTTGACATCGCGCACCGGGGTTTCCGGCTTCATCCCGCCCTTGCGACCTGCGAAGGTCTCGCGTCCCGTCTCTTCCCATTTGCCTTCAACGGCGCGCCGGGCCCATTTGTCCCAATTCTCGCTCCAATCGCCGAGCGAATAGCCGTACCAGGGCGGCTGCGGATTGAGTTGCGGCAGGCCCAGCTCGTCCCAAATCACCTTGGCCCGCTCCATGAATTCGCGGGCCGGCAGCGCAAAGGGCGGCATCACGTGCTTGGGCGTCGCATCGATCAGCAGCGCGGAATCGCTGCTGCGCGGTCCCGATTTCGGGCCGTGCCCCGCATCCTTGTACGGCGCCAGATGCACATCCTCACCCAGATTGGTGCGATAGGCGAGCGACCAGAACACCGCATCGGTGTTGGTGGGATCGATGTCCTCGCCCACCGCGATGACGATCTTGCCGCATTGCGCCTGCAACGTGGCCGCGCCGTTCAGGCCCCGCCAGATTTCGGTCTTGGGCGTGCCATGCGCGAACGTCAGAAAGATCACCGGCCGCACATTGGTCAGCGGCTCATGCATCACCACGCGCTTGATGCCCTTGATCCCGAGATGCTCGCGCAAATGCGCCAGGAACAGCGGTTCATAGGCAACCTTCTTCGTCACGGAGGATTCGGACGGCGTTACCTGACTGATGATGGAGACGAAGACCGGCTTCTTCTTCATGGTGATCGCAGTCACCTGCATCGACATGTTGTAATCTTCGAGCGCGACATGGCCGTGGGATTCGCCGAACGGGCCTTCCGGCTCCAGCAAGTTTGGATCGATCAGCCCTTCAATCACGATCTCTGAATCCGCCGGCACTTCCAGATCGTTGGTGATGCATTTCACCGTCTTGATCGGTTCGCCCAGGAGCGCGCCCGCCACACCCATCTCGTCGAAATCGACGGCGAGTTTCTGCGGTCCCGTGAAAAAGATCACCGGCGCACAGCCGATCACGATGGCGACCGGCATGGGTTGCCCGAGCTTCTGATATTTCAGCCAATGCAGATAGCCGCCGGCGCCGCCGAGCCGCGAGGCCATGCGCACGCCGAGCCGGTCGGTCGCTTTCAGCTGGCCGCGATAGGTGCCCATATTGCGCACGCCGGTTTCGGGGTCCTTGGTCACACAGATCGTGGCGGTCAGATAGGGCGCGGCGTCGAAGCCCGGCGTCGAAATCGGCACCGGCAACGCCGCGAGACCGCCGCCGGGCGCCTTCAGCGCGTCCCCGGTGATCACCACTTCCTGGCAGGCACCTGATTTCACCGTCACCGGCGGAATCGGATTCTGGATCGCGCGCAGCCAGGCCGGCCCGATCTCATCGAGCGCCACACCCATGCCGAGCGCATACATCTCCGGCGAGGCCGCGTAGGCGCCTGCCACCACAGGCATGTCGAATTTTTTCCCGTCGCTGCCGGTCACATGCGTGAACACAAAGGCGCGGCGCTTATCTTCCGAAATCGCGCCCTGAAATTGCCAACGGGCGAGCGGATGCAGCTCGGTGTCCTTATTGATCGGGCGGTCGACCGTGACCACCAGGCCCCTGGCCTCCAGCGCGGCGAGATGCTCCTGGAAATCCTTGGGTATTTTGGGCGTCTGCTTGGTGCTACGCCCGGCATCCGGCACCGAAATCGTCATGAAAACACTCTTTAGTCTTTTGCGGGCGGGACCATAACCCAAGGGGCCGCGGCGGCAACAGACCCGTTCGGCGCGGCAAATCCGATTAAAATTCATCTTGAATTGCGCCGCTCGCCGCGATTTTTCGTCCTTTCTTCCCAGGACTTAAGCCTTTTTTGACGACGTTCCAGCATGCTGTGGGCCACACCAGCCTGGTCCGCCCGCAGTGGGGCCAGGCGCGTGCCGAAATTCTTCCGCCAATGCGGGCAAAAAGGAGTGTCGCATCGTGAAACGTAACGGTCTGCTGCTCGGGGTCGCTTGCCTTGTGTTGCCGCTTGGCGGCTGCGCGCTCAATCCGCTTTCGAGTTTTACCTCTCCGCCCGCCGTCGCGGCCAAGCCCGCGGCGCAAGCCAAAGCTCCGGACGTGGCTCCCACGGACCTCGCGAGCGCGATTGTCTCCGCCCAGGCGGCGCGCCGAAATGGCGATCTCACCGGGGCGACCAAGATCCTCAGCCAGCTCGTGCTGCTCGCGCCCGAAGACGCGCGTGTGCTCGGCGAATATGGCAAGACCCTCACCGCTCAGGGCCGGACCGACGATGCGCTCGCCTTCCTGGATCGCGCCATACAAGTGGACCCGAGCGATTGGTCGCTCTTTTCCGCCGAAGGCGTGGCCTTAGACCAGAAAGGCAATTATCCGGCGGCGCAAAGTTTTTACACGCGCGCACTGGAGATGAAGCCGGGCGAAGCGTCCGTCCTTAACAATGCGGCGCTGTCCCATATGCAGAGCGGCGATCTCGATGGCGCCGAGGCTTTGTTGCGCCAGGCGCCGCCCGGCTCGCCGGACTATCCCAAAATCCAGCAGAATCTCGCGCTGGTGCAGAGCCTGAAAGCATCTCAGCCCGCGAAAGCCGTAGCCTCCGCCGTTCCGGCCGCACTGGCTCCGGTTGCAACACCTGCTCCGGCACCGGTCGTCGCCCAAGCGCCTGCCCCCGTGACACCCGTCACGGCAGAACAGCTTGCGCCTCCGCCGGCTCCGGCCGTTGTCGCGATGACGCCGGCCCCCGCCTCCAAGACCGAGACCTCGGCCGTCGACGCTCTGAAAGCCGATCCCACCGTGCATATGCAGCCGGTGCCCAAGGATGTCGCCGCCGGCCCGGCGCCGCATGAGCTTCCCGCGAAACCCGAAGCCATCGCGCCCAAAGCGCCGGAGAAGAAGATTGTCGAAGCCGCTCCGGCCGCGAAGCCGGCCGCGGCCCCTGCGCCCGTAACCGCTCCTGCGCCGAAACTTGCAACGGCGACCGCCCCGGCCACTGCGCCGAAGCTGATTACAACGGCGGCGCGCACGCCTGTTTCCAACAGCGCGTATTATGTTCAAGCTGGTTCGTTCCCCACCGAGGCGCGCGCCGGCCAGGCCGCCTCCGCTCTCGACAGCATGGGCGCCCACGTGATGCCCGGCACCGTCGACGGGCACGCCGTCTATCGGGTGCGCATCGGACCCTTCCTCAATGTTCGTCAGGCCCATGCCGCCATCGAGCAGGCCCACACTCTCGGCCACGCCGACCTCGTCATCGTCACGGAATAAAAGGGGCGGAAAAAAAGCC
>DATLVC010000100.1:0-3396 GCA_035577685.1 Micropepsaceae bacterium | reverse complement strand
GGCGCCGCGCGTGCCACGGGCGTCTTGCCGCCGCGCCGCGCGGTCAGATGAAACATGCGCTGATCGGCGTCCAGCCCGGACAATTGCAGCGCATCGCCCATCGCTGTGCCGCTGTAATGGACGGTGAGATAGGGCGTTCCGGGAATCACCATGGTGAAACCCACATCGGCGCCTGTGATCTGCACGTCGAACAGCGGCCACTCTTCACCGCCGGTTTTCAGCGTGCCGCGATTGCCGGTAAAGGCGAGACTGCCGGTCACGGAAGTTGCCGAATTGGGGCCCGTTTGCTCGGCCGCCCAATTGCCGTCGAGTTGCGAAACCGGTGCTGCGGCCGGCGGGGGCGCTGCGGCGACGACAGGCGGAGGTGGTGCAGGCGCAATCGCTGCGGCTGTTGCGGCGGGCATCGAAGATGCAACCCGCCGGCCCGTCAGCGTGTAGGCGGTTTGATTGTCCCCGGCCCCGGCCAGACGAATCGCATCGCCCGCGCGCGTGCCGGTGTAATGGACGGCAACATAGGGCGTCCCCGGAATGATGATTGTGAAGGAGACATTCGTGCCCATTTCCAGCACATCGAACAGCACCGTTTCGTCGTTGCCCAGGCGCATGGTGCCAGTGAGCGTGCCGTTGCCGGCGCGCATGAAACGCAGCGCGCCTTCTTTGGGGGACCCGCTTTGGCCGCCGGTTTGTTCCGCCGTCCAGCTTCCTTCCAGCGTGTCGTCATAGGCGGCGGTCCATGCCGGGAAGGCAGACCCCGCCCCGCCGATCAAGACCAGCGCACACAGCCGAAAGATCCGTCTCATCCCCGGCACCATTTGCCTTGCCTATTCCCCTATTATAAGGCCTGCGTGCATTCGTAACTAACCCCCAACACCAAACCCGGATAGACTGACAGAGTTCCACCACAGCTCAACGGAGTTTCCCATGGCCATCTCCATGTACCGCGCCTCGGTGCCGGCGTTTCTGCAAATGCTGCCGGCGATGTCTGCCTGCCTCGACAAGGCCCAAGCCTATGCGACGGCAAAGAAAATCGATCCCTCCGTGCTGCTGCAATCGCGGCTCTACCCGGACATGCTGCCGCTCGCGCGCCAGGTGCAGATCGCCTGCGATTTCGCCAAGAACACCACGGCACGTCTGGCGGGCGTGGAACCGGTGAAGATCGAGGACACCGAAACCACCATCGAGCAGTTGAAGGCCCGCATCGCGCGCACCATCGACCTCGTCAAGGAATTCAAACCCTCCCAGATCGACGGCTCGGAAGAGCGCGACATCACCATTCCGTTGGGCGGCCAGACGCGGTCCTTCAAGGGCGAGAATTATCTCACCGGCTTTGGGCTGCCGAATTTCTTCTTCCACGTCACCACGGCCTACGCGATTCTGCGGCATAACGGCGTGGAACTCGGCAAGAACGATTACATGCGCGCGCCGGGCTAGGGTCCGCGGTGAGAAGCAGCGATCCGCTCTGGTCGCAGCTCAGAAGCGGGATTTCGGGCATCGAATGGCCGCCGGCTTTGCGCGGGCCGGCGGCTGCGCTCGAAACGCTGGTGCGGCAGTTCGAAGAGAGCGAGTGGCGCGATCCGGCTGCGATTGCGGATGCGCAATTCCGTCAGCTTCGCCGGCTTGCCGCGCATGCCGGGATCAATTCCTCGCATTTCGCGGCGCGATTGCATAAAGCGGGCTTGCGCGGCAGCGAACTTGGCACGATGGACGCGCTGCGCACGCTGCCCTTGCTGACGCGCCGCGAACTGCAATCGCCGAGCGGCGATGTCCATTGCCGCGAAGTGCCGAGCGATCACCTGCCCATCCACGAAAATCGCACGTCGGGTTCGGCCGGCGAACCGGTCATCGTGAAGCGCACAGCCGTGTGCCGGCTGTTCTGGCTCGCCAATACGATGCGCGAATATTTCTGGCACGAGCGCGATTTCTCGCTGCGCTTCACCGCCATCGGTCTGCAATTCCACAATCATGTGGTCAGACAGGATTGGGGCGAGCCCGCCAATCTGCTGTTTGCCACGGGCGCCTCGCAACTGATTCCCGCCAGCACCGATATCGCGCAGCAGGTGGCGTGGCTGGCGGAATTCGATCCGCATGTGCTCGTGGCGTATCCGATTGTGCTGGATGCGGTCCTGCACTATTGCGCCACGCATGATGTGCGCCTGCCTCATCTGAAACTCATCCGCTCGATCAGTGGCGCATTGCCGCCGCGACTGCGCGAGGAAGCGCGCGCGCTGTTCGGTGCCAAGCTCGTCGACAATTATTCGTCGGAGGAGGTGGGAATCATCGCCGTGGAATGTCCCGATGGCGATGGCTATCACGTCATGTCGGAAAGCGTCATCGTGGAAATCCTGGATGAGCACAACGCACCCGCGCCGCCGGGCGAAACAGGCCGCGTGGTGATCACCGATCTGCACAATTTCGCGACGCCGCTGATCCGCTATGCGATCGGAGATTATGCAGAGGCCGGTGCTATATGCAGCTGCGGTCGCGGTCTGCCGACGCTGAAGCGCATCGCCGGGCGCCAGCGCAATTGGGTCCGCATGCCCCATGGCAAGCGCTTCTATCCCCGCCTCGGCTACACGAAATTGCGCGACATCGCGCCGGTGCAGCAATATCAGATCGTCCAGCACGATCTGCAGCGGGTCGAGGCACGGCTGGTCACGGAACGCCCGCTGACGGCCGAAGAGGTTGCGAATCTGCGGACCTATATCCATCACGCGCTCGGCCATCCTTTCGATGTCACTTTTTCCTATTTTCTGGATCGGCTGCCACGCGTGGCCAATGGCAAATTCGAGGAATTCGTCTGTCTGGTGCCGTAGGGGGCTAGGCTCTCACGGCAAATTCATCTGCGGTTCAGCTTGCCTGTGCAAAAAACCCACCAACATTGGCGTTTCATGCGGGCTGATCCAGATCAAAGAAATGTCTGCGTCGGCCGAGTAGGAGTTATCCATGCGCAAGATCGTGACGAAGATTGCGGGAGTGGGAGCGCTGGCATTGCTTGCCGGCTGCGCCATGGAGCCGCGCGGGCCGTCGATAAGTGTTTTCCCCGCGCCCTATAAGCCGTTCGATGTGTTCGAGCAGGATCAATATGATTGCGAAGACTACGCGCACAGCCAAGTTGCGGGTGATGCGCAGGCCGCGAACAATCGCGCGGTGGGCTCAGCCGCCATTGGTACGGCGCTGGGCCTTGCTTTGGGCGCGGCGACGGGAAGCGGCCGTGGTGCGGCTGTTGGCGCGGCGGGCGGTGCCGTTGTTGGCAGCTCAATCGGCGCAAGCCAATCCGACCGGGCGAATTTCAGCCTGCAACGGCGTTACGATATCGCCTATGCGCAATGCATGTACGCCAAGGGCAACCAGGTGCCCGGCTTCAGGGGCCGGCGTCCGGCTCCGCCACCGCCGCCT
>DATLVC010000099.1:0-3743 GCA_035577685.1 Micropepsaceae bacterium | reverse complement strand
TGGAAAAGGTGCGGTTCGTGATGAAGGGCGGCATGGTGATCAAGAATGCCCTGCCCCCCGCCACTTTGGCCCGCAACCCCTAAACCCCGCTTCGCCGCCGGACGATTGCGCGCTATAATTTCGTCTTCGATGGACGGGATTCCAGCGCGTGTAGCGTTTGGGTTCCGAAATAACCGATCGGCGCGACGGGAGAGTTTCCAATGTCTGTATCCGCTTTTCATGGCCGCATTTTCATCGGCAGCGCCTTGGCCGGCCTTGCTTATGCTGTGCTCGCCGGCACAGCCGCGATCGCGCAGGCGAATGACGCGCCCGATTTGTCCTCGAACGGCACCGCCTGGCAGACGGGCAATGGCGGGGATTACGCCGCGGTGCCCGGTTCACCCAGTCCGATGCGGCAGGACCCGGCACACCCCTATGTGGGCAACGGCCAGGGCAAGCAGGCGACCTATCGCATTGGCGATCTGACCAACCCCAACGTCAAGCAATGGGCCAAGGACGTCATGAAAAAGGACAATGACGAGGTGCTGGCGGGCAAGATCGCCTACACCCCGGCGTCGTCCTGCAAACCCATGGGCGTACCGGCCATCAATCTTCAGGGCGGCCCGTTCTATTTCCTGCAAACACCGAAGGAGGTGGTCATCCTTCTGGAGCAGGACCACCAGGTGCGGCACGTCTATCTCGACGCCACCCATTCGAAGAATCCCAAACCATCCTGGTACGGAGAATCCATCGGCCATTACGAGAACGGCGACACGCTGGTGGTCGACACCATCGGGCTGAACAACAAATCCTTCGTCGATTCCTACCGCACGCCGCACACCGAAAAGCTGCACGTGGTCGAGCGCTTCCATCTGGCGAATGGCGGCAAGACCCTGGAAGTCGGGCTGACGATCGAGGACCCGGACACGTATAATCAGCCCTGGCAGGCAATGCGGAGATATAACCGCACGGAAGGCACGCTTCAGGAAGAAGCCTGCGCGGAGAACAACCAGCACCTGTTCGACTATCACATCCCGGAAGCCAAGACGCCCGACTTCTGAGGCTCACGGCAGCGCGAAGACATACATCGTCCAGCCCGCGGGAATGGCGACATATTGATTGCCGTCCACACCGAACGAAATCGGATTGGCGTGCACGGGCCCGCCCAATTGCATGTCCCAGAGCGGCTTGCCGGTATCGGCGTCCAGGGCGAAGAAATTGCCCTCCTCCGTCCCGCTGAACACGAGCCCGCCCGCGGTGGACATCACGCCATTCATGCCCGGCTGCAGCAGCTTGAATTCCCATTTCAGTTTGCCGGTGGTGCCGTCCAGCGCGCGGATCGCCGCATAGGCATCATCGCCGTTCACCGCCGTGCCACCGCCCGCCGTATAGGGCTGGCCGCTCGTGTATTTGGCCTGGCCCTTGTAATAGATCGTGCTCATCTCGCGGGTGAATTGATAGAACAGCTTGGTCTGCGGACTGTAGGACGGGCTATACCAATTCGCAGAACCCTGCAGATTGGGAAACACCGTCGTGCCTTCGACGGATGGATCGTTGCCGGTCTTCAGAACGGGGCGGCCCTTGGCATCGATGCGCTCCGCCCAGGTCTGCTTCGCATAAGGTGCGGCGTTCAGGAATTCGCCGGTCTCGCGGTCCAGCACGTAATAGAACGCGTTGCGGTTCGCGAGCGCGAGCAATTTGCGCGGCCGCCCGTTGATGGTGTCATCGAACAGCACGGGGATCTGGTTGGAATCCCAGTCATGCACATCGTGCGGCGTGAACTGGAAATACCATTTCAGCTTGCCCGTGTTGGGATCCAGCGCCAGCACCGCGCAGGAATAGAGATTGTCGCCGGGCCGCACATCGCCGTCATAATCGGGGCCGGGATTGCCGGTCACCCAATAGAGCGTGTTCAGCGCCGGATCGTAGGAGCCGGTCAGCCAGGTCGAGCTGCCGCCGATTTCCGCCGCCGTTGCAGTGCCCCAGCTTTCGCGGCCCGGCTCGCCCGGTCCCGGAATCGTATAGGTGCGCCAGAGCTGCTTGCCGGTCTTGGGATCATAGGCCGCGATGAAGCCGCGAATGCCCGCTTCCGCGCCCGACACGCCGACGATGATCTTGCCGTCGAGCGCCAGCGGCGCCAGCGTGAGGTAATAGCCTTTGCGGTTGTCGTCGACCACGATGTCCCAGCGCAGCACGCCCGTCTTCGCATCGAGCGCGGCCAGATGCCCGTTGATCGAACCCGCGAACACCATGTCATCCAATATGGCGACGCCGCGATTGACTGGCGGCGAGCCGATGACGATGACATTGTTGGGAATTTGCGGCGTCCAGGTCCACAAGGGCCGACCGGTGCGCACATCCAGCGCGGTGATCGTGCTCGGCGGCTCGCTGATATACATCACCCCGTCGGCGACGATGGGCGAGGCTTCGAACACGCCGGGCCGTTTGATCTGATACATCCAGGCCGGGCGCAGGCTAGCGACATTGTTGCGGTTGATCTGCCGGAGCGGCGAATAACGCTGCGCGTTGTAATTGCCGGAATAGGTCAGCCAATCTTCGGGCGTGCTCGCCGCCTGGACGATGCGCTGATAGGGCACCGTCTGCGCTTCGGCCGCAATGGTGCCAAAGGCCAAAAGGCATGCGAACGCCAGCGCGGCGCGGAAAATTCCGTTGCTCATTTCGCGTTCCCCAGGCTGTAGAGATAGGCGACCAGATCGTCCGTGTCCGCCGCATTCAGCCGGTCTTTGTAGCTCGGCATCAAGCTGCGGTTGAACTGCTTGTCGACATTCTGGACATTGGATTTGCGGAAGGAATAAAGCTTGCCGTTGGCGTCGCGCACCTGGATGGTGAAGGAGTCCTCGTTCACGCGGATGCCGCGCACCTCACGGCCGTCGCGCTCCACCACACTCACCGGCAGATATTCGGAAAAGCCGTTCAGCAGGATGCCGGTCGAGCCCTTGGGCTTGGCCGCGCCCGGATCGAGCACGGCCTGGCGCAGATAGCTCGCTGACCGGCGCTGACCGATTTTCGTCAGCTCGGGACCGAGCACGCCACCCTCGCCCGCCACCACGTGGCAGGCGGCGCAATCCAGTTTCTGATAGACGGCGCGGCCCTTGCCCGCATCGCCCGCGACTTTCGTGGCGGCGCCGCGCCCCAGCATGCGCACATAGGCAACGAGTTGATCGGCCTCGTCGTCGGTCATGCGGCGTACCCGCGGCATGCGCCCGTCCGGCGAACCGTCGGCGATGAGCTTGTGCAGGGCCGCATCGTCGGCGCCGAGCGCATGGTTCAGGGCCGGCGCCTCGTCGCCGGTGCCGTTGACGCCGTGACAATCCGTACACAGACCATCGAACAGCGCCTTGCCGGGCGGTGCCGGCGTGAAGCTTTGCGCCGCCACCCCCCCGGCCCATGCGGACGCGAGGGCCACCATTGCTGCGATTCGAATGGTCCGGAATTTCATAGGCCGCCTCCCGAGCTACCTCGTTCGCCGATCATAGCAGTTCTGCGGTTGGTTGAATCAAAGAATCCCGCGCTTGCCGCTTGCCCGGGAGACACGACATCTTGTTCTCGCCACGCGTGGCGCGGCGGGCTGGTCCACCCTTCGACAAGCTCAGGGTGAGGGTTGGTTTTCATCCTCATGCTGAGCCTGTCGAAGCATGAGGATGCCCCCGAGGGGGATGGCGTGAGACGTGCCGCCTGGCGGCAAGTCTCGCTCAAGCAAAGAAAAGGCCATGGGCACGTCCCACGCCGCGGCGATTTTGTGC